>JAZJZU010000062.1:0-24298 GCA_040389605.1 Gemmatimonadota bacterium
GCTCGTACTATTTCTGCCAGAGGGAAGATCACGACTTCTTCAAGCTGGCCGAAGCCATCCCGGGCCCGTCGACCGAGCGCCTCAGTGCCGTCGCCAGGGAACTCGGCGTGGTCATCGTTGCCTCGCTCTTCGAGCGGCGGGCCGAGGGCCTCTACCACAACACCGCAGCCATCATCGACGCCGACGGGAGCTATCTCGGAAAGTACCGGAAGATGCACATCCCGGACGATCCGCAGTTCTACGAAAAGTTCTATTTCACGCCCGGCGACCTGGGCTTCCGGACCTGGCAGACCGCGGTCGGAAAGATCGGCGTGCTCATCTGCTGGGACCAGTGGTATCCCGAGGCGGCCCGGCTGACGGCGCTGTCGGGAGCCGAGATCCTGTTCTACCCCACCGCGATCGGCTGGCTACCGGCCGAGAAGGCCGAATACGGCGAACGGCAGCAGGCGGCCTGGGAGACGATTCAGCGCAGCCACGCGGTCGCCAATGGGGTCTATGTCTGCAGCGTGAACCGGGTTGGGCACGAGGTGCTGCCGGGGAGCGAAGCCGGAGCACAGGGCATCGAGTTCTGGGGTGGGTCATTCATTGCCGATCCGAGCGGCCGGATTCTCGCCAAGGCGGGCGTGGGCGAAGAGGTCCTCTTCGCCGACTGCGACCTCGCAGCCGTGGATGTGGCCCGGACGCACTGGCCATTCCTTCGCGACCGCCGCATCGACGCGTACGCCGACATCACCAAGCGCTACATTGACTGACCTGCACGCCCCGCGGGGCTTCCGGATGCCGGCCGAATGGGCCCGGCACCGCGGCACCTGGCTGTCGTGGCCGCATCGTGAGTCGTCCTGGCCCGGCAACTTCGATCCCGTGCCGGGCGTGGTGGCGGAAATGGTGCGTCACCTCTCGCCGGGAGAAGAGGTCCACATCAACGTGGCCGATGCGCAGATGGAGGCCGACGCGCGAGGCGTACTGGCGAGCGCGGCCGTGACCACCGGCAATGTCTTCTTCCATCATCATCCGACCAACGATGCCTGGTGCCGCGACCACGGCCCGATCTTCGTCCAGCGCGGCAGCGAGCAGCTGATCCTCGACTGGGGCTACAACGCGTGGGGCGGGAAGTATCCCCCCTACGATCTCGATGATGTCATCCCGTCGCGCATTGCCGCCGAGTTCGGAATTCCGGTGGCGCACCCCGGGATGATTCTCGAGGGCGGCTCTATCGACGTGAATGGCGCGGGAACGCTGCTCACCACCGAAGCGTGCCTGCTGAATCCCAACCGGAACCCCGATCTGTCGCGCGAAGCAATCGAGTCCACGCTGCGTGACTGGCTCGGCGTGCGTCACATTCTCTGGCTGGGCGATGGCATCGTGGGCGACGACACCGATGGTCACATCGATGACATCGCCCGGTTCACCGATGAGCGGACCGTGGTCACCGTCGTCGAAGAGGATCCCGCCGACGAAAACTATGCCCTGCTCCAGGACAATCTGCACCGTCTCGAATCGATGAGTGACCAGGACGGAATGCCGCTCCGGGTCGTGACCCTCCCGATGCCGCACGCGGTGGTCTATGACGACCAGCGGCTGCCGGCCTCGTATGCCAATTTCTACATCGGCAATGAGGTCGTGCTGCTCCCGGCCTACGACCCGCCCCGGGACCGCGTGGCCCAGGCCACGCTCCAGGCGCTCTTTCCAACTCGCCGCGTGATCCCGATCGAATGCACCGAACTGATCTGGGGACTCGGCGCCTTTCATTGCCTGACCCAGCAATGGCCGGCCTGACCCGGGGCCGACCCGCCGTTTCAGCATTGCAACCTTCTGTACCCCGCCTCCATCCTACCGGGTGTGAACAGCCACGCGATGACGCTCACGACGCCCCTCGGCGGCACCCCGACCCTCGACCTCGAGCTCACTGAGGTCAGGCGCGCCGCGTCCGGAGACGAAGGCGCCTTCGCCCGGCTCTATCGCCGGCACGTCAGCCGAATTCACACCCTGGTCCGGCGGATGGCCGGACCCGATGCCGCCGACGACCTGACCCAGGATGTCTTCATCCGGGCCTGGGACAAGCTCCCGACCTTCCGGGCCGAGAGCGCATTCGGCACCTGGCTCCACCGGCTGGCGGTGAATGTGGTCCTGAGCCGTCGCCGGAGCCAGAAGCGGGAACTCACCTGGTTCGTGGACGACGATGCGCCGTTGATGCACGCCGCCGGACGCAGCGCCTGGCCAGGAACAACAATGGACCTCGAGGCAGCGATTGCGCGACTCCCCGAGGGTGCCCGGCAGGTGTTCGTGCTGCACGACGTGGAAGGCTGGACTCACGAGGAAATCGCCGTGGAGTTTGGCCTGGTACCCGGAACCTCGAAATCCCAGCTCTCGCGGGCACGTTCCGCCCTGAGGAGAATGCTCGATGGCTACTGATCCGCAGGACCTCGACCCCCGCCTGGCTGCTGCCATCCGCGACCTGCGCGATGCACCACCAGACCACGACCTCTGGCCCGGCATCGCGCCAAGACTGCGCCCGAGGGCAGTACCGGGAACGGTACGACTCCGCTGGCCCACGGCGCTCGCCGCAGGGTTGGCGATCGCGGTGGCATCGGTCGGGGGTACAATGGCGCTGCTTCGCCGGAATGCCCCGCCGGTGACATCGGTCACGCTGCCACGCGACACCGGCCTGCCGGTCATTTCCGCTTCCGTAACGTCGACGGCAGACACCACGCTGCTCGCCGCCATCGTGCAGGTCGAAGGCACACTGCGCTCGCTGCAGGACAAGCTCGACCCGGCCTCGCAGGCGAGCCTCACGCGGTCACTCGAGGTGCTCGACCAGGCCATCGCGGATGCCGCGGCTCAGCGCCGGGCCGAGCCCGCTGACCCGCGCGCGGCCCGTTACCTGACCGCCACCCTTCGCAAGAAGCTCGATGTGCTGCGCAATGTGGCCGTCCTCGCCTCTTCCCGCTCGTGAACTGAGAGCCCCAGGCGATGATCACTCCAATCCTCCTGGCCACGGCCCTCCTGATGGGCCCGACTGAACCCGATACGACGCTCCGGCTGCCACGCGGCGGGCAAGTCGAGATCGAGTCGCATATGCGGAGCATCACGCTCAGGAGCCACGAGGGCGACCTCGTGACGGTGCGTGGCGGAAGCGTGGAACTCGACGGACGCACGATGTCCGTCTCGGTTGAGGATCGTGTGCCAACGACCACCGGGACGCTCGAGGTGACGGTTCCCGTGTGGGCCCGGGTGAGCATCTCGTCGCTCAACGGCAACGTGGTGATCGAGGGTGTGCCGGCGTATCTGCAGGCTGAGTCATTCAACGGATCGATTCGCACCACGGGCGGAACGGGAAGACTCGAGCTTGAAACGGTGACCGGGGAAGTGACCGTGAACGACTTCCGCGGAACTCACTTGAACATCGATGCCACCGGCGACAACGTCACCGTCGACGGCGCGACCGGCCGGCTCGAGGTCAGCAGTGTGAATGGCGCGGTGCGACTCCGCGGAATCCGATCGAGTCACGTGGAGGCAACCACGGTCACCGGGCCGGTGGAGTTTGAGGGCCCGCTCTCCCCCGATGGGCACTATAGCTTCGAAAGCCATACGGGAAGCATCACCTTGACGCTTCCCGCCGACGTCAGTGCACGAATGGCGGTGTCGACCTTTGGGGGCGACTTCAAGTCGCAGATCCCGGCCCTCCGGCCAGCCGATGCGAGCGACAACGACCCCGGTGACTTCACCGTGGTACTTGGCAAGGGAGCCGCCGCGAGGGTCACGGTTGAATCGTTCAACGGATCGATCCGGATCAATCGGGCAGGTGCCCGGTGACGTTTGGAAGCGCTCTCCCGCGTTGCAACCCTTGGGCGATCGAGCCGCGTCAAAGCGGTAGGTCAGTTGCTGCCCACTCAGCCCAGAGGACCGCCACAATGCGGAACCAGACGATCATCGCACTCGCCTCCACGCTCCTGCTCTACGTTGTTCCGGCGCGTGCCCAGGTCACACGATTCTCGCCGACCCTGCGACCGGGGCAGCACCTCAGCATATCGACCATCGATGGCGACGTGACGGTGAGCCGTGGCGACGGGCGGACTGCCGAGATCGTGGCGACCAAGATCGTACGGAAGGGCGACGGCACTCGCGTCAAGGCGGTGATGGAAAGCACCGATGACGGATATCGCGTCTGCACCATCTATCTGCACCGGGGTGAGCCGGATCGGGATACCTGCGCCTCGCGCAGCCGCAACGACTGGAACGGCAGCGACAATTTCGATGTCGATATCAGCTACGTGGTGACCCTGCCGGCCGGGGCACTGCTCGCCGTGCATACGGTCGACGGCAATATCGATGTCCGGGGAACCGATACGGCCCCGTCGCTTCACACGGTCGATGGATCGATCACCTACTCCGGTGTCGCACCCGCAACACTGAACACAGTGAGCGGCGACATTCACGCCACGATCACGTCGGGCGACTGGGCTGCTGACGCCACGATGCGGACCGTCGACGGCAGCATCGATGTCAGCCTTCCAGCCGGCATCGCACTCACCGTCAAGGGATCCACTGTCGACGGCGATTTCAGCAGCGACTTCCCGCTCACGGTCCGCGGCAAGTGGGGTCCCCGGTCGATTGAGGGCTCCATCGGCAGTGGTGGCACGCGTACGCTTCGGCTTGGGAGCGTGGATGGCGACATCGCGCTGCACCGCCGCTAGTCTCTCTCTACTCATCCCGAGGTTGATCCCGATGCGCACCCTGACTCTGTTGCTCACCACCCTGATCGCTGCCACGCCGGCGGCGGCCCAGGACTACCACTTCACCAAGACGATGGCACCCGGCAGCCGGCTCCGGATCGAGAACATCAACGGCGAAGTCCGCGCCACCCAGGGAAATGGCCGCTCGGCCGAGATCACGGTGACCAAGACCGTGAAGCGCGGTGACGGCAGCCTCGTGAAGGCGATTATGGAGGAAGGAGACGGCGGCATTACGGTCTGCACGATCTACCTCAATCGCGACCCCAACCGCACCAGCTGCAAGGGCGACAACAACAACTCGTGGCGCGGAAAGGACCGGGTTGAAGTCACGATGTCGTATGTGATCAGCGTGCCGCCTGGCGTCCGGCTCGACGTCGAGACCGTGAACGGTGGTGTCACCATCACCGGCCTCGACGCCACCGTGCGCGCCGAGACCGTGAATGGATCGGTCAGCTTCGAAGGCGCCAACGCCTCGTCGCTGAGCACGGTCAACGGCCAGGTGCGCGGCGTATTCACCAGGGCCACCTGGGATGGCACGCTGAAGGTCGAGACCGTCAATGGTGGCGTCGACCTCACCTTCCCTGCCGGTTTCGCGGCCGAGGTCAGCGGTGAGACCGTGAATGGCGGCGTGAACACGGCCTTCCCGATCACCATCGAGGGGAAGTGGGGCCCCAAGTCATTCCACGGCACGATCGGGAATGGCGGCGGCGGTCGCGCGCTGAAGATCGAGACCGTCAACGGCGGGATCACGCTCCGCAAGCAGTAGACACCGTCTGGACGTACGACCACGGGGTCCGGTGCCACGACGGCATCGGACCCCGCGTCGCGCTCGCACCCCGCTAAGCTTCTGGAATGCCAAGTGATCTCTTCACCACCGACGGCGTCGCCCGGTGGCAGCGGGTGCTCAACACATCAACGCGCTTCGCCGATGCGGCCGCCGACTGGGTGGGATCGCTCCTGCTGGTCGAGGCCGGTGAAGAGGCCGCTCCGCGTCAGGCCTGGGTCCGGATTGACCGCGGGTGGTGCCTCGAGGCCCGGGAAGGCCGTGACGTCGACGCAGAGGCCGCAGATTTTGTGCTCACCGCGTCGGCGGCGACCTGGCGCGCGCTCGTCTCCGCCACCATCACCCCGGCCAAGGCAGCGCTCACCGGCCGACTCCGGCTCACCAAGGGCGAAGTGTTTGGGCTGATCCCGCACGCACGCGCGGCCGCCGAACTGCTGGCGGCCGCGGCGGAGTCTCCTGACGCGCCCTGAGCGCCCCCGGCCTCAGCTCCCCGCCGTCGGCAGCGGATCGAATGCAATCGGGGCCGCGAGAAGGGCATCAGGAATCGCGAACGCCTGCGTGATCTCTTCGGCCACCGGACGCATCTCCTGCATACAGTTGTTCACCAGGTAGCGGATCGCCTTGGCCTTCGGGGTCTCCACCACCCCATTCATCAGGAACCATCCCAGGTCCCGCTCCACGCGCGTGGCCCAGAAGGTGTCACGCACGAGGGAGAGCACTGGTTTCAGCGCGCGGTCGGCACGGCTCACGGCGTGCTGGACGGCCTCGAACGCGACGCGCTCCACGTGCGCGGTGGCCAGATGCATCAGGTGATCCTGGACATCGAGCATCGTCGCAGCGGGATTCCCCTTCTTCATCCCCGCACGAATCCGGCGGGCGGCACCATCGAGCAACCGCTCTTCTCGATACCGGAGGAGATCGAGCTGCTGCTGAGGGTCACGGAGGTGGTCTTCGTCGTCCCGTCGTGCCGACACCGGGTTCATCGCCTTCAGCACGGCCCGTGCGCGCCGGGTCATCAGGCGGATCACTCCCAGCTCGGCGAACTCTTCCTTGTAGCCCGTCAGCAGGGCCTTGGCAAGCAGTTGCATCAAGACGGTGTTGTCGCCCTCGAAGGTCGTCCAGACATCGATATCCCCACGCAGCACCGCAATCCGGTTCACCGCGAGATACCCCTGTCCACCGCAGCACTCGCGGGCATCGGTGATCGCTTCCTGCGCGGCCCAGGACGTGTAGGCCTTGAGCCCCGCCGCGAGGCCCTCGAGTTCGCGGCTTTCACCGGGCTGGAGATTCACGAACCGATCGACCAGATCTGAAAGCGCGAGATCGAGCACGACTGCGGTCGCCAGCGCGGGCAGCAATCGCCGCTGATGCGTGCGATAGTCGAGCAGCAGCGTCTCCGGCTGCCCCTCTTCGCCAAACTGGCGACGACGGTTGCCGTATCGCACGGCGATCGTGAGCGCGCTCTTCGCGGCCGACAGGGCCGAGAGCGCGATCGTGATGCGCCCTCCCACGAGGGTGCCGATCATCGTGAAGAAGCGCCGGGATGGATTCGCAATCGGCGAGGAGTACGTGCCCTCCGGCGAGACATCACCGAAGCGATTCAGCAGGTGCTCGCGGGGCACTCGCACCTGATCGAACCAGATGCGGCCGTTGTCAACGCCGTTCAGCCCCTCCTTGATGCCGGTGTCGGCGATCCGCACACCCTCACAGGTGCTGCCGTCGGCATTGCGGATGGGAACCAGGAGGGCGTGCACCCCGTGGCGCGCGCCGCCAACGATGAGCTGCGCGAACACCGTGGCCATCCTCCCGTGCGCCGCCGCATTGCCGAGCCACTCCTTGTGCGCACTCCCGGACGGAGTGTGCACCACGAATTCCTGCGTCGCCACGTCGTAGGTGGCAGTGGTTTCGAGATCACGCACGTTCGACCCGTGACCCAGCTCCGACATCGCGAAGACGCCGAGGAGGTCGCCGCGGCTGATGCGTGGGAGAAAGTGTTCGTGATGCCAGCGCGTCCCGAGCAGCTGGACGCTGCCCTGGAAGAGCCCGAACTGGACCCCGAACTTGATGGTCAGGGAGAGATCGTGATAGCCAAGCGTCTCGATCGCGGCCATGAATCCGCGCAGGTTGCCTTCGCCGCCGAACTCCGGCGCCACGGCGAGCGCCCCGAGACCATCCGCCGCAAGATCGCGAAGCCACGACAGCACGACCTCGCGGTATTCGTGATGTGAGATGCCGTAGCGATAGGCAAAGCGGGGATCGGCGAGCCGCGCCCGCAGGGCATCCCGGAGGGCCGCCGTTTCACCATCGAACAGTGACTTGAGCCCCGCAACATCCACGGCCGGTGCGGGGCGTGGTGGTACGGGATCCGGGCGCTGCGGCAGTCGGGATGCTGGACTCGGGCTCATCGAACGAGAATCTCCGGATTGATCGGGGCAGCAAGGCCGGCGAACGCTCACTCAAGATGGTGGTCGATGAACCCCGCGACAACCGATACGGGCTGACCTCGACCGAGTGAGGCAGAGAGGCCCTCGTCAGGCGCCGGGCATCGAGACCGTGGCCTTCCGCTCGAGCTTTCCCCAGCCCACGAGTCCACCGTGCAGCGCCGCAACGAACGATCGCACCACCACCCAGTACATCACCTGCCGATAGGCAAATCGCTGCAGGAAGATCAGCCAGGTCAGCCGCAGATCCTCTTCCGGTTCCATCACGAACGCCAGCACTGCCGCGAGCCAGTCAACGACGAGAAAAATGGCATACCACGACACGACGTGTTCGAGCGAGGCCAGGGCGTAGGTGCTTCCGTGCGAGCGCTGCGTGAGCGCAATCGATGCCAGGCTCCAGAGAAAGAGGAGGTCGGCCAGCGGCGCGATCACGGCAAACAGCAGCTGGAAAATCCAGACGTTGGGCAGCGCCACCAGGCCGAGGGTTCCGGCGCTCGGCCGGAACAGCAGGTCGCGGTGCTTCCAGGCACACTGGAGTGTTCCGAACGCCCAGCGAAATCGTTGCCTGGCGAGGGTGGCGAGGGTATCAGGCGCCTCGGTCCACGCGACTGCACTGGATGCGTAGGCGACCCGGTGCCCTCGCCGGCCGATGGCCAGCGTGAGATCCTGGTCTTCGGCGAGCGTATCACCGCTGAAGCCACCCGCCTCGAGCACCAGCTGCTTCCGCCAGGCGCCCACCGCGCCGGGCACCACCGTGATGCAATCGAGGAGGGCGAAGGCTCGACGATCGAGGTTCTGCGAGGTCACGTATTCGAGCGCCTGCCAGCGCGTCACGAGATTGACCCGATTCCCGACCTTCGCATTGCCTGCAACGGCGCCGACTCGCGCATCGGCCAGCGGAGCAACCAGCTGGGTCACCGTGTCGCGCGCAAAGAGGGTGTCGGCATCGAGACCGATCACAATCTCCCCTCGGGCAGAGGCGATTCCCGCATTCAGGGCACTCGCCTTCCCTCCGTTGGGTTTCACGATCAATGAGACCCGCGGATCCCTGCCGAACGCAGCACGCACCCGGTTCGCCGTCCCATCCGGGGAGCCGTCGTCCACCACCACGATCTCGAGGTCGCCAGCGTAGTCCTGCTCCAGCAGCGACGCCACCGTCTGCGCAATCACCCGTTCCTCATTGTAGGCCGGCACGATGATGCTCACCGACGGGTGAAACGCGGGCGAGAATGGCCGCTGGCGGAACCGCTGCACCATCGCCAACCCGAGAATGAAGACCAGGCGCCCAAGGCCCAGCACAATTGCCACGAGGAAGAGCAGGTACACACCCCGCTCCATCAGGGAGATTCCCCCGAAGGCGAACAGCTCGGCAACCCGGAGCAGCGTGCCCCGTCGCGGCACGGGAGGCATCACGACGTCAGGGGCAAGTCCCGCGAGCGTGCCCAGTGGCACAATGGTGTCGCCGCGCGCGCGGAGCGAGTCGATCAGGCGGCCCAGTGCCGCCACGGTCCGCGAGCGGTCTCCCCCGCCGTCGTGAAGCAGGACCACTTCGCCGCGCGGCAAGGCGTTGAGCACGTTCGCGATGATGCTGTCGGGTGGGGGGTCGGTCCAGTCCTCGGCATCCACTCGAGTGCCCACGTTGATGTACCCCAGGTCGGTCGCCAGCGAGACCGGTACAAGCTCATCGGCTGTCGTGGGCTCGGCGTCACCAAAGTAGGGCGGTCGAAAGAGGATCGTGCGACGATCGAGCAGCGCCTCGATCAGCCGCTCGTTCGCGTCAATTTCGAGCCGGGTTACCCAGTCCGACGTGAGCGCAAGATTCGGATGCGTGAAGGTGTGATTGCCGATCTCGTGTCCCTCGGCAAGAACGCGCTTCGTCAGCGAGGGATTGGCCTCGATGTGCGTGCCGATCATGAAGAATGCCGCGTGCACGCCCCGCGAGCGCAGCGTGTCGAGGATCGACGGCGTCCAGCGACCGTCGGGACCATCGTCGAAGGTCAGCGCGACCCGCCCAGGATGCCGCCCTGTGCGCTCCACGACCCACGGCGACGGCACCCGCTTCACGACTTCGTTCGTGACGTCCCCCTGCGCATTGACCGCGATCTGGCGATTCCCTGTGGCCGGATGACTCGCAATCGCGAGCAGTTCCCCTCCGCCAATGAATTCCACATCCGAGCCGGGATCAATTGTCCGGAGCGAATCGGGCGACTGCAGCTGACCTCGTGCATCGAACCCGCGCCAGAGCGACTGGTCTTCCTCGCCGAGTCGCCAGACCGCGTGACTGGTAATCCCCAGCCGACGGGCGGCACGGATCTGGTCGAGGCCCGTCACGGCGTCCAGATACCAGACCACGTGATCGGTGGAATCCGGATCCGTCCAGGCGAGGTAGGGGTTCCGGGAAACGGTGTCGAACCTCGGGAGCACTCCGTGCTCCCGCGCAAAGCGCCAGACATCCTGCGTCGTGGCCGCGTCGCCACTCCCCGTTTCGGCGTCACTCCAGTCGTAGCCATAGGCGCCGAGTGCGGCGATCGCCTTCGCGGCGGGCACGGCCGCGAGGAGGCGACTGGCCTGTGCGGCGTACCACGCGCGACTCGCGACGGGCCCGGCCTCCGACCCCGGCCCCTTGCCGTAGTGCTCGTCGTACAGCATCAGGATCACACGGTCGCACCTGGCGGTGAAGCGGCGCACCCAGCTCAGCGAGAGGGAGGGTTCGATCGCCATCGTCAACAGCGGGCCCGGGCCCAGTTCCCGCCGAAGGTCGCCGAGAAACAGCTCCACATCGGGGAGTGAACGGTCTGGAAGACTCTCGAAGTCGAGCGTGATCCCTGCGAGCCCGAGACGCCGCACGGCATTCGCGGCCTGACGCGCCGAGCGGTGCCGCCGTGCGGAGTCGGCGAGAAGTTGCGGACCACCGCTGCCGCCAAACTCCCCTGCGCCTTGCGTCACGCTGCTGAGCATCAGGAGCACGCGCGGTCGGCTCGAATCGGGAAGCGACTGCACCAGGTACAACAGCTTGGGGTCGATCTTCAGCTGGAGCGAATCGCCGCCCGGGAGGACGAAGCCCCATTCGGCGATCACCCAGTCGAGCTGTCCGATGTGTGCCTTGAGCGAGGCGAAGGAGTTGTCGTCCCAGTTCACGTAGAACCCGGCGATGACCGGATCCAGCGTGCCCCTGTCGGTGCCGCTGGGATGGAGCCGCAAGTGTGAGGGTCGAGCCGCGGCCGGTCGGCCCTGGTGCCGCAGCGCCCGGTAGAGCCGCTCGCGGGCGGCCTCCCGCAGGCGGGCAGCGCGCGACCCTACGACCGCGGGCAGAGGGCTTCGGGCCGCGGGCGTGAAGGCGTCATAGCGCGGCAATGACGGTGGCAGCAGCGCGGAGACGACCAGCCCCAGAATGCCGAGCGTGGAGAGCACCCCGACGAGGTAGACCCCCGTGCGCACGCGCTGCCAGCGACGCCCCGTGGGCTCCGAAAAGACGTGCGCGCTGCGCTGAACCACCAAGTGGGCCTCGGATGGCGAAATTCCGGCGCAGGGCAGAACACCGGAGTGCGGTAGATTCTAGTGGATGAGAGAGATCGCTGTCATCGGCGCGGGGGCCGCGGGCCTGATGGCCGCCATTCACGCAGCAGGTCCGGGCCGCCGGGTCCGGCTGTTCGAGGCCACGAGCGACGGTGGCCGGAAGATCCTGATCTCCGGCGGCGGGCGCTGCAACGTCCTCCCCTCCGAGATCGATCCGCGCCGCTATGTGACCGCTTCGTCGCCCAATACGATGCGGAACCTGCTGCGCAGCTGGCCCCTCGCCGAGCAGCAGCGCTTCTTCGAAGAAGAGGTGGGGATTCCGCTCGTGCTCGAGCCCGAAACCGGAAAACTCTTTCCGGTGGCCAACAAGGCCCGCACTGTGCGCGATTCACTCCTCCGGTTTGCCGAACGGCGCGGAGTGGAGTTCGTCCCCGACACCAGGCTCGTGGACCTGTCGCGCGACGGCGCGCAATGGAAGCTGATCTTCGCCCAGGCACCGCCGGCAACCGTCGACGCCGTGGTCCTCGCCACAGGCGGGCGCTCCGTCCCGCAAACCGGGTCCGACGGCCTCGGACTCACGCTGCTGGAGCGGCTGGGGCACACGATCCACCCCACCTACCCCGCCCTCACCCCGCTCACGCTTGAGCCATCGAGCTTCACCGACCTCGCGGGCATATCGCTCACGGTGACCATCACGGCGATCAGTGAACTCGAAAAGCGCTCGGCGACCGGCGGCTTTCTCTTCACGCATCGCGGCTTCAGCGGACCCGCGCCGCTCGATATTTCGCACGTGGCCGTCCGCGGCCGCCTCGCCGGTGCACCGCCGGCCCGCCTGTCGGTCCACTGGGGCACGCGCAGCGCCGAACAGTGGGAGACGTCGCTTTCCCCCGGCGCGCAGTCGGTGGCCAGTGCCGTCCGGCAATGGCTCCCCTCGCGCCTCGCCGATCGTCTCCTCACCGACGCCGGCGTTCCGGGCCAGAAGGTGCTGGCCCAGCTGACCCGAGCCGATCGCCAGGCGGTGCTCGATGTGCTGCTCCGCTATCCCCTGCCCTGGACGGCCGATGAGGGATACAAAAAGGCCGAAGTGACCGGCGGTGGCGTCGCGCTGAGCGAGGTCCAACCACGAAGCCTCGAAAGTCGTATTCTTCCGGGAATCTTCCTTGCTGGCGAGCTGCTCGATGCCTTCGGTCCGATCGGCGGCTACAACTTCGCCTGGGCCTGGGCCACTGGCCGATTGGCCGGACGCGGAGCGGCCGCGGCGGGCTAACATCTCCCCACTCTTTCCTCGACCCGGGCGTCCAATGAAACTGCTCCGTTCGATCGCGGCCCTCCTCTGCCTCGCGCTTCCGCTCTCCGCGCAGACCCGCCTCACGACGCCCGAGGAGGCCCTCGGCCACGCCATCGGCGCCGACTATCGCCTCCCCAATTACACCGCGCTGCAGCGCTGGTGGGAGCAGCTGGCGACGCAGTCACCCCGGATGAAGCTCGACACCATCGGACTCACCGCCGAGGGACGTCCCCAGCTGATGGCCGTGCTCTCGTCGCCTGCAAACCTTGCGCGACTCGAGGAGTATCGCCGCACCAGCGAACAGCTTGCGCGCGGGCGCATTGATGAAGCCACGGCGCATCGGCTGGCCGCGGAGGGCAAGGCCGTGATCTGGATCGATGGCGGGCTGCACGCCGATGAAGTGCTGGGCGCCAACCAGCTGCTGGAACTGGTGTGGCAGTTTGTCTCGATGAATGACCCGGAAACGCTCAGGATTCTCGACGACGTGATCATCCTGGCGGTCCAGGTCAATCCGGACGGAATGGAACTCGTGGCCGACTGGTATATGCGGCAGGCCGATTCGCTCAAGCGCTCCACCAACGGACTGCCCCGGCTCTACGAGAAGTACGCCGGCCACGACAACAACCGCGACTTCTATCGCAATGCGCTTCCCGAATCGCGCAACGCATCGCGAATCCAGTACCTCACCTGGTACCCGCAGGTGATCTACAATCACCACCAGACCGGCCCCGCGGGCTCGGTGATGTTCACGCCCCCCTTCCGCGATCCGTTCAACTACTTCTTCGACCCCCTCATTCCCACCTCGCTCGACTGGGTCGGAATGGCGATGCAGCGTCGCTTTGCTGCCGAGGGGAAGGGCGGCATCGTCGATGAGAATGCCACCTCCTACTCCACCTGGTGGAACGGCGGCCTGCGCACCGCGGGCTACTTCCACAATATGATCGGCATCCTCACCGAATCGATCGGCAATCCCACGCCGCAAACCATCCCGCTGCGCCTCGACCGGCAGTTGCCCAGCGGCGACGGTGTGTTTCCGGTCCAGTGGGGCCCGTGGCATTTCCGGCAATCGATTGACTACTCGATGACCGCGAATCGCGCGATCCTCGATCTCGCGTCACGCTACCGCGAAGACCTGCTGTTCAACTTCTGGCGAATGGGCCGCAATTCCATCGAGCGCGGGTCGCGCGACAGCTGGACCGCGGAGCCCGCGATCATCGCCGCCGCCGCAAAGGCGGCCACCGGGCTCCAGGGCGCAGCGGCCCAGCAGGCAGAGGCGGCGGTCCTGCGCGACCCGGCGCGCCGCGATCCGCGCGCCTACGTCATCCCGGCCGGCCAGCCCGAGATGGGGAATGCCATCGATTTCCTGCAGGCGCTGTCGACCTCGGGCATCGAGATCCAGAAGGCCACGGCGCCATTCACCATCAACGGCATCAGTTACCCGCGCGGTTCGTTCGTTGTGCGTGGCGACCAGGCCTTCCGCCCCCACGTGCTCGATATGTTCGAACCGCAACACCACCCGACCGACCTCCAGTATCCCGGCGGCCCGCCCAAGCGACCGTATGACAACGCTGGCTACACGCTTGCGTACCAGATGGGAATTCGCTTCGACCGGGTGCTCGATGCCTTCGAGGCGCCACTTGTGCCGATCACCTCGGAGGAGATTCGACCGGACGCCGCACCGTTCGATGCGTCCGCCCGTGCGTGGCTCCTCTCGGCGGGATCCACCGATGCCTTTCTTGCCGTGAATCGACTGCTCAAGGCGAAGCAGTCGGTCGAGCGGATGGCGGATGGCTCATTCCTCGTTCGTCGCACGCCAGCGAGCGTCGCGATCCTCGCGACGTTGGCACGAGATCGAGGGCTCCCGACCACCGCCACGGCTTCACGCGCCAGGGGCGAGCACATCAAGTCGCTCCGTGTCGGGCTGTGGGACCGCTACGGTGGATCAATGCCCTCTGGCTGGACGCGATGGATCCTGGAGAAGTACGAGGCCCCGTTCGAGGTCGTCTATGCCCCTCGACTCGACGCCGGCGACCTGCGCAAGCAATTTGACGTTTTGATCTTCGTCGATGGAGCAATTCCCGGCGCACCACGAGGCGGTGGCCAGTTCGGTGGCGGCCGCGGGCTCGATACCGCCTCGATCCCGTCGGAGTTCCGTGAGCGACTCGGCAACGTCACCGCGGCGACGACCGTTCCCCAGCTCAAGCATTTCCTCGAACAGGGTGGCCGCATCGTGGCGATCGGTTCGTCGGCCAGTAATCTCGCAATCGGTCTCGGGCTGCCGATGGAGAATCAGCTCGTCGATGATTCAGCCAAGGGCACCGCACGCCCCCTCTCCAGCGACAAGTACTACATCCCTGGCTCAGTACTGCGGGTGACGGTCGACACCACGCAGGCCGTAGCCGCGGGGGCGCACACGACCACCGACGTGTTCTTCGATAATTCGCCGGTTTGGCGATTCCTCCCTGGGGCCGAGGCCAAGGGGCTGACGCGACTCGGATGGTTCAGCGAGGCCGAACCACTGAAATCGGGCTGGGCGATCGGCGAGGAATACCTGAAGGATGGGGTGACGATGGCGACCGCGAAGGTCGGCACCGGAACGGCGTATCTCTACGGGCCGGAGATTCTCTTCCGGGCGCAGCCGGAAGGCACCTTCCGCTTTCTCTTCAACGCGCTCTACGGCGAAGCGATGCCCATCGACTAGCCCCTGGTGCGTGACGACCAGATCACTCTCGCGCGTCGCTGTCGAAACTGACATCGACGCGCACCGTGATGTGCTCATTCATTCGCAGCATCCCGAGCGCCTTGGTGAGCCCGCCCACCCCATAATCCTTCACATTCAGCGGAGTGGCGCCCCGGAAACGGGATGCCGCTCCGGTACGCCAGAGCCACCCGTGGAGCGTGGCGGCGTGCTCCGCCCCGTGCAGATGGAATCGACCGTGCAACGCGACGGCCTGCGAATCACCACTCGTGGCTCCTGGTGCAACGGAGTCAAGGTCGAATCGTATCGTTGGATACTTCTCGACCTCGAGCGAGGACCAGGTGTCCCGATCGCGCTTGCCGTTGCGGCTCGTCAGTGATCGAGCGGGTGCCTCCACCCAGCCCCGGACGCCAGCAAGGGTTGGCGCACCCGCGAGTCGCCCCGTGAGCGTCGAGGTCGAACCGGTGAATGCGCCCAGGGTGGCGGAGGCATCGAAGGCGAGAGTACCGCGAACGCGAGCGGCATCCGGGACCGCCTGCGCGGAAATCCCCAAGGCCACGGCCCCATTGAGCAGCAGGAACAGCACCGGCGACTTCACTGGACGATTACCGTACCGCGCATCCCGGTCGTCGTGGTTCCGTGCACGCTGCAGTAGAACCTGTAGGTACCGGGGGACGTAAACGTGACCTGATAGGTTTTTGGTGGATCGGTGGCACTGGTCACCCCCGCAAACGTCGGCGTGCCGGTCGGCACGAGATCGTGGAAGCCATTTTCCCAGACAAAGGACACCGTGGTACCAACCGGTACGGTCACGGTCGCCGGTTCCACTCGCGCACCTCCAGCAGTGTACAACCTGATGGTTGCGCTTTCCGGCGATGGGGGTGGCGGTGAGGGTGGGGGCAACGTCTCCCCTCCACTCGAGCCACAGCCGGAGAGCAGCGCGGCGAGTACCGAAAGCGTGATTGCTCTTTTCCGATCGTAACGCATTGCTGCT
The DNA here is from genome assembly GCA_040389605.1 of Gemmatimonadota bacterium. Lineage (GTDB taxonomy): Bacteria > Gemmatimonadota > Gemmatimonadetes > Gemmatimonadales > GWC2-71-9 > Palsa-1233. The sequence continues at coordinate 16,455 of JAZJZU010000062.1, forward strand.
CCGATTGAATATTCCGTGGCAGACTGCAGGCAATTTGCGCCGGACCCTCCACGCGACACCGCGACAGGTCCCGGTTCGGAGCAGAAGCGGTGATCAGTCGCCACAGGAAGAGCGGATCAGACGACGAGGCAGCTGGTCGAGACGATTGGCTCAGGCCCTGATTGCCCGTCCTCCTCAAGGCCTACGATGTGAAGTATCGGACGGTTCTATCCACCACGGCCGACAAAAGGCGGGCGACAGGATCCTCTCCTGCCGCCCGGGCTTCGAAATTCAGATATTCCTTCGACATCGACGGTCGGGTCACGGTCGAGGGGAGACCCTTGCCGTAAAGTATGCCCGCTTCGCGCCATCTTCCGCGCCGAGGGCACCCCACGCGGTTTGCTCCCCCGGCGTAAGACCCAGGCGCCAGTCCTGAACCTCGGCAAAGCCGTTGAGGTCGGTCACCGAGCTGGCCGGCGTGATGTGACCCTCGTTAACCCCCCAGAACACGCTGACCCCGTGCACGGGCGCCCCGTCACGCGTTACGCGCACTCGTGGACGACCCGTCGACGAATACCCGGCGGCGCCGCCCAGATAATTCACATACTGGGCCTCAATTTCGTTGGGGTCGACCTTCGCCGGCGGCGGAGCGGGCGCGGGTCCGGGAGCCGGCAGCACGGAGTCATCCCTGCCGATGCAGCTGCCCAAAAGGACAATGGCACTGACGAGCATCATCCGAGGGAAGGGCGACATCGCAATTCTCCAGAATGGGGGACGACCTGGGGCTGTTTCCGATCGCGTGTGTCTGCCTGTATCCTATGAAGCGTCCCGTTGGCCGCAAGGCCATCTCTACTCAGGAGTTCCCGCCATTTCCCGACTCGGATGCGCCATTACCTGGCTCGGCCACAGCGCCTTCCATCTCCAGACGGAGCCTGAGGGCGTGGGGCTGCTGATTGACCCCTGGATCACGAACCCGCGCGCGCCTGCCAATGCCGAAGCGCTGGCCCGTGCCGCATCGCTCATCCTGCTCACGCACGGCCACGACGATCACGTCGGTGGTGCCTCGGCGATTGCACTCGAATCGGGTGCAACCATCGCATCGTCGCTGGAGGTCACCACCGAAATGGCGGCCGAGGGCGTGCCGCAGGCGCAGCTCGTCGGATTCAACAAGGGTGGTGCCGCCACCATCCAGGGCATCACCGTCACGCTGACACAGGCGCTGCACTCCTCATCGTTGCCTGCCACCGATGGTCGACTCCGGTCGGTTGGCGACCCTTGCGGCCTGATCATCGAACTCCCCAACGGCACCGTGATTTATGACACCGGCGATACCTGCGTGTTTGGCGATATGGCCCTGATCGCGGAGCTCTACCGGCCGACTGTCCTGATGCTGCCAATCGGTGACTTCTTCACGATGGGGCCACGTCAAGCCGCGAAGGCCTGCGAGCTGGTGGCACCGGAATGGATCATTCCTCATCACTATGGAACCGGGCCAGCACTCACCGGAACGCCCGACGCGCTGCGCAACCTCCTGCCGGGTCGTCTGGCCGACCGCGTGCTCGCGCCCCCTCCCGGCGAGACGATCAGGTAACTTTCGATATGACTTCCATTGCATTGCTCGGAGTTCCACTCGATCTTGGCGCCGCGCGACGCGGCGTCGAGATGGGCCCCTCGGCCGTGCGGCTGGCGCAGCTTGCCACGCGGCTCGAGTCACTCGGACACGCCGTCATCGATACCGGTGACGTTGCGGTGCCCACGCGCGAGACCCTGGGGTTCAAGGATGGGCTCGACTACCTCGCGACCATCGCGAACGTCTGTCGCGATGTCGCCGGCCGGACCGCTGCCCTGGTGCGCGACGGACACATTCCCCTGGTACTCGGTGGCGACCATTCCGTCAGCGCGGGCTCCGTGGCGGGGGTCGCCACGGCGCTCGCGGCGCGCGGCCAGCGTCTCGGCCTCATCTGGCTCGACGCACACGCTGACATCAACACGCCCGAGAGCACCCTCAGCGGCAACGTGCACGGTATGCCGGTGGCGCACCTGCTCGGACACGGTGACCCGGTGATGGCATCACTCGCTTCGCCGTCACCGGCAGTCCGGCCCGAGCACACCGTCATCATCGGTGCACGGGATCTCGACAAGGCCGAACGTGCCAACGCGCGAGAGTTCGGGGTCACGGTGTACACGATGCGCGACCTCGATGAGCGCGGACTCCGCACCATCCTGGCCGAGGCCATTGCGAAGGTCAGCGCCGGCACGGACGGCATTCACGTCTCACTCGACCTGGATTTTGTCGATCCACAGGAAGCGCCGGGGGTTGGGACGCCCGTACGTGGGGGTGCGACCTACCGCGAAGCCCATCTTTCGATGGAGACACTCTGGGACACCGGACGCGTGGTCTCGATGGATCTCGTGGAGGTCAATCCAGTGCTGGACCGTTTCAACCAGACTGCAGAGCTCGCCGTCGGGCTGATGGCCAGTGCCTTCGGGCAGCGAATTCTCTAGCGCGACTCGCAGCAGGAGTGCATCTCTCGGGGCGGCCAACGTCCCATTGTGAGTACGGCCTGATATTCCTCTCCAATGGAGTTCCGCATGAAATCCCGCCTCCCGCTCCTCGCGCTCCTTCTCGGGCTCAGTGTAGCCGCAGTCCCGGCAACGGCCTCGGCCCAGGCGCCATCCGCTCAGTCCGCTACCCTTCCGGGCCCGAGGGTCGCCGCTCCGCTGCCCAAGGTGCAGTACCAGCTCCCGGGCGAAGCGCCGCGCGACGAAATGGCCCAGGCCCGCCGGCGTGAGACCTTCACGATCTCCACGCTCGCCCTCGTTCTGGGTGTCATCCTGCTGGTGGTCCTGATCGCGTAGTCGCTGGTTCAGATTGAAACAGCGGTGAAGTAGACGAGGCCGGCAACCGATGCTAGAATGACCTGTTGCCGACCCGTCGCCTTCTTCGTTGTGAGCGCCCGTGAAGCTGTTGTGCCACCTTCGATCGCCTGCCCTGCTCGCTGCCTTCCTGGTGGCGAGTGCTTCGGCTCCCCTCGCAGCACAGTCCGCCAGCTTCTCGAAGAATGAGAAGCCCTTCGCGACCATCTCCCGGATGTTTCTCAAGGCGCCCGAGCGCGACTCGCTCGTTGCCCTGACGCGCGATCAGGTCGGACTGCGTTACAAGTACGGCGCCAAGACACCTGGGAAGGCATTCGATTGTTCCGGGCTGGTGCAGTGGGTGATGGCGAAGTTCGACCTTGCCGTGCCGCGCACCTCGCGCGAGCAGGCCAAGCTCGGCATCTCGATTCCCAAGGATCCCGATCTGTTGCGGCCCGGCGACCTGCTGTTCTTCGGCAAGGGGAAGGCCGTGGACCACGTCGGCATCTACATCGGCGACGGGAAGTACGTCCACGCGGCAAACCGGAAGAAGGGCGTGATCGAATCCGCGCTTCCCACGGGACGATGGGCGACCAACTGGTGGAAGGGTGTTCGCCGCGTGTTTGCGCACGGTAGCGACGTCGACTCGCTTCCGGCGGCGGTTATGGACTCGATCCTCGGATCCTACCTGATCAGCTAGCGGCCACGTTCGGTACCGTTCCGCGCGGGGCGCCCTCTTCGGAGGGCGCCCCGCATTGTATTCAACCGCCCTGTTCGACCGCCATCCGCTCCGTCACGAGCCAGGTGAGCAGGGCCGCGATGCCCAGCGTTACGGCGCCGCCGACGGCCTCCATCGGTCGGTCGCGAATCACCACCAGCAGGGTCCACAACGAGAAGCCCGCGAAGAACAGCGGAGTCCACGGATAGGCCCAGACCCGGTACGGCCGCGGGAGGTCCGGTTCACGCCGTCGCAGGACGATCACGCCGATCACGGCGAGGAAAGTGAACAGCGTCAGGGTGAAGCCGGCGTAGGTGAGGACACCATCAAAGGAATCGGTGAGGACAAAGGCGAGCGCGAGCGCGCCCTGCAGCAGCACCGCGCGCGCAGGCGACCCGGTAGCAGTTCGCTGCGCCAGCGGACGCAGCGGCGGCAGGTCTTCGGCCATCGCCTCGATCACTCGCGGACCCGCGAGGGTCATCGCGCTGATCGACGACACCAGGAGCAACGCGATCAGGCCGCTCATCAACCGACCGCTCGCCGCTCCGAAGATCCGCTCTCCCGCGATCGCGCCGACTTCGATCTGGCCCGAGAGCAGTTCGACGGGGGTCGTGCGAAGGAACACCCAGTTGAGGCCCACGTACAGCGCCGTCACCAGCAGGGTACCGAGCACGAGCGCTCGTGGGACGGTGCGCTCGGCATCGGTGACTTCTGCCTGGAAGTATGATGCCGCATTGAATCCGGAATAGGCGTACGAAACAAACACGAGCGAGAGCGCGAACGATCCGCTTGCGAGGTTTCCGAACGACGCCGCGTCGGGAGCGAAGCTCATCCCGGCCTCGGGCCCACGGACCCAGCCTGCCGTGATGAACGCCAGGATCAGCAGCACCTTCAGCGCGGTCACCGCCACCTGCACCCTCCCGCCGACTGCGGGTGCGAGCAGATGAACACCGGTAGCCGCCAGGATGGCGAGGATGCCGAGGGTCCGGGCCGGCACACCCATCAGTGGTCCGGCATAGCGCCCCAGAGCCATCGCCGCGAGCGCCACCGGTGCTGCGAATCCCACCGCGACGGAAACCCACCCGGCAATGGTGCCGAGGCCGGGGTGGTAGATGCGTCCGAGAAAGCGATACTCGCCACCAGAGCCGCGGACGGCGGCGGAGAGTTCGCCGTAGGTGAGCGCACCGGCAAGCGCGATGAGGCCCCCAACGAACCAGAGTGCCAGCAGGGTGAAACCGTCCGTGGTTTCCTGGACCTGGAGTCCGAGCGTGACGAACACCCCCGTGCCGATGATGTTGGCGACGACGGTGGCGAGGGCGGCGGCGAAGCCGAGCGGGCGGGGCGTGGGCGTGGTGGTCATGGTCTGAGGTGGATGCGCTGAAGATAGCAGCCACAGGCACCCCAGTGCCCGATGACCCAGTGCAACGCCTCGCGTCGGCGCGAGGGAGGTGCTACAATCCGCAGCGGCCTGATTTGCGTCGCCCACCCCGTCCCACCTCAGCCGGATCCCGCATATGTCGCACGGTCCTCCCGACGCGCCGCTGTCCCGGCGCGACTTGTTGAAGGTGGCAGGCGCCACCGGCGCCGCATTTGCCCTGGGTCCGGAACGAGTCGACGGCATCGCCGAGGCGCCGCCGCAACTTCCCCAGGCCACCACGATGATGGGAGTTCCCTTCGAGCGCCACGCCACGGTGCGAGTAGCGATTGTGGGCACGGGGTTGCGGGGAACCTCGGTGCTTCGGGAATTGCTCGCGGTCGACGGCGTCCGCATCACTGCCCTCTGCGACATCGTCCCTTCCAAGGCGCAGCGTGGCGCCAAGCTGGTCACCGACGCGGGGCAGCCTGAGCCGGCCCTCTATACCGATGGTGATCACGCCTTCGAACGGCTGGTCGCCCGCGACGACATCGATATCGTCTACACGGCCACCCCGTGGCCGTGGCATACCCCGGTCTGCCTCGCGGCACTGCGAGCCGGCAAGCACGCCGCGACCGAGGTACCGGCCGCCACCTCCCTGGAAGAGGCCTGGTCGCTCGTGGAGGCCTCCGAACGGTCGCGCCGGCACTGCCTGATGATGGAAAACTGCTGCTACGACTTCAACGAGATGCTGGTCGACACAATGGTGAAGAAGGGGCTCTTCGGCGAAGTGCTGTACGCCGAGGCCGCCTACATCCACGACCTGCGTGAGTTGCTGTTCGAGGACAAGGATGAAGGCCTCTGGCGCCGGCTCCCCCACACGAATCGCCAGGGCAACTTCTACCCCACCCACGGACTCGGACCGGTGGCGTGGTACCTCGACATCCACAAGGGAGATCGTTTCGACTACCTCGTCTCGATGGCGACCGCCGAACGCGGATTGTCGCTCTGGCGTGAGGCCCACGTCGCGCGTGACAATCCCAAGTGGCGCGAACACTACATCGAAGGCGATATGAACACGTCGCTCATCAAGACGATGCGCGGCAAGACGATCGTGTTGCAGCATACCGTGACAATGCCGACCCCCTATGATCGTCTCAACTCGATCCGTGGCACGAAGGGCGTGTTCAAGGACTATCCAGCACGGATCTATCTCGACGGCCAGGACGGGGGCGAACGGTTTCAGCCGATTGACGGCTTCAAGGCCGAGCATACTCACCCACTCTGGCAACGCGTCGGGGCCATCGCGCGCGCAAAGGGCGGTCACGGGGGGATGGATTACATCATGGCGTACCGCCTGGCGGAGTGTATGCGGGAAGGTTTGCCACCAGATTTCGATGTCTACGATGCGGCGGCCTGGAGCGCGCCCTGGCCACTCAGTGAGGCCTCACTCAAGAAGGGGAGTGCCCCGATGAAGTTTCCCGATTTCACGCGCGGGGCCTGGCAGCGCGCCCGGACGGGCGAATGAACCCGACCTCGCTGGACTGGGGCATCGTCCTCGCCTCGATTGTCATCTGCTTCATTCCGCCCGTGCTGCTCGCACGGCGAGCCGGCAGCAGCACGGCGGAGTTCTTTACCTCGGGACGCTCGGCACCGTGGTGGCTGATTGGTGTCTCGATGGTGGCCACCACCTTCAGCACCGACACGCCCAATCTGGTGACCAACTTTGTCCGCACGGGCGGCGTGGCCAGCAACTGGCAGTGGTGGGCCTTCCTGCTCACCGGAATGGCAACGGTGTTCTTCTTCGCCCGCCTGTGGCGACGGAGCGGGGTCCTGACCGACCTCGAGTTCTACGAGCTGCGCTACAGCGGGCGCGCGGCCTCGCTGGTCCGTGGCTTCCGGGCCGTGTATCTCGGGCTGTTCTTCAACTGCTTCATTATGGCGTCGGTCAATCTCGCCGCCGCCAAGATTGCCAACGTGGTGCTCGGCTGGCCGATGGGAAAGACGCTGCTCATCTGTGGCATCCTGAATGTGGTGTTCGCCGCCACGTCGGGGCTCTGGGGCGTACTGGTTGTCGACTTCATTCAGTTCGGCATCGCGATGACCGGCGCATTCGCGGCAGCATACTTCGCGCTGCAGCAACCCGAAGTCGGCGGAATGGCCGGCATCGTGTCGCGACTCCCGGCCTCGACCCTCAACCTCGTCCCCGACTTCAGCGACTGGGGGCTGACGCTCTCCATCTTCGTGATTCCGCTCACCGTGCAATGGTGGTCGGTCTGGTATCCGGGGGCGGAACCCGGTGGGGGCAGCTACATCGCACAGCGGATGCTCGCGGCCAAGTCAGAACGCGACGCCCTCGCCGGCACACTGTTCTTCAATGTGGCGCACTATGCCCTGCGCTCCTGGCCGTGGATCATCGTCGCGCTCGCCTCGATTCTGGTCTTCCCCACGCTCGATTCGATCCGGGTGGCCTTCCCGAATGTCGACCCAGGGCTGGTGGGCCACGATATGGCCTATCCCGCGATGCTGAAGTTCCTCCCGCACGGCTTCCTGGGCGTGATGATCGCCGGAATGCTCGCGGCCTATGTCTCGACGATCGTGACCCACCTCAACTGGGGCTCCTCGTATCTCGTGCACGATCTCTGGCGACGGTTCATCCGGCCCGATGCGAGTGAACGTCATTACGTGATGATGGGTCGGGTCACGACGCTGCTCCTGACCATCCTCGGAGTTGCGTTCACGTTCGTGCTCGATGATGCCAAGCAGGCCTTCACGCTGCTGCTCTCGGTGGGGGCAGGCACAGGGCTGCTCTACCTCCTGCGCTGGTTCTGGTGGCGCATCAATGCCTGGTGCGAGATCGCGGCGATGGTGACCTCGTTCCTGATGGCCCTCGGATTCTTCATCGCCGGCAAGCAGGGCGTCGCCATCCCGGCTTCC
>JAZJZU010000063.1:0-11155 GCA_040389605.1 Gemmatimonadota bacterium
AGGCCCGCGAGTGCGGCGCGCAGCGTTCCGTCGCGCTCGGCGAGTTCCACCTGCCCGTGTACGATGTCGCCACCCTGATCGCCGAGCCGGTCGGCCAGGACGCGTGCCCCAGGTTCGCCTTCGAGCGACACGGGTCCCGCGCTCGAGGTTCGCTCGCGCCAGCGATGGACCGTCTCACCATCGATCCCGAGATGCGTGGCGATCTCCTGCAGTGTGGCCGCGCGCCCAAAGCGCTGTTCCAGTTCGGCCGATGCGCCGTCGAGCTGCCGTGCGTGGGCACGGTCGGTCCGTGACAACGGATCGCGCGCGCGCAACTCATCGAGAATCGCGCCGCGAATGCGCCGCATTGCAAATGTCGAGAACGCGAGACCGCGATCGATGTCGAACCCGTCCATCGACTGCAGCAGCCCGAGCGAACCGGCAGACACCAGCTCTTCGAGCGACACGGCGTCACGGACCCGGGGCGCGACCTCTCGTGCCGCGTGGTGGACGAGGCCCAGATACCGGCCGAGCAGTTCCCGGCGGGCATCCTGGTCCCCAGCATCGCGCCAGCGGCGCCACAGGGCGTCGGTGGTAGTCTGGGTTGGAGCGCGCGGTGTGAGGGGTGTCATCTGAAGATTGAAATGCAAATCACGCACCAGCCGAACGGATGATGCGCTGACCATTTTTCGCACGTTGCGGCCGCCCTACACCGCGCCGCGACCCAGCATTGCGGCGCCGACGCCCGGAATCAGCGGGGCCGCCGTCCCAGCGAGCGATAGTACTCCTCGACCTGCCCCCGGTACTCCGGCGGGACGGCCACGGGCGCCCCCAGAGCCGGCTGATCCGCCGTCACGAACTTGCGCAGCAGCCCGAATTCAAAACGTTGCAACCCGGCGATGATTGCTTCCTGCAACTGATCGAGCCCGCGGGGGTCGGCCCCGGCGGCGGCGGAATTCTCGAATTCCCGCAGGCGGGCAATGGCCCGATCGAGGTCGCCGGTCTCCGCTCCCAGGGCGGCCGCCTCCCGCCGGAGCGCTTCCGCCTCAGTTCGCCTCACGCCGGCCTCCCGGGCGAGTTGGCGGGCCCCGGTTCCGGGTGTTCCGTCGCCGCTCGGTCGACCATCGGCGACGCCACCGGGACGGTCGCCTCCCCGCTGCCCTCCCGGCTGGCCCCGGCCCTGTTGCTGGCCTTGGCCTTGGGCCTCTCCCTGCTGCTGGGCCTGCCCCTGACCCTGCCCTCGTCCCGGTCGCTGGCCCTGACCCTGACCCTGACCCTGACCCTGACCCTGACCCTGACCTTGGCCTTGGCCTTGGCCTTGGCCTTGAGCTTGACGCTGACCCGGTTGCTGGCCCTGACCTTGGCCTTGAGCTTGACGCTGACCCGGCTGCTGGCCCTGACCCTGGCCTGGGCCTTGTTGCTGCCCCTGACCGGATGCATCGCCCTGGTCCTGCCCCTCAGCGGCCTCACCACGGCGCTCTCGCAGCGATTCGAGACCGCGAACCAGCTCGCGTGCGCGCGCGAGGGCGTCGTCCTGGCGTCGTGCCTCCGAGACGCCGATCGCGCCGGCCGCGGTCGTGAGTCGTGATGTCACGGTGTCGAGCTGCTGCCCGATGACCGCCTCGAAGCTGCGGATGTATTCGGGGGCTCCGCTGCGCATCACATTCTTGCTGTAGTCGATGCGTTCGGGGAGGCGCGCATCGCGAATCGCGCCAGCGGCTTCGCTCAGCCCTGCGGCCGACGCGGGCTGGTCCTTTCGGGTGTCACGGGCGAGACGGTCGGCATCGCGCGCGAGCGTTTCGACCGCCTGGCTCAGCGCATCCTTCCGCTGATCGAGTTGCGCCGCGCGTTCGCTGCGCTGCGTGCCCACAGGCGGAAGGTTTGCCACATCGCGCGCGATATCGCGTTGCATCTGCCCGAGTGTGCGCGCACGGCTGGCCAGTTCCCGCAACTGCGCCTCGCTGCTTTCGGCCCGACCACCTTGCAGCGCGCGCGCCGCGGCACGGAGTTGCTCGGCCGCTGCAGCCGAGCTGGCGGAGGACCCAGCCGCCGATTGCCGCATTGCGTCGGCCGATCGCTGGAGCGCCTCGGCCGCCTGGCTCAGAGACTCGGAGTTCTGTTCGCGTGCGAGCCGTTCGAGCCGACGGGCTTCTTCCTCTGCCTGTCGTGCCAGATCTCGTTGCGCAGCTCCCCCACCTCCGCCGCCGCCACCCTGCGACCCCATCCGCTCACGAAGCGCCTGGGCCTGCTGCTCCATTCGCCGATTTTCCTGCTGCAGCCGCGCCGCAAGCTGCTTCAATCGTTCCGCCGCGCTGTCGACCTCCTGGCTCGCGGCGTCAGAACGCTGACTCTGGACTGCTTCGTACTGGTTCTGCAGGCGGTCGGTCTCCAGTTGAAAGAGGTCGGCCAGATCCTGCGCGGTTGCGCCACCGCCGCCTCCGCCGCCCCCGCCCCCCTGCTGCCCACCCATCCGCACCTGGACATCGCGATAGGCCGCGTCGGCGCGCTGCAGGTGCTGCAGCGCCCGCTGTTCGGCATCGAGCGCCTTGCGTGGCGTGGCCGCCACCAGTGCCGCATGCGAGGAGTCCATCGCGGTCGCGGCCGCCTGCAATTCACGTTCAATGATACGGAAGGTGGAATCGACCGATGCGGCATCCCGGGTACGCAGTTGCTCGGCAAGCTCCGCCACGTCCGACTGGAGCTTTTCCTGGGCAATGGCGAGGGTGGTGAGATTTTCCTTGCGCGTCACCTCAGGCGTGGTCGCACTGTCGCGCAGCCAGTTGAAGGTTCCTGCGATGACATCCCGTTGCCGGGCCGGCAGCGCGGAGGTGTTCTGGCCCCCACCACCGCCACCGCCGCCGCCACCGCCGCCGTTCTCTTCCGCTTGCTGATAGTTCCGGCCGAACGGGCGGATCTCGAGAAAATAGATGTCGCTCGACGCCGTGTTGCCGCCGCCGTCGCGCGCCACGACGTGGTATGACACCAGGTCCCCCGGCGAGAGGCCGAGCTCTTCGAGAAAGATGGTGTGTGCCGCCCGGAACTCCGGACCGCCACGGCGCGCGCTGTCGGCCAGCACGACGCGCTGCTCGCTCCCTCCGTTGACGGTGTAGAGCAGTGCCACTCCCGTCACGCCGAAATCATCCGTGGCGCTGACCTGGATGGTCACTTCCTCGGTGGCCGTCGCCTTCGTGTCACGACCCGGATCGGTCACTCGCACGGTGGGCGAGTGATCGACGAGAACCTCGACGGCGTATTGCACCGTGCCTGCCACCGGTGTTCCGTCGGGCGCCTCAAGATCGATGCGATAGAAACCGCTCCGCTCGACCCGGAACTCTCCCGTGACGTTTCCCGACGCGTCGACGCTGAGCGGCACCGTGCGGTCGTCATCAAACTGCAGCGTCGCGGCGCGCACGGGGTGCGTCGTGGTGACAGCCAGGCGCGCGATCGTGCCCCGGACCGCGGCCACATCGCCGCCATCCTCAACGACCTCCGGCTTGAGGCCGGTGTAGGCCGGATAGTGGAGCTCGACCCCGACTCGCGACACGCCGGGCAGGTCGGTGACCGTGATCCGGTAGCGTGGCGAGCTGACCCCGTCGGCCTCGACGTAATAGTGGGCGTCTCCTGCGACGTCGAAGAGCCGGACCGTGAATCGTTGCGCAGTGGAGTCGTGCACCATCGGCAGGCGGATCGGTTCGCCCCCGCTGTCGGGCGTGAGCACCAGCTCTGCCCCGGCGGCCACAAATCCCCGGCTCTCGGCCTTGAGGTCGAGCGCTGCACCGCGCGGCACGCTCACGTCGCCGGGCACAACGGACACCGCGCGCACGGGAACTTCCGCTGCAGCGGACCAGGGAACGAAGAGCGTCCGGGCCACGTCGCGCCAGCCAGCCGGGTCGAGCCAGGTGAAGAGCGCCACGGCAACCGCGACCGCGGCAAGTGCCCTGCCGGCCCGGCGATTCCGGGGCCGCTCGATCACGGCGCCGGACTCGAGGCGATCGACCTCTTCGACGGCCTGGTCGACAACCCGGCGACCGAGTGATCCGGGTTCGCGGTCGGCCTCCAGCCGCGTCACCTCGACCGCGCTCACCAAACGCTGGCGCAACTCGGGAGCGTGCTCTTCCGCATAGAGCGCCAGCTGTTCATCACTGACCGGCCGCACGACCGGCCGAACGAGCCACCAGAAGGCACAACCCAGCATCACACCCCAGCCCAGGAGTCGAATCGCGAGCGAAGCAGTGGGACCGCCACCGATTGCGGCGCTCAGGATCATTCCGATCAGCAGCGCCACCACGGTGCCGACCGCCACGGCCACGACACCTTCGAGCAGCAGGCGTCGGCGACGCTGAGCCCGCAGCTCGGCAAGAGCATCCCGCAGCGAACCTGTTGGCGTGCGACTCACGACACACCTCCGTCGGGCACGATGATGGTGCGGCCCGGTCGGGCGCGCCATCCGCGCCCCACGAGCCAGCTTTCGATCAGCAAGAGCAACGCAGCGACGAGAAGCAGCCAGCGCCAGACCTGCTGGCGCTGCTCAAGCTCCTCGGCGGTGGCAACGTGGCGTGAAGCCCGGCTGGTGTCCGCGTCCGACACGCCAAGCAGCAATTCTTCGCGCGGCAACCGGGTGAGGTCGGATTCGGCCCGCGGCGGATTGGCTGCGACCAGCGCGGCCGGCACGCCCGACGCGCGCACGCTGTATGCCGAATAGATACCCGACTCCTCGAGCAGCAGTGCACCGCCGTGCGCACTGTCGGGGCGCTCGAGCGCCCCCGACGGCGCCGCGACCACGAGGTCGGGAATCGCCACCGATGGCCGCCACGCCTCACCCGTGATTTCCCAGGGAGAGCCGGATGTGCTGCCTGCGGCGTGCAGAACAAGGCGACGAACCAGCGGAAGGAACGCGGCCTGTCGAGGGAAATCGCCAGCCTCATTGTTGAGCGGCAAGGCAGCGAGCAGGACCCGGCCCAGACCATCGCGGCGTTCGACCAGGGCGGGAAGGTCGTCATCGAAGCGGGCGAGTACCTGGCTGCCGGTCGCCGCCTCGACGCGTGGGTAGCGAAAGAAATGCGCGGCACTGAGCGCCGCGATCCCGCTCCCCCGGAATGCAGAGAAGACCGGATGTTCCTCAACCACCGCGCCGAGCGTGCCACCACGTTCTGCCGAACGATCGGCGAGACCGCGCAGCCGGCCGGGAACGAACGAGCCATCGAACCCGCGCACGGCCAGTCGCTCACCAGCCGCCACAATGACTCCGCCGCCAGCGTTCACCCAGGCCGAGAGCGCAGCGCCTGCACTGCCGCCTGGCGGTGCGACATCATAGAAGATGACGGCCGCCACGCCGCGCAACGTTGCCGGGTCGAGAACGCCCGTCACGCGGCGCTCGATGGTGATTTGCGGATCGTTTCCGATCGCGAGCGCGCGCTCGAGGAACATCGTCTCTCCCGGAGGCGCCGATGGCGGCAGCACCAGGATCACGCGTTGTGCGGCATCAGCCGGCACGACAGCGTGCATTACGTCGTCCGCCGAGAGTGCGTCGGGATCGACCGACACCGTCAGGGGAAGATTTCCTTCCGGAAGCGGCACCGGGTCAAAGGCGACTCGCGTCGACCCGTCGACGGGAAGCGTCACCTCGCGTTGCCCTCGTTCCCGCCCGCCAAGGGTCATCGTGATGTGCACTCGTCGCGGGGCCGGGAGCGCGTAGCTGCGAATCCGGGCGGCCACGACCACCTCGCCTCGGCCGGCACCCGGCCGGCGTTCAAGATCGATGGCGCTGACGGCAGTGTTGGCGGGCGAAGCGGGACCAACCGGCACGACACGCAGCGCAGCCCCCGGCGGGAGCGCCCCTGCACTGCCCGGTGCACTCCCACTTTTCTGCAAGTCGCTCACCAGCACCAGCTCGGCGCGTGAGGTGGAATCCCGGTCGAGCAATTGTCGGGCGGCGCGCCAGGCCGAAGCGTATCGCGTGCCGCGCGCGCCAGGACGCAGGCTGCGTATGACGGCCGCGGCGGCCGCGTGGTCGAGCGTGAAAGGTTGCGGCACCGTGGCCTCTTCATCAAACGCCACCACGGCAACGCGGTCGTTACTGCCCAGGCCCGCAACCACTGCGAGCGCAGAGTCTTCCGCCGCCTGCCAGCTCTCACGGTGCCCCATACTCAACGACCGGTCCATCAGCACCACGACTGAGCGCGTTGCACTGGAACCCGCCCCTACGGCCCGACGAAAGAGCGGTCGCGCGAACGCGGCCACCAGCAGTGCCAGGGCGATCGCCCGCAAGAGGAGCAGCGGCCAGTCCGTGATCCGCCGACGCTGGGCGGTCCGGATCGGAATGCGCGACAGGAACATCAGCGAGGGAAACGCCTGGGGCTTCTCGCGCTCTCGCTGCCGCAGGTGCAACAGCACCGGGATGGCCAGGGCCGCCATTCCGGCCAGGAAAGCAGGGAGCAGGAAGCCGAGACCCATCACCGCATCCGGGTGGCGAGCATCCGCCGGTCGAGATAAGCGTGCAGGGCACCATCGAGCGGTTGGTCGGTCGAAACGGGTACATAGTCGACCCGGTTCCGGGCCAGTCCATCGCGCAACGCCTGCTGGTGTTCCGCCAGCAGGGCCTGATAGCGAGGGCGCAGCACGTCGGGCAGGAACGGCAGTCGGGCTCCGCTCTCGGCGTCCTCGAGCGTGACGGCGGACTCCCACGGCAGATCGCGCTCTGCGGGACTCAGGAGATGGAACACAATCACGTCGTGCCCGCGTGCACGCAGTCCGCCGAGGGAGCGCTCAAGCACCGCGGGTTCCTCATAGCAATCCGACACCAGCACGACCACACCCGACCGCCCGCGAAAGCGCGCGACCCGCTCGAGTCCGGTCGGGAGCCGTCCTTCCCCTCCGGGCACGGCACGCGCGAGTGTATGCAGGAGCAGTTGCAGGTGTCGCGTGGAGGACGGCACCACATCGACCAGATCACCGCCGATGGTGACCAGCCCGACGCGATCGCCCTGACGCTGTGAGAGCCACGCGAGCGAGGCGATCAGTGCGCGCCCGTAGCCGAACTTCGTGAGTGGACCGGCACCGTAGTCCATCGACGCCGAGACGTCGAGCACAAAGAGGACGTCGGCGTTGGTGTCGGCTTCATAGGTCTTGAGGAAGTACTTGTCGGTCCGGCCGAAGAGGCGCCAGTCGATGCGCCGGAGATCGTCGCCCGGCTGGTACGCGCGATGTTCCGCGAAGTCGAATGATGATCCGATCCGGAGCGACCGATGCAACCCGTGGAGGAACCCGTCGACCACCGTCCGCGCGAGCAGCGAGAGATCGCCGATGCGTGCCAGCACCGAAGGATCGAGCAGCGTGGCGGGAGCGACGCCGGTCATCGCGGCCTCAAAGCCCCGAGGCAGGCAGCGGGACCACCTGGAGCAGCCGCTGAATGAGGTCGTCGGTCGTCACGCGCTCGGACTGTGCCTGGAAGTTGCGCAGCAGGCGGTGCCGGAACACCGGTCCGGCGAGCGCGCGGACATCGTCGAACTCCACGTGACTGCGCCCGTGCAGCAGCGCGCGTGCCTTGCCGCCGAGGATCAGGGCCTGGGCAGCGCGCACCGAGGCCCCGTAGGCGAGCCATTGGCGGATGAAGTCGGGCGACCCCTCCGATGTGGGGCGCGTCATCCGCACCAGCTTCACGGCATACCGCACCACGACATCGGCCACCGGCACTCGCCGCACCACGCGCTGGAACGCGAGGATCTCCTCGCGCGACACCACAGGCGAGATTGCCTCGGGCGGCGTCGTGGTCGTGGCGCGCACGACCGCGACTTCATCATCTTCTGGCAGGTAGTCGAGCAGGACCTCGAACATGAATCGATCGAGCTGCGCCTCCGGCAACGGATAGGTGCCTTCGAGCTCAATCGGGTTCTGGGTTGCGAACACGAAGAACGGTGGCTCGAGCTGATAGGTGCGTCCCTGCACCGTGACCCGCCGCTCCTGCATTGCCTCAAGCAGGGCCGCCTGGGTCTTGGGCGGGGTACGGTTGATCTCGTCGGCCAGCAGCACGTTCGTGAAGATCGGTCCCGGAAGGAACGCGAGTCCGCGCTTGCCGGTCTCAGGGTTGTCCTGGATGACGTCGGTGCCGGTCACGTCGGACGGCATCAGGTCAGGCGTGAACTGGATCCGGTTGAACTGCAGGTCGAGCGCCTGCGCGAGTGAATGCACGAGCAGGGTCTTGGCGAGACCCGGCACCCCGACCAGCAGGCAATTCCCTCCTGCATAGAGTGCGACCAGGGCCTGTTCCACGATGGCATCCTGGCCGACGATCACCTTGCGCAGCTCGCTCGCAATCCTGCCGCTGCCGACGTGCAGGCGCTCGGCGAGGGCGGCGTCGTCGAGGTGATCCAGTCCGGCAGGCGAAGGGATGGTCGTCACGCGGAGTCCTTGTGGTCAGTGGGTGAGGGCGTAGATGACATAGTTCACGCCGAGCTTGTACGCTTCATTGGAGGGGCCGATCGGGAAGAGCCCCTGATCCGACCACTCCCAGTATTCCGAGATGTCGTTGTTGTAGTTCACCATCACCATCAACCGGCCCGTGGGATCGTTGTTCTCAAAGATCCCGTAGAATTCCGGCGAATTGTTGCCGTATGGCGGGATCACTGCCCGTGGGTTGATCCGGTAGAACGAATCGTAGATCGGATGTGAGTCGGGCACCTGAATGAGTCGGGCCTTCGGCAACACGACGCGCATCTGCGCCTCGAAGTTTTCCCAGTCACGCCCGCGGAAGTCGTCGAAGATCAGGAAGCCTCCCTTCAGCAGGTAGCTTCGCAATCCCCTGACCTCGGCGTCGCTGGGGTACCAGAACCCCGGCTCGCACATATAGGCCACCGGATACTTGAACAGCTCGGGATCGTCGAGAGTCAGGATTTCGCTACCGGCGGTCCGCGCCCGGATGGTTCCGAGCTCCGAGAGGATCTTGGCAAAGTGACGTTCGCCGCGCGGGTAGTCGTGCAACCAGGTGGGCCCGCCACCGAACCCGAACCCGCCGCGTCCGCTGCTGAGCGACTGGGAATAGCGGATCCGCACGAACGTGAACTGGCCATCGTACGGCAGGTTTTCTTCCAGGGCCACCGGGGCCCGACCCGAGCGACCCTGCGCCCTTAGTGCAAACGGGATGCAGGCCATCAACAGCAGCACCGACCTCACAAGCAACCGATGTCTCACGGGCGCCCTCCGGAGGGTGGTGTCGCGCGCAATTCGAGGAGCAGCTCCTGCGCCTTTTCGAAACCCGGGGCCTCCTCCAGGAGACGGAGTACCTCCCGACGTGCTGCGGCCGGATCGCCGGCCTTGTCGAGTGCCCGTGCGAGCTGGTAGCGCGCCTCCGCGATGTCAGCGGGTCCGAGCGCAATGATCGCCCGTCGCTCGCGCAGGGCAGTTCCCCACTCGCCAAGCCGTTCCGCAGTCTCGGCCAATTGAAGATGCACGACTGGCGACTGCGGATCGATCCAGCTGAGTCGCTGCAACGCCGCAAGTGCCCCGCGGTCGTCGCCCGCCCGGCGGCGGAACCGCGCCTCGGCGGCGTTCGCCGCGAGTGCCGTCTCGTTGTGCGCGGTGATGGTCGCGAGCCGTGTCGCTGCACTGAGCGCGTCGGCACTGTCGAGCATCGCCAGTGCCCAGGCCGGGCCGTCAGGCGCAGGATCTCCCGGGAAGAGCTGACTCGCCCGCAGAAACGCGCTGCGCGCTTCGGCGTGATTCCCTGCGGCGAGGGCGCGCTCCCCTTGCACCATCGCATTCACGTAGGAACCACGCATCGGTGATGTGCCATCCCAGGCATCGACGGCCGCGAGTGGTATGGCAAACTTCTTCTCGAACCAGGCAGCATAGCGTTGGGCCAGCGCCGAGCCCGACAGGTGGAGCACGCGCTGGTACGCCTTCTCCTCATCGAGGCCGTCACGAAAAGCGCCCAGGAGGCCGCGCAATGCCTCGACACCGAAGCTCGCCTCGATCATCTCCGCCACCAGTGACGCCTGGTAGTAGGTAAAGCCGATCTCGGCCGGATATCGGGGGCGGACTAGTCCCTCATTCAGTTCGCCCGGCCCTCGCACCCGTCCCGCCTTGGCGCTCGCCAGGAATTCGGCACTCACGTCAGCACCCCAGCCTCGCCCGGTGCGCCGTTCCTCGAGCACCGACAGACCCTCGGAGAGCCAGCGCGGGACACGGTTGCCGGAGAGCCCGAGCGTGAAGGTGTGCGCCAGCTCGTGCCACGCGGTCGAGCCGTAGTTGAATTCGCCCGGGGCACGTGACCGCGGTCCGTCCATCGCGAGCAGGCCACCGAACGACACGCCGAGCGCGCCCAGGCCGGTGAGCCCCACCGTCCTCACCGAAAAGTCGGCGTGGCGCTCGAACAGTTCGAGGCGAACCGGAGTGGGTGGACGGTAGTCATAGCGCCGCGCAAATGAGTCGTACGCCTCCTCCAGCAGTGGCACCAGGTAGAGTCGGAGGTAGGCGGAGTCGCGCGGGGGCGCGATGATCAGGAATCGCGGCGACTCCACCGTGGCATATCGATCGAGAATGTCGAGCAGGTCGAGCGTGTTCTTCTGCCAGAGGTTGAACGGATCGATCGCGAACGCCTGCTCGGCGTGCCGGCGGCCCGCTGTCATCTGTCCCAGGCGGAGTTCGTTCGTCGCAAGCACGGCGAGAGCGCGAGTCGAGTTGGGATCGAGCGACACGGCCTCGGCGCCAAATCGTTGTGCGTCGACATAGCGACGATGCCTCGCGGCCGCCTCCGCCACTTCGGCCAGGAACTCCGCCCCGCGCGGATTGATTCGGGCCGCAGCCGCACGGGCCGCCGCAAACCCCGTGCTGTCGCCGTGGAGCCACGCGATCGCGCCCAGCAGGGCCCAGCCATCGACGGCACTCGGGTCGCGCGCGAGGGCCCGGCGGGCCGTGCTGGCCGCCGAGTCGTAGCGCTCGGCCTCGAGGTCGAGGCGGCCCAGCTGCAGCATCGCGGGCACAAAGGTGGAGTCGAGCGCCAACGCCTGCCGGGTCGCTTCGTACCCTCCCGGCTGGCCCTCGAAGATCAGGACGCGCGCAAGCCCGAGTTGCGCGCGGGCACTGCCCGGGTCACGCCGCGCGACTTCCGCAAAACCTGCCTTGGCATCCGGCGCGTTGAAGCGTGACAAAAACAACTCCGCCGCGCGCAGCGGCGCGTCGA
>JAZJZU010000064.1:0-28414 GCA_040389605.1 Gemmatimonadota bacterium
GTTCGCCAGTGCGGGATACCATCAAGTACGATCGCTCGGGAAACAGGGTCACGCTGGTGCACAATGCCGGAGGGCCGAATTTCCTGAGCAGCTACCTGTTTCCGTCAGCGAGCAATCGGCTCCCCTGGCAACGCGACAGTGTCGCCGGAGGGAGTACGGCGACCGCCAGGTTCTACGAGCTGGACACGCTCGGGGCAATGACGCAGGAGGCCGATTCGGCAGGCGGTGGGCTTCAGTTCTTTCGTGGCTACCAGTACGACGCTCTGGGTCGCCTCGTGGGTGGGGCGCACGCGTCGGGCGGTGGGACCAACACGTTGTACAACGAGTGCCGGTGGGACGCCTCAGGCCGTCTGGCCAAGCCGTGTGACGAGTTTCCGCTCGGGTTTGTCGGCAATAATGTCGTGCGCACGGCGAACGGCTGGTTTTACGTCCACGCGCCGGGGCTGGATGAACCCCTCCTGCTGGTGAAGCGGAACATCAATACGTGGGCTATTGAAGCGGATGGGCTGCTGCAGGCGCTCACCGATGGCCGGGGGCAATTGATCGCGATCGCCGACTCGCTGGGGGAGATTTCGGCCACCTACGCGGGTTCAGGGTATGATCAATCGACCTGGAAGGGGGCGGGACTC
Organism: Gemmatimonadota bacterium; assembly: GCA_040389605.1. GTDB lineage: Bacteria > Gemmatimonadota > Gemmatimonadetes > Gemmatimonadales > GWC2-71-9 > Palsa-1233. The sequence continues at coordinate 630 of JAZJZU010000064.1, forward strand.
ACCAGTCGGGCGCAGACCTTCAGCCCGAGGAAATGGGAGGCCGGGAGCGACTGGGGCGGGGTGCAGCAATTCCGGAATCGGGGGTACGATCCGGGCACGGGGCGGTGGATGCAGGAGGATCCCATCGGGGTCGGCGGTGGGGTAAACTTGTATCAGTACAACAGAGGGAACCCCGCGAGCTTTAGCGACCCGTTTGGGCTTTGTCCGCCTTGTTCTGACCGAGATGAGGGGTGGGCCAACACTTCTCCAGGATTCCTTGACCCGATCATGGCGGTGGCTTCGATAGTTACAGGGGGGGCGACCACCCTGCTCGGGCGGATAGGCGCCCGAAGCCTGACCGCATCGGCAGCGACCGCCGCAAGTTCGACATATCTTGATGTAACGGTGGGTCGGAGCGTGGCTAACCGTGCGACGAGTGCAACGGCAGCCTCCGTTGAAAGAACGCTAATGGAGAACGGGTTTGCCCGCCAAGCGTCCCGGGACGAACGTGTGTTGAACTTTGTTAAAGGTGGCGTGAAGTACACCCTTGGCTCCCGCGGAAATGCGGGACCTATGACCCTTGAAATGACCATGGAATCGATCAGCAAAAAGCCTCTGCTGAAAATCCGCCTTGAACAACTCATTGAGCCATAATTGTAACGATGCTTCGATTTATTGATTCTCTCGACGATGCCGAGAATATCCGGCGGACGGTTCAGGAGGTTTGTCGCTTGGACAGGCGACTCCCTGACATGGTCTTCAGGGGCCTTCGACCTGTTGCGCTCTTCAGCTCCGATGAAATGCTTAGTCCAAAATTTCCAGATCTGCTTCGTGAATGTGCGCGCTACTCAAACGGTTTTCTGGTCTACCTGTTTCAGGTTGATCCAAGTCCAGAGATGTACTTGGAAGAGTTTGGCTTTTTCCGAGTCGCCGAGTTTCCTGTTGAAACACCGAGCCAGGCGGTGTTGGACTTATTGGAGTGGGCGCCAGCCGCAGCCCCGGCCGACGACGTTGCGACAACGGGTCGAACAATTGTGTGGACGGGTGAGGACGGCGGGTGGGCTATTTGGGTGGACAGGATGCTCGAAATCGCAGTCCTTGCGATTAAGCCAGGCTCAAATTCGTTCGAGCCAGGCTCAATGGCTGGCTTTCCTTTCGTCTCGTCGCACGAAGCACTCGAACTGATTGGTTTGACGTTTCCGAACCGCGTCCCAGAGGACTTTCAGCTCACATTTCTTGCCAATTACGGACCCACTCACTGATTTCGCGTCGCCCCGCACCGATTGGTGTCGATCTTGAGTTGACCCGCTTTCGCGGAGCGGTGGCGTCTTGGGATGTCACGCTGCCTGAGCCTCCTGCCGTTCGAAGTTGATCGGCGACTGGCTACTGATTCCGGAGTGCCGCCGGTGCGGATTGGACCACCCGTCAATATACTGAAACAGCTCGAGTCTGGCCTCGGTGAATCGCCCCGGTTTTTCCGGAGACTCAGTTAGTTGAGTGCCAGGGCCGCTCGGCTAGGCCGCCGGGGCGAGAGGCGGGGTCGGGCGGGGATACGGGTGCGGCGCGCCTCGGCTGAGCGGCTGGCGTCACTTCACGCGTGGATTGCCAGCTTCTCGCAAGCCAGTATCTGGACTGGCACCTTGGAGAGCTCGGCAGTGCTGGCATCGCGATCCTCGGGACAGCCACTGGTATTGTGACGGTAGCCGAAAACCATTTTCATGCTGTTACGGTCGCCACGTCATCGAGAAGTTACTCTCGCACCATCCTCCTCAGCTTTTCCACCGAATCAGCCGGAAACCCCGCCGGCGCGGCCAGCCGCCAGGCGATCCGACCCGACGCGAGCCACTGAGCGAGCACCAGCTCCCCGCTCGCCAGCGGATAGACCACCCGCACTTCGTTCCCCGCTGACTCCAGCCGCCGGGGAACCAGCCCACCAACGAGCCTGATGTTGCCACCCAGCAACCGCATCGCATCGGGGAGTTCGATGGTGTCGACCCTGGTGCGCACGTCGAGAGCCAGCTGCTTGGGAGTCGCGGCGTTCCGAGGCGCGAGCTCGCGCGCCTCGTCGGCACGACGCGCCACGTTGCCCGACGCGGCGTCGCGCAGCGCACCCATCGCAGCACCCGCTGCCAATGGCGCAGGAGCGGCCGCAGGCGGAGCTGGCTCGCGCCGTTCACGCGCCGCATCATTCGGCTTGGTGGCTTCGGCGAGTGCTGCTCGCTGCTCCACTGGTGGTGCAGCACTCGACTTCGCCGCCGGCTGCTCGGTGCGCGCTGGTGCCGCCGCCGGTGGTGTGGCCTCCCGCGTCGCGACCGCGGGCGGCGGCGCTACAGTCTTATCGGCGGCCTGCGTCGGCGCATTGACCGCAACCGATTCCTGCGGTGGTACCAGGATCAGATTGCCGCGCGCCGCATATCCGCCACCAACAGCAATCACGAGTGATGCCGCCCACGCCACCGGCGCAATCCAGCGCTGGGGGCGCCGAATGGGCGTGACGATAGTGGCCGGAACCTCGACTTCTGCCGGAAGATCAAGCACTTCAATCAGCTCATCGGCCTCGGCCATCAGCGCCTGTGCCCGCTCGAGCCGAGCACGGCATTCGGCGCAGCTCGCGAGGTGTGTGGTGATCGGCGGCAGTTCGCTCGATGGAATCTCACCGTCGAGCAGCGCGTGAATCATTCCATCATCAAGATGCGGCATCGTGCTGCTCCTTTCCGGCGCGGTACGCCTCGACCAGCCTGGCCCGTGCACGTGAGAGCGTGGTACCTACAGCGCCACGCGCGAGACCGAGGGTGGCGGCGATGTCGTCGTAACTGAATCCTTCGGCCTTGAGCAAGAGCGCATCACGGTCGCGCTCGGTGAGCATATCAAGGGCGTTGCGTACCGACGCGATCCGATCGGCGCGGTCCATTGCCTCGTCGGGGCCTTCGACGGCGTCCTGCTGTTCGGCCTTGTAGAGCACCAGCCGACGGTCGAGCGTCACTCGCCTGCGGCCTTCCTCGCGCACCAGGTTGAGCGCCACCGCAAAGAGCCAGGGGCGCGGATTGCGGGGCGGTGCAACCACCGCCCGCGCAAACACTTCCTGCGCAATCTCCTCGGCGCGATCACTGTCGCCCGTGCGGCGAGTCAACATCCGCACGAGCGACGCGTGATACTCCTCGAAGAGTGCTGCGATCGGTCCGGTCACCGGCCCTCGAATTCCCTGAGGAAGCGATCCATTGCTCCCGGAGTCCAGTCGGAGATGCCACCATCGGCCAGCTTGAGGCTCACCCGCTGGCCGCCCAATAGCAACGGCGTGCCGATGCCGAAGGCTTCGGCGAGGGCAGGGCGTGCCGCCACGATGTCGAAGTACGCGCGGCTGAACGGTGTGATGATCGTCACCTTGAGCGAGTCGCGATAGCCGGCATCGGTCCACACTCCGGCCCGGAGCGTGAAGATCCGGCCACCGGCACGGCGCAGCTGTGCGGTGCGTTCATCGCGACCGCCACCGTCGGCAAGTTGCTTGGAGGTGACCTGGTCCATACGCGATTCGACTGCACGATTTGCGCCTGCGAGTGTGGTGCTGCCCGACATATTGGCGCTTGCCTTGGCGGCATCGAAGGCACGCTGTCCGGTCATCTCGCGTGCGGCCATCGCTCCCGATGGCATCGCGGCCGGCGGCGCAGCGGCGAGCGTGCCGGGTTCCTGCACCAGGTAGGAGGTGTACTCGGTGAGGATGCCGTAGCGGAGGCCGAGGTCGCGGATCTGGGCGATCAGCTGAGTGGAAGAACCCTCGATGCGCACCTGGCGCGACAATTCGCCAATGCGGCGCGCGGCCCAGAGGGGCGGGATGTAGTCGTTGCCATCGACGCTTCGGGAGAAGTTGCCCTGCACGGTGAAGCGCTCGCGGCGGCCGTTGCGACTCCCTTCGATGACGACTGCGCCACGCCCTTCGCCGTGATAGCGTGCGAGCACCACCAGTTCCTCGCCGAAGAAGAGATCGGGAAGTGTTCCGGGGGCCTGGTCAACAAACCGCACCGGCGCATCGACAATGCGCAGATCCACCAAGGCCGGACGCGACAACTTGGTCATCACGCCTCCCACGGCATCGCTCACGTCGGCGCCGGGGGCCACATAGGTGGCGCTGCCGCGGCCTTCGACGGCGAGGCGATCGAGCAGGTAGGTGTTCACGTCCTGCCCAACACCAACAGTGAAGATCCGGTTGCGGCCGATGTGCGCCGAGGCGCCGGCGGCAATGCGATCGGGCGCCTGCTCGCCCACCGAAGGAATGCCATCGGTGATCAGGAAGACCATCGCCATCCGTTCGGGGTCGGGGCGCAGCGAGAGTGCCGCATCGATGGCGCCTTCGAGGTTGGTGCCGCCGTTGGCATTGAGTGCATCGACGAAGCGATCGGCGTCGGCGATGGCCGTGCGCGTGACAGGAGTGAAGCCCTCGCGATACTGCCGCACCGCGCTGCTGAAGGCGATCAGCCGGAAACGATCGCCGGCGTGAAGCCCGGCGAGTGCCTGGTGCAGGGCGCGCCTGGCCTGGTCGATCTTCTCGCCGCTCATCGAGCCGGAGATGTCGACCACGAAGGTAAGGTCGCGTGAGACACTCACGGTTTCATCGGAAGCCGGTGGCGCCAGGAAGAGCAGTGCGAAGCCGTCGTCACCGGGTTCCGCGTGGGTGATCACGGTGCCGCCAACGAGGCCGCGGCGATAAGGCAGCACCAGGTCCACGTCACCACGCACCGGCGGATTGACGGCGATGTGCAGGGTGCCGTTGCGGCGGGTTTCGGTGATCGGGTGGGTGGGGGAATAGGTGGTCGCGAAGTCACGCTCGCGGGAAACATCAATGCCGACGCTCACCGGTGCATCGCCGCGATCACCCGCGGCATAGCGGAGCCGGAGTGCCTCACCGTCGCGAGCCAGCAACTGGGTGTACCTCAGTATCACGGTGCGGGTCTCACCCGGCTGTACCGGAAAGACCTGCGCGCGGATGAGGCCGTGCCCTGCAAGCGTGAGCAGCGCCGGGTCCTTGAGACGGCGCACGATTCCTTCATAGATGGTGCGCGCCTGGTCGGCGTTCATCATCTCGCCCTTGAGCTCCTTCTCGCCCTGGAAGAGCGAGAAGTCGGAGAACACGGCCTCACCCGGCAGCGGGTAGAGATAGGTCCCCTCGGCAATTCCGCCGCCGTTGTTGCGGAAGCGTTCCTCCACTTCAAAGCGCGCAATGCGGCCATCGACGGTGACTCGCACCGTGGAGCCGACGCGCACGATGGCGGGAGAGCCCCGGACTGGGCCGATGGGGCGATCGGGTTCGATCCATCCCTGGGCCAGGAGGGTACTCGGCAGGGTGGCGAAAAGCAGGAGTGACAGTGGCAGGCTGCGCATAACGTCCTCACCGGTTCAGGGTTCGGCCGGGAGATGCGACGACCTCCAATAGTTGCACAGTGGCGAGGAGTGGGCGACCGAATTGTCATCCTGAGCGGAGTGCCGCCCCCTCGCTGCGCTCAGCGTGACGTCACGGTCGCGCCTTTCGCGATTGTCATCCTGAGCGGAGTCCGCGAAGCGGACACAGTCGAAGGAGCGGAGTTCAGGGTGGCACCGCCCCCTCGCTGCGCTCAGGGTGACGTCACAGTGGCGCCTCTCGCAATTGTCATCCTGAGCGGAGTCCGCGAAGCGGACGCAGTCGAAGGAGCGGAGTGCCGCCCCCTCGCTGCGCTCAGGGTGACGCCACGGTCGCGCCTTTCGCTGTGCTACTGATACCGCTTCCCATTCAGCTCGACCCAGCCGGGCTGGTGTTGGCCGGCAGGGTCTTTATGGGCCCAGTGGATGAGGCCTCCCTTTTCATTCCAGATGTATTCGCCGCGGACCTGGACTGAATCACCTATGGCGAGCGGGATGCGTGGGGCGAGGTCGAGGTTATAAGCCACGAGGACGGTGAGGTCGGGCGCAGCGCGAAAGAGGAACTTCTGGTGCCTGCTTCCTTCGTTGTCATCGGGGAGCAGTCGAATGACTCGGCCAACGGCGAGGAGCTGGACATTGCTCCGCTGCTGGTTAGCGGCGTCGCGGAGTGCCTGATTCGCCGAGGCATCGATTGATGCACTCGGCGCTGGGTTGGTGACTGGTCCAGCGGGAGGGGGCGCGACCGGAGTTACGCGGCGAGACTGCGTGGCCAGTCGGAGCCCAACGACGATGATCACCACGACGAGTGCGCGACGCAGCAGCGGCGGTCTTGGGTTGGCCATACCGGAGGTTACCCCCGGTGGCACGATGGAGCCAGTATCCCGTGGTAGACGGCGAGGGGGAGCGCTAGGTTCGTAATTCGCCCACACACGGATGCTGCAATGCGTGTGCTCTCATTCAATTCACGATTCTGTCGGCGGGGTAGCCAGTGAACCGGATTGTCCTGGTACTCACGTGCGCCTTCCTCGGTTGTGGCAGGCCAGTCGTGTCGCCGGCGCCGAGAGCCCTCGTCCCGGCGATGCTCCTTGGCGATTTCCAGGACGACTACGGCGGCCGTCACACCATCGGCGAGGCCATCTGGCTCCACGGCTCGCGAGCCCGCTACCACATCGTGAAGTGGAACGTGCCGGGGCGATATCTCATCGCGCAGAACGATTCCGCGAACCCCGGACAACCGCTCCGCTGGACCCGGATCGACTGGATGTTGCTACCCGGGATGCCCCCGTATGAGTGGGGGTTCTGCCTCACCGCCTACGACGCCCCGAGCGCGGCAGCCGCAGAGGCCACCCCTGCCCCGAACCGCGCCGCCCCCAAAACAGGCTGCAGCGGCTTTCCGTTCTCCCGCATGCGGCGACCCGAGCCGCCCTCCTCAAGGTGACCGTACCTGCGAGGCCGTTCCCATTAGCACCAGCGATAGCGGAATGCATCGCGCCTCCCTTACCTTCCGACAGTCCCCCCGTGCTCAACCCTGTGGAGGCCTGCGCGTGACCCGAGGCTGCCCGACTTTTCCCGTACGTGATGGCAATGCGTTTCTGCAGGAACTCCGAGTCTCAGTCGATGAATACTTCGCGAAGCGCGGTGTGTCGCAGAAGGCGAACGCCGGGATGGTCGTCAAGACCTTCACCCTCCTGGCGCTGACCTTTGTTCCGTATGGCCTGATTCTCAGCAATCGCTTCTCGCCCCTCGTGATGCTCGGCCTCGCCGTGCTGATGGGGCTGGGGATGGCGGGGATCGGGTTCGCCATCGGACACGACGCCGTGCACGGTGCCTACTCCGAGAATCCCAGGGTCAACAAGGTCATCGGCTGGTCATTCGACCTGGTCGGCGGGAGCAGCTATCTCTGGCGGATCACCCACAACGTGATTCACCATACCTATACGAACATCCACGGCACCGACGAGGATCTCTCCGTCTCGCCACTGCTGCGGCTCTCGCCCCACGCGCCGCGGCTCTGGTTCCAGCGCTGGCAGGCGTGGTATGCCATTCCGCTCTATTCGATGACCACGCTCTTCTGGGTCTTCGTCAAGGACTACAAGTATCTCGCGGCGAAGGATCTCGGTCCCTACGCCGATCGCAAGCACGCGCTCAAGGATCTTGCGGGCGTGGGCGTGGGCAAGGTGATCTACTATGCCTGGGCGCTGGTCATTCCATTCCTCGTCATCGACTTGCCGTGGTGGCAGATCACGATTGGCCTGCTGACGGTGCACGCCGTGGCGGGCATCGCGCTGGGCATCGTGTTCCAGCTGGCACACGTCGTGGAAGAGACGATGCATCCCGAGCCCGATGCGCAGAATGCGATGCCCCAGAGCTGGGTCGTGCACGAGCTGGCAACCACGGCGAACTTTGCACCCACGAACCACCTGCTCAACTGGTATGTGGGGGGCCTCAACTTTCAGGTGGAGCATCACCTCTTCCCGAAGGTGTGCAGCATCCACTATCCGGCGCTCAGCCAGATCGTACGTGACCTGGCGGCGAAGCACGGCCTGCCGTATAACAGTCACCCGACGATGCGGAGTGCCATTCGCTCCCACCTGCGGACCCTGAAGCTGTACGGCCAAACCGATCCCGTGCCCGCGGTCGTCCCAGTGCAGGTCGCCGCCTGACCCTGACCCCGTCCGTGGCGGCGGCTGGACTTCGCCGTCGCCACGTGTAGTATCTCCGCGCGACCCACTCCGGAGCACCGATGCCTCGTTCCAGTTCCTGGTTCACCCACTTCAGCCGTGGGGCCTCCAGGGTAAGCGGCAGGCCGGCCACCTTCCTGGTGGCCTCGGGCCTGATCCTGCTGTGGGCCGTCACCGGCCCAATCTTCCACTACAGCGATACCTGGCAGCTGGTGATCAACACCAGCACCACGGTGATCACCTTCCTGATGGTGTTCGTGATCCAGAGCACCCAGAACCGGGACTCGGAAGCGATGCACGTCAAGCTCGACGAACTCATCAAGTCACTGGATGTCGCCAACAACTGTATGCTCGACCTCGAAGAGCTGGAGGAGGAGGAACTCGACCAGATCCGCGAGGAGTTTCAGCAGCTCGCTGCCAAGGCGCGCAAGGCAGTCAGGGCTGAATCCTCAACCGGAGACGCGAAATGAGTGGGCTGGTGATCATCCTGAGACTCATCCACCTCGTGGCAGGGGTCTTCTGGGTCGGGGCAGTGATGTTCCTGAACATCCTGCTCGGGCCGAGCGTAATGGCAACAGGGCCCGACGGTATGAAGGTGATGCGGGAGCTTCGACGCCGTCGGTATATGAACCACCTGATTGGCGCCGGCGCACTGACCATTCTCTCCGGGTTCGGCCTGGTGTGGGTCGACTCGAACGGCTTTCAACCCGAGTGGTTCCGATCGCACTTTGGCATTGCCATCTCCACTGGAATGCTGACGGCGACGGTTGCCTGGCTGATCGGCGTGTTTGCGATCTATCCGGTTGGTGAAGAAATGGCGCGGCTGGGTGCCGCGATGGGAGAAGCGGCCTCCGATGACGCCCGAAGCGCTGTGGGGGTCGAGATGATGGCGGTTCGTGGCCGGCTCATCCGGTTCAGTTCGATTGGAATGCTCCTCCTGTTGGTGGCCGTGCTCACGATGGCCGTCGCGCGCTACGTCTGAGCCGCGCGATGGTGGTGATCCCCCGCTGGCTGGTGCTGGGGTGCATTCTCGCGGCACCTGCCGGCGCACAGACACTGAGGCTCAGGTCACTCTCTCCCGTGGCGAGCCTCCATCTCGCGGCGAGTCTCGGGATTCCGGAAGATTCGCTGCGCACCGCCGGGCGGGGTGTCTGGTACCACGACATCCAGTCCGGCGACGGGGCACCCGTCGCTGCCGGCGATGAAGTCGCCGTGCACTTCGTGGGATTCCTCACCGATGGCACCAAGTTCACTGCCACCACCACTCAACCGTTCCATTTCCTGCTGGGTGCCGACAAGGTGATTCCCGGGTGGGAGGACGGCGTCGTCGGAATGCGGGTTGGTGGTCGACGCCAGCTCGTGGTGCCGGCTTTCCTGGGCTACGGGGCCAAGGGGAGTGGTCCGGTGCCACCCGATGCCGACCTCGTGTTCGATATCACGCTCGTTGCCGTGACTCATCCGGAGAATCATTGATGCCCCTGCGTCCCGTGCTGTTCGCGCTGATCCTGCTCTCGCACGCCGCCGCGCTCCCGGCGCAGACCCAAAGCCGGTTTCTCCCGAAAAACTTCGACGCCTACGTCGCCAAGGTCCTGGCGCGCTTCAAGGTGCCCGGCGTTGCGATTGCGGTGGTCCAGGATGGTCAGGTGCTGCTGGCGAAGGGCTACGGCGTCAAGACGCTGGGAAAGAGCGATCCCGTGACGCCGCGCACCCCGTTTGCGATTGCATCGAACAGCAAGTTGTTCACCGCGAGTGCGCTCGGGATGCTGGTGGACGAGGGCAAGCTGAAGTGGGATGATCGGGTGATCGACCACCTGCCGTGGTTCCGGATGTCGAACCCCTATGTCACGGCCGAACTCACCATCCGCGACCTGCTCACGCACCGCAGCGGGCTGGGCCTCGGCGCGGGTGACCTGCTGATCTGGCCGAGCACTGATTACAACCGGGAAGACATTGCGCGACGGCTGGCCAACGTGCCGCTGGCGACCTCATTCCGCAGCAGCTACGCCTACGACAATGTGCTGTACCTCGTGGCCGGTGAAGTGATCAAGGCAGTGAGCGGACTGAGCTGGGAAGAGTTTGTGGGGAAGCGAATGCTACCGGCGATCGGGATGCGCGACGCCTCCTTTCTCACCGGCAAGCGGTTGCTGCCCGCCGTGGCCACCCCGCACGCCGAAGTCAGCGGCCGGATGCAGGTGGTGGAGGCTAGCAACGGCACCAACACCAACCCGGCCGGCGGAATCCTTGCCAGCGCGGAAGACCTCTCGAAGTGGTTGCTGGTGCAACTCGATTCGGGGCGGACCGCAAATGGGAAGGCGCTCTTTTCGCCAGCGGTCACGCGCCAACTCTGGCAGGTTGTCACGCCGATGCCGGTTGGAGTCCCGCCGGCTCCGCTCGCCCCGATGCGCGCGGCGTTCAACGGCTATGCCCTGGGCCTGAATGTGCGCGACTGGCGCGGTCAGCGGCTGCTCACCCATACGGGTGGGTTGGCGGGATTCGTATCGCGCGTCGCGATCCTTCCGGGCCAGCATTTCGCGATCGCCGTGCTCACGAATGCCGAGTCGGGGGCAGCGCGCGACGCGATTGCCTGGCGGCTCGTGGATCACGCAGTGGGAGAAGCCTTCGACTGGCTCGCGGCATTTGATGCGGCCTCGAAGCTGCCCGGCGCCGGCGCCAACCTCGATCCCGACGTTCCCACCATCGCGCGGGACCCGGAGGCGCGGCCTTCGCTGCCGCTCGCGAAATATGCGGGAAGCTATGAGGATGCCTGGTACGGCAAGGTAACGGTGACGTCGGAGGCATCGGGGCTGGTGATGCGGTTTACGCATACGCCCGGAATGGTGGGCGACCTGACGCCCTGGGGGGGCGAGACGTTCGTGGTACGCTGGCGCGACCGCGCGTTGCGTGCCGACGCCTATGTCACGTTCGAGCTCGCCCCGGGCGGCAAGATTGCCGCAATCCGGATGGCGGCCGTCTCGCCTGCGGTGGATTTTTCCTACGATTTCCAGGACCTGCTGCTCAAGCCGGTGGCGGGGCCGTGAAGTCCGAGGGCGCAGGTGGCCGGAAGGAGACATCGAGCGCGAGGTAGAGCGTCTTGCTCCACGGGAAGATCGCCACGGGAACGGTCAGCGCCGCGATCACCATACCGATGCTGATCGCATCCCAGGGCGGCGTGGGCCAGGTCAGGGCCACCGCGGCGACGATGGCGCCCGTGAGCAGCACCAGTGTGAGGGAGGTGTTGACCGCGAGACTCCCGACTTCGTAACCCGATTCTGATCGATTGAAGCGGAAGCGGCAATTGGGACAGTGCGCATAGGCCCGAAACCAGCCCTGCATCACCGACGCCTTGCCACATACTGGACAGCGGAGCCGGAGCGCTCGGCCGAGCGCCAGCATCCCGTTCACGGCAGGGGGATGCGGTCTCGCACGAGGACGAGAATCGTCGCCTGCGGGACCACGAGGAAGCGCTTCTCTTCGAAGGTGATCTCGTCGGCGGCCTTCCGGAAGAAGTTGGCGTGGTCGCCAACAACCAGCAGATCCTTGGGGGATCGAGTCCACGGGACTATTCCTCGACGACCATTGCGTGGATGGTCGTGAGCTCGAGGACGCGCAGGCTGCGGCGCATCGTCGGGAGCTGAAGGACGACCTCCTCGCCCACCTGACGGTCCTTGAGGGCGCGTCCGAGCGGCGAGGCCAGCGAGATATGCCCGGCATCGATATCCATCATTTCGGCCAGCACGAGGGTGTACTCCTCGTGGTCACCCGAGGAGATGTCTTCGACCTTCACTCGAGACCCCAGGCCGACCCGGTCAGTGGGGGCCTCGGTGGCGGAGAGTTCGTGGAGCTGGTTGAGGCGCTGGTGGAGCTGGCCGAGCCGGGCCTGGACGAACTGTTGCCGTTCGAGAGCCGACTTGTACTCGGAATTCTCCCGCAGGTCACCCATTTCGACAGCCGTGGCAATGGCCTGCGGCAGGGTCACGGCCAGCTCGTGCGTGAGCTCGGCGACCTCCTTTCCCAGCTTTTCCCGCATAGCCCTGAACATCGCTGCGTTCTCCGGGGGACAGTAAGACTGTGCGGTCCACCTGGCGAGGGGCCGGGTGGACCGCGATTCACGCCGAAAAGATACGCCCGATCCCGGGGAAAGGGGAGGGATTGTGCCCGGTCGCGCAGGCGGGGTACCGGCGGCTAGATTCGCGGGATGCAACGCCCAATTCTGGTATTGGTCCTGGCTGCCGTGGTCTCTTGCGGCGGCCGCTCGGTCGCGGCCGTTCAGGCCAATGCCGCAGAGCAGCCGGTGGCAAGCGATTCGCTGGCCCGCGCGCAGCTCGCCGACCTGGCCACGATGGTGCCGGGGATCCGCCGCGAGATTCATTATGCGACGTCCGACAACTTCACCTCGGCCCCGCTGGCGGGATACGGTGTGGCACACGCCCTCCTGCGTCGGGAGGCAGCCGCAGCGCTGGCTCGGGTCCAGCGCCGCCTGGTGGCAAAGGGCTACGGGTTGAAGGTGTGGGATGGCTATCGACCGGTCCGGGCGACAATGGCGATGGTGGCGTGGTGCGAGCGAACCGGGCGGACCTCGCTGCTGGATGATGGCTATATCGCCCGCCGCTCGCGGCACAATCAGGGTGTGGCGATCGACCTCACAGTGGTGGATCTCGCGTCGGGCCGCGAGCTCACAATGGGGACTCCGTTCGATGAATTCTCCGAGCGGGCTCACACGGCCAATGCCACCGGCGAGATTGCCGAACACCGCCGGCTGCTGGGGGATGCGATGGCTGCGGAAGGATTCGTGAACTACACCAGCGAGTGGTGGCACTTCTCCTTTGCGCTGGCGGACGCGGTACCCTACGACCTGCCGCTGGAGCGCTGGTAAATGGGGGGTTTTCGCTTGACCAGACCCCCCTTCGCGGGGTATCCTCTACTCGCGAAAAATCTTCTTGTGAAAATCTTCACAACCGATGTGACCCGAAGCGGGGAACCTCTGTAGATGCGACTTCTGCGTATAGCGCGGTGGCGAACGCTTCCGCTCGCCCTGATGGCCGTGATGCTGCTGGTGCTGGTTGCCGGCTGCACCAGCGGCACCCATCCCCAGTCGACGCTGGCGCCCAAGGGCGACTATGCCGAGATGGTGGACGGTCTCTTCATGAAGACCGTGTACCTCGCGACGATCGTCTTCGTGATCGTCGAGGGCGCGCTGCTCTTCGCGATCTTCAAGTTCCGTGGCAAGCCGACCGACCCGGCACCCGAGCAGTCGCACGGCAACACGCTGGTGGAAATCATCTGGACGGTGATTCCCGCCGTGGTGCTCGCGATCGTCGCGGTGCCGACGGTACAGACCATTTTCGCCACGGCGAAGGTCCCGACCACGTCGACCGACGGCCAGACGCCAATGAAGGTCGAGGTGATCGGGCATCAGTGGTGGTGGGAGTTCCGCTACCCCGAGCTGGGCATTACCACGGCCAACGAGCTGCACGTGCCGGTAGGCCGGACCATTGACCTCCGGATGAAGTCGTTCGACGTGATCCACTCCTTCTGGATTCCGCAGTTTGCCGGCAAGCGCGACGTCTTCCCGAATCGCGAGACCCGGCTCTGGTTCACCGCCAAGGCGACGGGAGCGTATCCGGGTGCGTGTGCGGAGTTCTGCGGACTGCAGCACGGCCGGATGGACTTCTACGTCATGGCCGACACGCCCGAACAGTTCGCGACCTGGACCGCGAACCGGATGGCCGACACGATGCTTGCCGCGACCGGGTTGCCGAAGCCTGCACCGAAGCCGGATACGGCCGCCGCGAACGGCGCCGTACCTGCTGCTGCGGCCGTCGTCGCACTGCCGGACACAATGGATCCCGCGCTCGCCACGCAGGTGGCCGAAGGGATGCAACTGTTCCAGACCAAGGGCTGCATTGGCTGCCACACATCGAGTGCGATGTCTCCGATGAAGGGGATGGTCGGCCCGAACCTGAGCGGGATCGGGAGCCGGAGCCACATTGCCGCCGGCTGGCTGCCCAATACCGACGAGAATCTGAAGCGCTGGCTGCACGATCCGCAGGCCGTGAAGAAGGGCGTCGGGATGATCATCCCGCCGTTGACTGATGTCGAGGTCAACGCGCTCGTGGCCTATCTCCGCACCAAGCGCTGACCGGGACGAGGAGAAAGACTCTAATGGCAACTACTGTACTCGACCCGACGCACGCCCACGCGGCCAAGCGGAGCGTGATCGTGGAGTGGCTCACCACGGTCGACCACAAGAAGATCGGCATTCTTTATGGTGCGTCTGCCTTCATCTTCTTCCTGATCGGCGGCCTCGAGGCGCTGATTATCCGTACCCAGCTGATGAAGCCCGACAACACGCTGGTGTCGCCCGAGATGTACAACCAGCTGTTCACGATGCACGGCACCACGATGATCTTCCTTGCCGTGATGCCGCTGAGCGCGATGTTCTTCAACTTCTTCGTGCCGCTGCTGATTGGCGCGCGCGACGTGGCCTTCCCGCGCCTCAACGCGATGTCGTTCTGGGTGTTCCTGCTGGGCGGATTGTTCCTGAACGCGTCGTTCCTGATGGGTGCTGCGCCGAATGGCGGCTGGTTCGGCTATGCGCCGCTCTCGTCGCGGCAGTTCGCCGGCGGCCTGAATATGGACTTCTGGGTCATCGGCCTGCAGATCCTCGGCATCGCCTCGCTGGCGGCCGGCGTGAACTTCTTCACGACCATCATCAATATGCGCACGCCAGGGATGACCCTGATGCGGATGCCGATGTTCGTGTGGATGACGCTGATCACCCAGGTGCTGGTGCTGCTGTCGTTCCCGGTGATCACGGTCGCGCTGATCATGCTGATGGCCGACCGGACCTTCGGCTCGAGTTTCTTCTCGTGGGCCGGCGGGGGCGATCCGATGCTCTGGCAGCACCTCTTCTGGGTGTTCGGACACCCGGAGGTGTACATCCTGATCCTGCCGGCGTTCGGCATCGTCTCGGAGATCCTGCCGGTCTTCTCGCGGAAGCCCCTGTTCGGCTACAGCGCGATGGTGTTCTCGGGCTCGTTCATCGCCTTCCTCGGCTTTGGCGTCTGGTCGCACCATATGTTCTCGACCGGGATGGGCCCACTCGCCGACTCGTTCTTCTCGCTTGCCACTATGCTGATTGCCATCCCGACCGGGGTGAAGATCTTCAACTGGATCGGCACTATCTGGGGCGGCTCGCTTCAGCTCAAGACGCCGATGTGGTTCGCGCTCGGATTCATCGCGATGTTCATCATGGGTGGCCTCTCCGGCGTGATGCACTCGGTCGCACCGGCCGACCTGCAGCAGACCGACTCGTACTTCGTGGTGGCGCACTTCCACTACGTGCTGTTCGGTGGCTCGATCTTCGCACTCACCGCCGGTGCCTACTACTGGTGGCCCAAGATGTTCGGCCGAATGCTCGACGAGAAGCTGGGGATGACCCACTTCTGGCTGATGCTGATCGGCTTCAACCTGACCTTCTTCCCGATGCACTTCGCCGGGTTGCTGGGGATGCCGCGCCGGATCTACACGTATCCCTCGGGACTGGGCTTCGAGCTGTACAACCAGATGGCGACAGCCGGCGCGTTCCTGCTCGGCGTGGCGTTCCTGGTCTTCATTGTCAATGTGATCAAGACGTGGCGCGGCCCCGCCGACGCGCCGGCCGACCCGTGGAATGGCGCCACGCTCGAGTGGGCCATTCCCTCGCCGCCGCAGGAGTTCAACTTCCCGGCGCTGATCCCCGTGCACGAAAAGGACGCGCTCTGGCAGATGAAGCGCGACGCCGGCGTCTCACGCCTGCCCGAGCCGGAGCTGGTCAGCGGCAAGGGGATCCATATGCCCGGCCCATCGTGGTGGCCGCTGGTCGTGGCGGTCGGCATCCTGATCTTCTTCATCGGCTTCATGATGAAGGACCCGTGGGCCTTCCCGTTCCGCCCGGTGAACATCCTGGGATTCGCGATCACGACGTTCGGCATCTTCAAGTGGGCGTATGAGGCACCTGATGCCCACGCCCCACAACACTGAGGCAGCGGCCACGATGACGACCGCCGTAATCGACCAACACGACACCCCGGCTCACGAGGAGCACCACACCTCGTTGCCGATCGACAACCGGAAGCTGGCCATCTGGACCTTCATCGGGTCGGAATGCCTCTTCTTCGCGTCGCTGATCTCGACCTTCCTGGTGTATCGCGGCCAGAGCCTCAAGGGGCCCGGGCCGAAGGACATCTTCTCGGTGCCGCTGGTGACGTTCGGCACGGCCGTGCTGCTGTTCTCATCGTTCTTCGTCGTGATGGCGCTGAATGGGGCACAGGAGGGCAACCGCAAGAAGCTGATCACCTGGCTCTCGCTCACGGTGCTCGCCGGCTGCTTCTTCATCGGAATGCAGGTCTACGAGTTCTCGCACTTCTATCACGAGGGGATGGGTTACACGTCCAACCTCTTCTCCGCGAGCTTCTATACGCTCACGGGCTTCCACGGCACGCACGTGGCGATCGGTACCCTCTGGCTCGCCACCGTGCTCAAGGACGCCATCAAGGGCCGGGTGCCCAAGGAAAAGGCGCTCAACCTCGAGCTGGCTGCACTCTACTGGCACTTCGTCGACGTGGTGTGGATCATCATCTTCCCCGTCGTCTACCTGATGTCCCTGGGGAGCTGACCGATGGCCTCTCACGCTGCCGCGCACGATGACCACACGCAGGCCTCGTCGAGCAAGTACATCCAGATTGCCGTGGTGCTCTTTGCGCTCACGGCGCTCGAAGTGCTGCTCTACGAGGCGACCTTCGGGCACCTGAAGGAGTCGATGCCCGGGCTCGCCTCGTCGCTCGGCCCGTACTTCGTGCAACTGCTGCTCATCCTGTCGGCCTTCAAGTTCTGGCTGGTGGCGATGTTCTATATGCACCTGAAGTTCGACACCAAGGCGCTCTCCTGGGTGTTCGGCTTCTCGCTCGTGATCGCCTCCGTGGTGATCCTGGCGCTGCTCGCCCTGTTCACCTACAACCGGACGCTGTGGTGGTTTACGGGGAAGTGGTGACCATACGATGGGCGATGGGCGATGGGCGATGGGCGATGAGCGATGGGTGATGGGTGATGGGTGATGGGTGATGGGTGATGGGCGATGGGCGATGGGGTCCCTGAGTTGGGGACCCCTTTCGCTTGGCTGGGAGACGAGATCGTTTACACGCGCAGCAGCAGCGCGCCGGCCACGGTGGTGCTGAACCCGCCCTTCGCTGCCACTGTCCTGTCGACCTCCTCTGCTTGCAGTTCGAAGCGGAGGAGGTCGAATGGCGTTGGGGGGAGCGCGGCGTAGCCGGGGAAGCCGGATTGAATGGGGCAGGCGTTCTCGAGCACGTCGCCATCCGGCGTGACCGCTGCGAGGCCCATCAGTCGGCAGGTGGCCGGCCGGTATTCGTAAATGCTGCAGATGCCCTGGCTGTCCAGCGCCGGGCAGGGAAGATCGGCCAGCGCTTCGGAAAGCTGGTCGAATGCTTCCTCACCGAGTGCGGCGACATCCCAGGGTGGCCCCCAGAATGGAGCGAACTCGGCGTAGCGTGTGAGTTGCGCCTCTGCGCGGAGCAGCACCCCGGCTCGCGTCCCGGGGCTGAGTGCGCGCACGCCCCGCGCAACCAGCGCCGCGTCTGCGGGGGAGATGTCGAAGGGGCCATTGCAGCAGGCGGAACATCCGGCGGAGCAGGGTACCACGCTGGGACCGGCCTGGTCGAGACCTTCACGGAACCACGCATCGAGTTGCGTGAGCAGTTCCGGGTATTCCGTCAGATCTCCGTGCGCCACGCGGCCAGGGCGAGCAGCAGCCAGCCGATGATGAACGCCACGCCGCCGATGGGAGTGACAGCCCCCAGGACGCGCTGCCCTGAGGCCACCAGCAGGTAGAGCGAACCGCTGAAGATGACGGTGCCAATGGCGAACGCCCACGCCGCGTTGCCGGCTCCCGATGCCCCACGCGCCATCAGCCAGCCGGCCGCGATCAGGCCGAAAGCGTGATACATCTGGTAGCGCACTGCGGTTTCGAAGGTCTCGAGGTCTCGCGGTTCGAGTCGCGTGCGCAGCGCGTGTGCACCGAACGCGCCGAGCATCACGGCGAGAGCGGCAGAGAGTGCGCCGAGCGTGGTGGCGAGGCGCGCATTCAAAGCTGGGGCTCCCCCGGCTCCGCCGGTGGGGCTACGGCCATTCCCATCGCGTGGTAGCCGTTGTCGACGTACATCGTGGTGCCCGTGATCGCTGCTGCGAGCGGTGACGCGAGAAACGCGGCCGTATTCCCGACATCGCTCGCCTCGAAGTCCCGTGTGAGCGGCGAATTCGTCTTGCAGTAGCGGATCATCGTGTCGATGAAGCCGATGGCCGAGGCCGCGCGAGAGGCATAGGGCCCGGCCGAAATGGTGTTCACTCGCACGCCGTGCCGACGGCCCGCTTCGTAGGCAAGGGTCCTGGTGTCGGATTCGAGCGCGGCCTTGGCGGTCGACATTCCGCCTCCGTAGCCGGGGATGACGCGTTCGCCGGCCATATAGGTCAGCGACAGAAAGGAGCCTCCCGGGCGCATCAGCGGCGACAGCTCGCGAATCAGGGCGACGTTGCTGTACGCCGAGACGCTTACGGCATCGAGGTACCCCCGTCGCGACGTGTCGAGGAGTTGCTTCTTCACCTCAGGCCCGTTCGCGAGGGAGTGCACGACGATGTCGAGTGGGGTCGGGCCGAAATCGGCCGTCAGGGAGGCGACGACGCCGGCGATCGTGAAATCACCCCGTTCGCGGTAGCGCTTGTTCTCACGGATTTCGCTGGGCGCATCGTCGAGCGTGTCGTAGGCGGCATCGAGCGGGTAGATCTTCTCGAACGCCATCGCGGAGCCGTCGGCAAGGGTCATCGACCCGGCCATCTTGCCTCGCTCCAGCAGGGCCTCGAAAATCCCCATCGCGGGCGGCCAGGTCCCGACGCAGACCGTGGCGCCTGCCTCGGCGAAGGCCTTGGCAATGGCAAAGCCGAAGCCGCCGTCATCGGCAACTCCGGCAATGAACGCACGCTTCCCCGTCAGATCGATGCCCAGCATTCGCCGCGTTCTCCCCGTATGAGTGCCCAAATATAGGCGGTTGCCGGGGGTGCAGTAACCAGCGGAACGCTACTCGGCGCGCAGGACCTCGTTGGGCGGCCGTTTGAGCACATCGAGCGAGTTCCAGAGGCCGACGGCCGTCGTCAGGGCGACCAGTCCCATCGCAAGGAGCGTCATCGAGAACCAGGGGATCGAGAACCCGGTCCTGAAAATGAAGTGCGCCAGTGCCCAGCCAGCCCCGGCCGCGAGTCCTGTGGCGACCAGCGACGCACCGAGTCCGAGCGCGGCATACTCCACCATCAGGATCTGCAGGACCTGTCGTCGGGTGGCGCCCAGGGTGCGCAGAAGTGTGCCCTCGCGAACGCGTTGCCAGCGCGACGTCGCGATGGCGCCGATCAGGACAATGGTGCCGGTGGCGAGCGAGAAGAATGCCATAAAACGGATCGCGAGGATGATCCGGCTCACCACTTCTTCGAGTGCTCGCTGCACATCACCGAAGTCCACCGATGTGACATTCGCCGCGTGTTCGGCGATGCTGCGCTGTACCTGCCCGCGAGCGGCCGCATCGGTCACGCGTGCGAGCGTGACCCAGGTCTGTGGCGCCTTCTCGAGTGCACCCGGAGCAAAGACAACGAAGAAGTTGGGTTCAAACCGTGCCCAGTTCACTTCGCGCAGGGACGTCACGCGGCTATACACCAGAATTCCCTGCAAGTCCCAGGTGATGGCGTCGCCGACCGTGACCGACAGCTCGTCGGCCAGCGAGGACTCCACGGAGATGGGCACTGGATCGGCCGCCGTGCGGCCACTGCCCCACGGTCCGCCGCCAAACCATTCCCCTCTGGTGACCTTTTCCGATGGCCCACGCGTGCTGCGATAGGTGGATCGGTACTCGCGACGATACGCCCACAGCGATCCCTCACCGCGAGGAGATTCACCACGACGAGGCGGAGCGGCTTCGGTGCTGGCGGTATCGGTGCGCGTGGTATCGCCGCGCGCGAGGATCAGCCTGACCGGCCGGCCTTTCACTTCGGCCAGACGCATCGGCACGATGGGCGTGAAGGCTCCGGGCGCAGCGTGAGTAATTGCGCGGATGGTGGAGTCGACCAGCGCGCGCTGATCGTTCTGGATATCGAAGAGAAAGAGATTCGGGCGCCCACCTTCGACGTCGTCGATTCGCAGCTCACGCAACAGGTTGTGCTGTGCCGTGAACAGCGTGGTGAGCAGGAAGGCGCCGAAGCCGAGTGCGAGCACGACGGTCCCGGTCTGGTTGGCCGGACGGTGGAGGTTCGCGAGCCCCTGGCGCCAGAGATACGGCCAGCGCGCTGGTGTCCAGCGTCTTGCGCCTTGGATCAGTGCCTGCGAGGCGAGCCAGAGTACCAGCAGCGCAATGCCGATGGCGGCCGCGAACCAGCTTCCCTGCCTGAGCGAGCCAACCTGCACTGACGCGAGTCCGACAATGCTCGCGGTGAGCAGAGCCACCGCAAGGAGGCGGAGCGGGTCGCGTCGTGGCCCGCTGACCGGAGCCACATCGCGTCGCAGCGTGGCCAGCGGCGAAATCGCCCTGATGCCGAGCAGCGGGAGGAGCGAGAAGACGCCCGCGGTCCAGACACCGAGTCCGATTCCCATCAGGATCGCAACCGCGGACGGCCTGACCCGGACATCGACTGGGATGAAGTCCTTCAGGACCAGGGGCATCAGCTGCTGGAGTCCGACGCCCAGCAACGCACCGAGCAGTGACCCAAGGAGTCCCATCGCGAGGGCCTGCAGCAGGTTGATCGCGAATACCTGCCACGACGTGGCTCCGAGACAGCGCAGCATTGCGATCGAATCGAGCTTCTGGCGAATGAAGACGTGCACTGCACTCGCGACACCGAGTCCCCCGAGCAGCAGGGCCGCGAGTGCCACGAGGCCGAGGTAATTCCCGAGGCGCGTCAGACGATCGGTGAGGTTGTCGCGATCGTCGGCGACGGTGCGGACTCGCACTCGCTCGGCGCGGAGTGTGGGACGTACTGCGTTGGCCAGTGTCTGGGCGTCGATCCCCGAGGGGAGCTGCAGGAAGGTCGTGAAATCGGCTCGCGCACCAAAGCCGAGCAGTTTCGTTGCTGGCAGGGCCGAATGGGCGATGAACACCCGAGCGCCGAAGGCCATCTGCAGGCCGACGTCCCCGGGGACGTTGACCACGGTGCCGAGAATCGGGAACCGGCCGTCGCCGAGGCCGAGCGTATCGCCGATGTGTGCCCCGATGGCCGTGAGCAGCGACGGGTCGACGATCGCGCCGCCTTCCTGGAGCCGTGGCCACACGCCAGCTGGTGAGGTCTCGATGGTGCCGTACCACGGCCACCCGCCGTCCACCGTGCGGAGCTGGACCAGTCGCGCACCGCCGTTGGGGGCGAACGCCATTGCCGCGAAGGAAGTCGAGCGTGCCGTGCGCAGTGCCGGCCCTGCGACGCGCGTCAGCGAATCGAGGAAACGTGCGGCCGGGGGAATTTCCGAGAGGTCCTTCTTGCCGGTGAGCGAAAGGTCGGCACCGAGCAGGGCCTGGGCCTGTTCGGCGACAGACACCTTGAGATTTTCCGTGAAGGAATTCACGGCCACCAGGGCGCCGACGCCGGCCATCACCGAGGCGGTGAGCAACAGCAGTCGACGGCGCGCGGCTCTCGCTTCGCGCCACGCCATCCGGACAACGAACGCCGCACTGGTCACGCGAGCGTGTCCGACACCACGGCGCCATCGGCCAGGCGAATGGTGCGCCGCGCGAGACTCGCGAGCTCGAGATCGTGGGTAACGAGCACCAGTGTGGTACCGAACTCGGCGTTGAGCGATGTCATCAGCTCCACCACGGTGGAGCCGTTGGCCGCATCGAGGTTGCCGGTGGGCTCGTCGGCAAAGAGCAGCTTGGGTCTCGTGCTGAAGGCGCGCGCGACCGCGACGCGCTGCTGTTCGCCACCGGAGAGTTGTGCCGGGTAATGATGCGCGCGCTCGGCGAGCCCCACGCGCGCGAGCAGGGCATCGGCTCTGCTGGCGGCATCATCGGCGCCAGCGAGTTCCAGCGGTACCTGCACATTCTCCCGCGCGGTGAGCGTGGGGATCAGCTGGAAGGCCTGAAAGATGAAGCCCACCTTCTCGCGACGGAGTCGGGCGCGAGCATCCTCGTCGAGCGGTCCGAGATCGACGCCATCGAGCAGTACGCGGCCGGCAGTGGGGCGATCGAGTCCGGCGAGCAAACCGAGGAGTGTGGTCTTGCCGCTCCCCGATGGCCCGACGATGGCGAGAAAGCCCCCGGGTTCCAGATGGAAGGTGATATCCTTGAGGACCGTCAGCTGCCGGCCGCCCGATGGGTAAGTGTGGCTCAGGGCCTCGACCGACAGCATGACCGACTCCAGCGTGAAAGCGAGTGAGGGCGCGAATGCATTGGGCACGACGTTCAAACCACTGGAGCTGGCTCGCCTGTTCCCTGCTCCTGGGGTGCGGCCCGGCAAAGCCGGCGCCGGCGGGAGCACCAGCGAAGGATATCCCTGCCCCTTCCGATTCGCGGCCTGTGGTGCTGTTCGTCGGGACATCGCTTACGGCGGGGCGCGGACTTGATCCCGCGGAGGCCTATCCGGCGTTGATTCAGGCACGGATCGACTCGGCGGCCCTGGGCTTCCGGGTCATCAATGCCGGTGTCAGTGGAGAGACATCTGCTGGCGCACTGCACCGGATGGACTGGCTCCTGTCGCAGGGACCGATTGCGATCCTGGTGCTCGAGACAGGTGCCAACGATGGCCTTCGCGGTCTCCCGGTCGATTCACTCCAGGCGAACCTTGATGCCATCCTCGCGCGTGCCGCCGCCCTGACGCCGCCTCCGGTCGTGGTGCTCGCGGGAATGGAGGCGCCCCCCAATCTCGGCCGCCAGTATGCCTCGCGATTCCGGGAGATCTTTACCTCGACTGCAGCGAAGCATCGCGTCCACTATCTCCCGTTCCTGCTCGACGGTGTGGCGGGGATCGACTCGCTCAACCAGCCCGACGGCATTCACCCGACGACCGACGGCGAACGGATCGTGGCAGGTAACGTCTGGAAAATCCTGCGGCCGATACTGGATTCCATTTCCAAGTAAGGAGTAAGGAGAAGGGAGAAGGGGACCAGCTCGTCACCTTGAGCGAAGCGAGGGGGCGGAGCTCCGGCTCCCTCGACTTCGCAGCCCTTCGGGCTACTTCGCTCAGGATGACAACTTCGGCATCCCTTCTCTCTTCTCGTCATTCGGTCCGGATCGCGTCAATCGGTGAGAGTTGCGCCGCGCGTCTCGCCGGGTAGAGCCCGAACGTCACGCCGATGATCACCGCCGAGAGCGCCGCGATGACCAGCGTGGTGGGCGTCAACGCCGCGTGCACCGGCGCCTGCGTCTTCGCGCGCATCACCGCGGTGGTGGCCATCGCGGCGCCGGCACCCAGTACCACACCCAGCGCGCTCCCGGCCCCCGTGACGGCCACCGATTCGGCAAGAAACTGTGTCAGGATGTCGTGACGGCGAGCGCCAGTGGCCCGACGAATACCGATCTCCCGAGTCCGCTCGAGTACCGAAGCCAGCATCACGTTCATAATGCCGATTCCGCCGACCAGCAGCGATATCCCGGTGATCGACCCCATCAGCAACTTGAAGATCAGCATACTCTGTCGCGCCTGATTGATGCGCTCGGTGCGACTCTGGATGTCGACGCGCTCCCCGGACGAGGGCCAGCGCGAGGCGACCCACGCCTCCGTGCGTGCGATCAGGTCCGGCATATCCTCGATCCGGCTTGCGCGAACCACCAGTGAGGGCGGGCGCGCTGCCGCGATCGGGAGGACGGTATGGGAGAAGGTCGCGATCGGGACCCTGCTCACCATTGCCGGCGTGGCGGGTGTGGTGGTGACGCCAACCACACGCAGCGGTGTCCCCTGCAGGGTGACCGAGAGACCGAGGGCGCGGGAATAGTCGGTCGATCCCGTGAGCCGTCCGGCGAGCGATGGCGACACAATGACGACGGAATCTCCCCGCGCGACCTCCTGCTCGGTGAACCAGCGCCCCGCCGCGAGCTCGGCCGTTTCGACCCGGGGTGCACCGGCTCCCTCGGCGGTGACCTCGGTTGCCCTGATGGAGTCGTGCGGCAATCCCGTCACCATTGCGGCACCACTCCAGCGGAGTGCGGTTGCGGCGCCAGGGCCGAGCGTGCTCGCGAGCGCGTCTGCGTCGGCCTGGACGAAGCTGAGCGTGTCGGGTCGGGGGAATTGCACGCCGTCGACGTTCCGGCTGGTCCGGGGAACGACCGCCAGGTATTGCAGGTCGGTGGTGCCCGCGATCTGCTGGCGGGCGAAGGCTTCGACACCGTCGCCCACGGACAGCACGGCGACGAGGGCGCCGGTGCCCATAATGACCCCGAGGGTCGAGAGGACGGTACGGAGGGGATTTGCCGCGAGGGCACGGCAACCGATGGCAATCGAAGTGGCAGTCATAGGGTCAGGAACGTAGCGGCGGGCCGTTAAGTTTCATTGGGGAACGTCACTCCTTTCGGTGGGCCGATGGCGGTGCGGTCGGGGCGGGGGTAGCCTTGGCGATGCCCATACTCGATACCAATCGTGATCGTGCGTCGTGGCTTGTCGCCATCCTCGGCGTTGTCATCCTGTTCGCGTTGCTGCCGTACGCCTCCGGGCTGCTCGGCGCACCGGTGCTCTATGTGGTCTTCGCTCCGTTGTTTGAATGGCTTGCACGACACCTTCGCAGCAGGCCGCTGGCTGCGGTCATCGTGATCATCATCGCGCTGATCGGCGTCGTGCTGCCGGTGGGTTATATGGTATCGTTGCTGGTTGGGCAGGCGCAGGATGCGGTGAAATCCATTCTCGCCTCACCCTTGCTGCAGCGGCTCGACACCTTGCGGATCGGGACTTTCGAAATCGGCCCGCAGATCCGTGAGGCGGGATCTCAGGTGCTTTCTACCGTTGGCGGCAGCGCGATCTCACTGCTCGGCACTGCTACCCGGATGACACTGAACCTGCTGTTCACATTCTTCGGTCTCTACTACCTGTTGCTCGAGCCAGAGCACGCCTGGGCGAAGGTGCGCCCGGCGATCCCGTTTTCCGATGCGAGTGCCACGATCCTGAAGGAACGTTTCGTGGCGATCACGAAATCCACCATCCTCGGAACCGGGGCCGCTGCCCTGATCCAGGGCGTAATGGTCGGTGGCGCGTTTCTGGTGAGCGGGATCGCGAACCCGATGTTCTGGGGCTCGGTGACAGTGTTGCTCTCGGTCATGCCGGTGGTTGGAAGTGGAATGGTCTGGGGACCAGCGGCGATCTATCTCTTCTCTCAGGGGCAGACGGGCTGGGCGATCGCGATGGTCGTCTGGGGGCTGGTGGCGGTGGGAAACGTCGACAACCTGATCCGCCCGTGGGTATCGAATCGTTATGCCCAGATTCACCCGCTCATTACGCTTGTCGGCGCAGTGGCCGGTGTCAGTTATCTCGGAATCATTGGACTGCTGATCGGGCCGCTGGCGCTTTCCTACTTTTTTGAACTGTTGTCGATGTACCGGCGCGAATATCTCCATCCCCAATCAACCGTCGAGCCGGTGCCCGCGGCCGAGGTCTGAGCGACGGCGCGAACGACAAAGGCCGCCGGGGCAGTTGCCCCGGCGGCCTTTGTCTGTGTTGCTCGCGTCAGATCAGTTGTTCTGCTTGATCTCGGCGCGACGGTTCTTGGCGCGGCCTTCGGCAGTGTCGTTCGTTGCCGTCGGCTCTTCCTCGCCACGCCACTTGACCATGATCCGGTCGGCGGCGACACCCTGCGAGATCAGGTACTTGCGAACGGTTTCGGCACGCGCCTGCGACAGCTTCATATTGTAGGCGTTGGTACCGACCCAGTCGGTGTGACCGACCACGTCGACGTTGACCTCAGGATGGGACTTGAGGGTCGTGGCGACCGTGTTCAGCGTGTCCATTCCGCCCCGGGTGAGGTCGGAGTGATCGAACCGGAAGTTCACCGTCGCCAGTTCGAAGGTGTAGGCTGGCTTGACCGGCGGCGGCGGCGGCGGAGCCGGCGCAGGCGCGGGGGCCGGCGGCGGGGCCGCGACGGGCGTCTTGGTGCAGACGTTCGCGCTGGAGGTCAGCTTGCCCTTCTTGCTGGTGGCAGTGACCGTGGCGCAGCCATCGCCGGCCGAGGTGTACAGGCCGGTCATTGCGTCGACCGTGCCCGGGCCGCTGGTGGAGTACATCACCTCGTCGTTCTTGCCGCAGTACCACGACTCGGCAGTGAACTGCTGCGTCTGGCCCGGGGTCAGCGACGCGCTGGCGGGACGGATGCCGATCATATCCTTGGAGTGATCACAGCCACCGCCGAACAGCAACGAAGCGCCGAGCTGTGCGCCGAGATAGGTATTGCTGCCGTCGCCGTAGCCGCTCGGGAGAACGTCAGCGGTGCCTTCGAGGCGGAAGTTCAGCCAGTTCCAGGGACGGAGGCGAAGACCGGTCATTGCGCCGACCGAAATATTCCCCTCATCAATTCCCTTCTTGAGCTTGGTGTAGCCCGGGCCGCCACCGATCATCCAGCTGATGCCGCCGGAGAGCGGGGCGTTGTAGACCATCTGGAGGTGGAACGGGAAGTACTGGAGCGGCACCGAGCGGAAGCCGATGGTCGACGGCACGCCCGGCTGGTTGCCCGCGAGGTCGGTCGGGTTGAACGAGCCATCGAGCTCGATCGCCAGGTTGTTGGCCACGAACAGGCCGAGCCGCGCACCGCCACCGAAGCGGTTGTCGTCGGGCTTCCGAAGCTCGTAGGCCCCGGTGTACTCGGTATAGCGGCCGAAGCCACCGATTTCAAAGGTCCCCTTATTCTGCGCTGCCATAGGGGCAACGGCGAGAATTGAGGCCGCAATCACCAACCCAGCGTGACGCATGCATTTCCTCCTGGTGTGCGATCCCTTACCCGGGGCTGGTCCCAACCCCTTCGAAGGACCGTAAGTCAAGTCTGCTCAACGGTGTAGAACGGAAACATCCGGGCCATCCCTTCGCAAGGTTGACGCCAGAGAGGCCTCGGGCGACACACCGTGGAACACCGGCGGTGCCTTGGGGGTTCTCCCCCCGGTGCCATCTGGCGTATACCCAGATGGCGGGCAGGTTGCCCGACCCGGCGGATGCCGGGGCGCCCGGCGCGATTAGCTTCTTCGGCCTACTCCCGGTCCAAGGGTTCCAATGTCCTGCTCCGCCTTCCGTCCCCGATCCACCAGACCGTTCATTCCCGGGCTGACCGTCGCCCTGTTGCTGGCCCTCCTGCCGGTCCGGGCGGAGGCCCAGTGGCGGCTGGAGGCCTGGTTCGGCGATGCCTACAATGCCAGGGCCCCGCTGACCATTCATCAGGACGGGGAGCCGGACATCCGGCTGAATGCGAACTGGTCGACCCGGCCCTGGCGGCCCACCTGGTACTACTCGGGGCGGATCTCCCGGTGGTCGGGGCGGTCGGCCTGGGCGTTCGAGTATATGCATCACAAGCTCTATCTCGACAACCTCCCCAGGCCCGAAGTCACCGCGTTTCGCATCACGAACGGGGTGAACCACCTGATGGTCGAACGGCTCTGGCGGACCAGGGGCTGGGAATACGGAGTGGGCGCGGGGCCGATCCTGGCCGTGCCAATCACCACGGTCCGGGGGAAGAGCTACGGCAAGTCTGAC
>JAZJZU010000064.1:28424-31834 GCA_040389605.1 Gemmatimonadota bacterium
TCTTCGGGTCACGGTATGAGCTCGATGGGGCGGTCATCTCGGCGAATCTGGCGCGGCGCCTGAAGCTCCTCCCCTACACCTATGGTTCGCTCAGCGTGAAGGCGACCATCGGGTATCTCGACGTCGACATCGCCGACGGCCACGCCACGACGATGAACTATGCCTTGCATTTTCAGTATGGGCTGAGCCTGCAGAGCAAACCGTGATGTGAGGGAGGCGGCCCTCGATCGGTACTCCGCGGTTCCATCCTCGAACCAGTTCCGCGCGTTACCTTTCGATTGCCTCCTCCCCCTTCGGATGATCGCCGATGCTCCGGCCCCCGTGTTCCCGGTTCTGGTTCCTCTCCCTCCTGTTTCTTGCCAGCGCGACGCGGCCGCTCCCGGCGCAGGGCGGGGCCGAGCGCTTGTTCGTCGACTCCCTCTTTCACGACCTCGCACGCGCACATACGACGGAACAGCTCCCTCGCGCGGAGCGCTGCGGCGGTCGTGAAGCGACCGTCGCGCGGCTGTGCGAAGGACTGCGCCTGACGCGGGTCGCGGAGTTCTCTGGGCAGGGTGACGACGCTATCAAGGCGGAGGCGCTGCTGCGTCGTGCCGTCGATGATCGTCCCAAGTGGGCCACGGCGTGGTACGGGCTTGGCGTGGCGCGCCTCGAGCTTGCGCGCGCGAAGGTCCTGGCCAAGGAAGGCCCCTTGCAGGTGGTCGGCCTGAGCTTCGAGGCCGGCGCCGGGAACGCGCTGGTACGGGCACTGGAACTCGACTCGACCCTGTCCGGAGCCGCAGAAGCGCTGGCACTGGCTCCCATCCCGCGGGAGGGTGCATCACAACTCGGTGCGCGCGCGCGAGCGCTGCGCCGGCTCCGGTATTCATTGCCGCTCTCCCCCAGTGCCCGTTTTGCGATGGCGAGGATCGAGCGCGAGGCCGGCAACGTCGACACGGCGATCGTCTATCTCCACGAGGCAATGGCGCAGGGCGCCGACACGGGGCTGGTCGATCTCGAACTGGCTCGAGATCTCCACCTTGCCGGGCGCCCGGCCGAAGGACGCGCGGCACTCATCGCGGGTGCTGTAGCCACTGGGTCACCGCTGGCAGCAATGCGCTATCGCGAGGAACTCGCCTGGGTCGCCACACCGGAAGAGTTGCACGCGTGGGATTCATTGCCGCTACCGCAACGGAGTACCTGGCTGGATGTCTTCTGGGCCTCGCGCGATGTGCGAGAAGGGCGCGAGCCGGGTGAACGACTGATTGAGCACTATCGCCGGGTGGAACTCGCGATGAGCAATTTTCGCATCGCGATTCCCCAGAAGGGGCGACAGCGGTTGCGGAGCACCGCGATTGCCGGTGACCTGATGGACCTGAATGGCGGCGGCTCGGTCGTGGGGAGCGGGAATAACGGCTCATCGCGAGTGAGCGCCTCGGAGAGCGCACAGAGCGCGGTCACCGCGTCGCAGGATTCCTATGCTGCGACGCTCGGCGCCGATGTGCCGTTCCGCCAGTTCGGGATCGGGCAGGACGTACTTGACGATCGCGGCGTGATCTGGATTCGCCACGGCAAGCCAGATCGCGAACAGGGCACGATCGGTGGCACGGCCAAAGCGGTCTGGATGTACGACCGTCCCGGCGAAGCACCACTGGTGTTGTTCTTCGCTGAGGTGGACTTCGATGGGACCAGCGGCGCGAGTGTCCTGATTCCGACACCCATCGGGTCCGACGGCCAGGCGCTCGAGCAGCTCTGCGGCCAGATCAACGGGATGTGCGACAGGCTGCAGCCCGGCAACACTGTGGGCGTGGCCGGGAACGGGCGATTTGGCGCCGGCCGGAGCGGAGCACTCACCACGGGAAGGGTGCCGGCCCCGAACCTCGTGGCCGATGACCGAGGGCGCGGCACCGAGAACATCGTTCGCGCGGTGACCACCGATGCGTACCCTCGCAAATTCACGGCGCCGCTCGATCCGGTGGTGCAAGTCTATGGACTCGAGCGCAGCTCGGGCGGTGCCCCGCGGCTCGTGGTCGCGTTCGCGATTCCCGGTGGCAAGCTCAACTACGCCACGCCTCCTGAGGCCGGTGGTCGCGCGGTCTACCCCATTCACGTGAAGCTGATCAGCGTGGACCGCACCACGGGTGAACGGCGCGAGCTCGACACACTGCGACAGTTCGCCGCGGCGAAACCGCTGGTGGAGGGCGAATGGCTCACCGGGATGCTCTCCGTGCCGGCCGCGACGTACGGCGCCAGCCTCCTGCTGACCCAGGACGACGGGCGCGGGGCGCTCGCGCGTCTCGCGACAGTCCGGGTGCCGGGCGCCCTGCCACAGCTGGACATCAGCAGCGTGGTGCTCGGAAGAGAGGGAACTGGTGTGCGCTGGAATTCCGGTGCCACGGTGGTCGCCCTCAATCCGCTGAATGCCTACCAGACCGGCGCGACGGCCGAGCTCTACTATCAGTTGAGCGGGCTGGTACCCGGCACTGAATACGACACCCGGCTGGAATTCTTCAGCACCCTCGAAGATTCGAAGCCCCCGAAGCTCTCCCTCGGCTTCAAGACCACCGCCACCCAGCCACGGGCCGAAATCGGACGGTCGGTCGCCCTCGGGAAGCTCCCGCCCGGGTCGTATCGGCTCCGGGTGACCGTGCGCGGGGGCGGGACGGCGGCCAGCGAGTCCGCGACCCTGGTGGTGCGGAAACCGTAGGCAAGGGGACTTGCGGGGCGGGAACTCCGGCTGCATAGTTATGCACTATGCAAAACCCCAGACTTGCCCTCGCCTTCTCTGGCGGGCTCGATACCTCCTATTGCGTGCCCCGGCTGGCTGAGCGGGGCTACATCGTCCACACCGTCTTCGTGAACACGGGTGGGACCACGCCCGAGCAGTGCGCGGCCATCCGCGCCCAGGCGCTGGCGGTCGGGGCCGTGGAGCATCACGAGATCGATGCTCGCGCCCTCGTCTTCGATCGCTTCGTCAAGGTGCTGATCCAGGCCAACGTGCTCCGGGGCGAGGTCTATCCGCTCTCCGTGGCGGCCGAACGGACGCAGCAGGCGATCTCGGTAATCGCGGTCGCGCGGGGAATCGATGCCGCGGCCGTGGCGCACGGCTCGACCGGCGCCGGTAACGATCAGATCCGGTTCGACATTGCCCTCCGGGTGCTTGCGCCCGATCTGGACATCGTGACCCCGATTCGTGAAGAGTCGCTCTCGCGGGAGCAGTCGATTGCCTACCTCGAGGCGCGCGGGCTGCCGGTGCCCCCGAAGTCGGGTGCCTTCTCGATCAATCGCGGTCTCTGGGGCACGACCTGGGGCGGTGGCTGGACCCACGACACCTGGGCTTCTCCACCCGAGGAGCTGCTGGACGCTGCGGCCGACGCCCCTGACCCCGCCGATGTGGTCCTCACCTGGGAGGAAGGGGTGCCCACCGCACT
>JAZJZU010000065.1:0-10133 GCA_040389605.1 Gemmatimonadota bacterium
GGACATGCCGATGGAGCTGCCGCCCGGATTTGTGCTGAGCGCCGTGCTGGAGCGAATGCAATCGCTGCGGGGACTGGGCGCCTCAGCTGAGCTCTCGCCGCTGCCCGAACTGCTCGATGCGATGGAACTCGCCACCCGAACACTCCTCGGCGAGGCCCCGCCGCCGCCGGATATTGCGACCATATTCGCCGACGCCGCGCACGCAATGAGCGCGATCGCCAAGAGCCTGGGCGACGGGGGACGGGTGACACTCCCTCCCACTCTCGAGCGCGTGTCGACCCGTCTGCTCGAGACTTATGCTGCCGAAATCGACGTGGTTCCGATCGCCGATCTCGCACCGGCTGGCGAGGAATCCATCGCACAACACGGTACACCGCCTGCTCCGACCCCGGACGCGACACCGGTGGCGCTGGAACTGGTCGGTGTCGGTGACCACCTGCTCTCCACCGCCGACGCGCTCGCGAAGCCTGCAACCACGATCGCACGCGATCTCCGGCTCTTCGTCCTGCACCGCACCCTCGCCACGATGCCGCCCCGGAGTGCCACCGGACGCTTCCTCGCGCCGCTCGCCCAGGCCATCACCGGCGCCATCGGACAGGGGGTCGCTGCCCAGCAGCCCGAAGCGTTCGTCACGATGCTGCGCCAGTGCGGTCGTTTCCTTGTCGACTCGGCGGGAACAACCGACCGCGCGGCACTGGCGCGGCAACGCGATCGACTCGCCTCCGGCATCGGCGGAGCGCCGCCCGCAGAGCAGTCAGTCGAGCTCGACGACGAGCTCCTCGGCACCCCGATTGTCTCGATCGCATCGCTCGCCCCTGATGCCGAAAGCGATGTCGTCGCGATCGAGAGCCTTGCGCCGGATTCGCAGGACGAAGAACTCGACGTTGTGCCCATCGCATCGCTCGCACCGGAGGCGTTCCCTTCGGAGATCGTGCCGATCGAATCGCTCGCGCCCGACGACGCACCTGCCCCGGGATCGGCCGGTATCCTCGAGCGCGCCTACTCGCGACGCCGCGAGTTGCTGTACCAGCTTGAGACCGTACCACCGACTCTCGCTGGCCTCACGACCGGCGCCGTGGGTGGCGACGTCGAGGACGCGGCAATTCTCCCCGTGAGCGACTTGCTCTACCGGGGCGTCGCAGCACTCGACCGGGCCGAAGAAGTGCGCGCAGAGATCAATGCCATCCTCGCGGAGCCGACCATCTCGCTCGACTCCCTCAGGCCGTGGATCCAGGAGCTGCTCGACCTCGTTCCACTCGCGCGTGACGCCGCCTGATCGGCGCGGCGCCCGCGCGCTGCAACTCGCTCTTGGCCTGCTGATCTCGGCCGCACTGATCTGGGTCTCGTTCCGCGGAACCGACTGGAACAGGCTCTGGGCGAGTGTCCGCAGTATGCACTTCCTGCCGATGGCACTGGCCGTCGTCATCAGTACGCTTCCGTTTCCGTTGCGCATCCCGCGCTGGCGCCTGCTGCTGCGGCACGACGACGACTCCCCGCTTGCGACCGCGCCGCTGTGGCACGCGATCGCGATCGGCTTCGCCGCCAATAACACGCTCCCCTTTCGTGCCGGCGAAGTGCTGCGCGTCGCCGCGGTGAGTCGGCTCGGCCGCGTCTCGTTTGCCAGCGCCCTCTCCAGTCTTGCGGTCGAGCGCGTACTTGATGCCCTGATTGTCGTGGGAATGCTCGGCGTGGGGCTCGTGGTCGCGAACTTTCCGCCGGATCTCACCATTGCCGGCGCGCCCGTCGCCACCACGGCAACACGCATCGGGGCAATCTGCCTCGCGGCACTGGTCGTGGCCGTCGCCGCGGCGTGGCGGCGCGATCTCGCGCTGCGGCTGGTACGGCGCGTCGTGGGTCACGGCCCGTTCGGTGAGAAGATTCATCACTTTGTTGATCGGCTGCTCGCCGGCCTCAACGCCCTGCGGGACCCGCGCCGGGCGATCCCGGTGCTCGGGTGGACGATCCTCATCTGGCTCGTCAACGCCGCGGCCTTCTATGTCGCGCTGGGCGCGTTCGATCTCCACATTCCCTTCTCTGGCGCGCTGGTGCTTCAAGGCCTGCTGATGATCGGCATCGCGGCCCCACAGGCACCAGGGTATCTCGGTGGATTCGAAGCCCCGATTGTCCTGGTGCTCGGCTTCTATGCCGTCGACAAGAGTGTCGCGGGCGCGTACGCCCTCACCTATCACCTGCTGACCTTCGTCCCCATCACGCTGCTCGGCGCATGGTCGGCCGTGCGCAGTGGTGTCACGCTCAAGGCGGCGCACGCGGTGGAAGTCGTGAAGGACGGGCCGTGAGCGATACCATCACGGCGGAATGCCCCGGCAAGGTCAACCTGATGCTCCGGGTCCTGGCGCGCGAAGAGAGCGGCTACCACGGCATCGAATCGCTCTTCGCGCGGGTCGGGCTCAGCGACACCCTCGAAATCACTCGCACCGACCGTGGCCTCACGCTTGAGGTGCTTGGCGCGGAACTGGGCAAACCGGAGGACAACCTGGCATGGCGCGCGGCCGACGCGGTGCTGGCGTCGACCGGCCGCCGCTTCGGAGTCGCCCTGCGGCTCATCAAGCGAATCCCCGCGGGAGGCGGACTCGGTGGGGGCTCGAGCGATGCCGCGCAGGCCTTGATCGCGGTGAACCGGCTAGCCGGCGGTGCCGTACCCGGCAGCGAGCTGCTCCAAATCGGATACCGCCTCGGCGCAGACATTCCCTTCTTCCTGTCGGGTGCCCGGCTGGCCCTCGGCTGGGGGCACGGACAACGCCTCCTCGGCCTGCCGCCGCTTGAGCCGATGCCCGCCCTGCTCCTCTGCCCCGGGATGGCCGTGCCAACGGCAGCCGCCTACGGCTGGGTCGACGAAGTGCGTGCTGGCTCCTCTCCCCGGGGGAGCGTCACGCTCGACCTCGGCGTCCTGGCCAGCTGGAGCGACCTGGCGCGCCTCGGGGGCAACGACTTCGAGGGGGCGGTCTTCGGTCGATTCCCCGCGCTTCGCGCGGCATTCGAGGCCCTGGCCCTCACCCGCCCCTTCCTCTGCCGGATGAGCGGGTCCGGAAGCACCCTGTTCGCGGTATATCGGTCGGCGCAGGACCGTGACGACGCTGCGGCCCAGCTCGGCAGCCGTCACGGCGCGCTCCACGCGGTGGCGGTCGGCTAACGCCCCCACTCGCGTCAGGGGCCGCTGGTCGCTTTCTTTGCTTTCGCATTCTCTCCCCGGTCGTCCAATGGCAGGACAGCAGCCTTTGGAGCTGCGAATCGTGGTTCGAGTCCACGCCGGGGAACTCAGAAGCTCGATGGGCGATGGGCGATGGGCGATGGGCGGGTTTCCACCCTCGGGCTTCCCAAGGCCGCTCGGAACCACCCCGTTACCGCCCCGCCCGATTCCCCATCTCCCATCGATTATCGCCCATCGCCCATCGGCGTCTGGATCCCCCTGTTGCCCGTATCTCAAGGCGCCACTATGTTTTCGGGCTGTCTTTATGGCGGAATTGCCCCTGCTTTCGAAGCCTATGCTCCTGCTGAGTGGATCGGCCAACCGACCGCTCGCCGAGGAGATCGCCCAGCAGCTGGATACCCAGCTTTGCAAGGTGACGCTCAAGCGCTTCGCTGACGGGGAGATCTTCGTCCGGATCGATGAGAACGTCCGCGGCCGCGATGTGTACGTCATCAACTCGACGAACCCGCCGGCCGAGAACATGATGGAGCTGTTGATCCTGATGGATGCAGCGCGGCGGGCGAGCGCGGCACGGATCACCGCCGTGATGCCCTACTTCGGGTATGCCCGGCAGGACCGCAAGGATCAGCCGCGGGTGGCGATTTCGGCCAAGTTGATGGCCAATATGGTGTCGGTGGCAGGCGCCGATCGAGTCCTCTCGATCGACTTCCACCAGCATCAGCTGCAGGGGTTCTTCGACCTGCCGGTCGATCACCTCTACGCGGCGCCGATATTTGTGAATCACTATCGGCAGAAGAATCTGGAAGACCTGGTGGTGGTGGCGCCCGATGTCGGCTCGGCCAAGATGGCCCGGGGCTTTGCCAAGCGGCTCAATGGCTCGCTGGCGATCATCGACAAGCGCCGCACCGGCCCGAATGTGGCCGAGGTCCTGAACGTGGTGGGCGATGTCGCCGGCAAGAACTGCATTCTGGCCGACGATATGATCGACACCGGGGGTACGATGGCCGAGGCCGTCCACGCGCTCAAGGCGCTGGGCGCCAGGGACATCTTCATTTGCGCGACACACGCGTTGCTGTCGGGACCGGCAGTCCAGCGGTTGT
Source organism: Gemmatimonadota bacterium (assembly GCA_040389605.1). Lineage (GTDB taxonomy): Bacteria > Gemmatimonadota > Gemmatimonadetes > Gemmatimonadales > GWC2-71-9 > Palsa-1233. The sequence continues at coordinate 4,270 of JAZJZU010000065.1, forward strand.
CGCAATCACCTGTGACGGAAATCGCCGTCACGAACACGATCAACCTGCCGCCCGAGCGGCACTTTCCGCAGTTGAAGGTGCTCTCGATCGCAGGACTTCTGGCGAAGGCGATCGGCTACACGCACAGCGACCAGTCGGTCAGCGCGCTGTTCGACTGAATGATTGACGGAGGCAGGACATGGCGCAGGTGAGTCTCGCGGCGGTCTCGCGAAAGGAATCGGGCAAGGGAGCGGCACGGTCGCTCCGTCGGGATGGTCGGGTGCCAGCGACGATGTATGGTCACGGCATTGCGGCCCGGTCACTCTCGGTCGACCACAAGCTGCTGACCAAGCTGCTCGACGTGATCGGCGGCGAGGCGGCCCTGGTCGACGTCAGCATCGACAATGAGGCGCCCGTGAAGGCCCTGGTGCGCGAAGTCCAGCGCAACCCGGTGCGCCGCGCCGACGTGATCCATATCGACCTCTACGCCGTCGTGGCGACCGAGGCCATTACCGTCGAAGTACCGGTGCACATCATTGGTGTCGCCGACGGCGTTCGCAATCACGGTGGCGTGCTCGACCACCACCTCCACCGCCTGACGGTGAAGGTGCTGCCGGCCGACATTCCCGAGCACATCGACGTCGATGTCACAGCACTCGGCGTGGGTGACTCGATTCACGTGGGCGACATCAAGATCGCCAAGGGCGAGCTGATGAACGAAGACACGGTCTCGATCGTCTCCGTGATCCAGGCGCGTGCCGAAGTGGCCGCGGCCGCGGTCGAGCCGACCGATGCCTCGCCTGAAGTCATCAAGAAGGGCAAGGCCGACGAGGCCGAGGCCGCTGGGGAGTAAGTGGCAAAGGCGATCGTGGGGCTCGGCAATCCCGGGCCGGAATACGAGCGCACGCGCCACAACGCAGGCTTCCTCCTCGTCGACTTCCTGGCCACGCGCTGGGGCTTCGGGGGCTTCCGCCGGGCCGACGAGGCGGTGGCGACAACGGGGACGCTGCATGGCGTCCCCGTTCGTTTAGTGAAGCCCACCACCTATATGAACCGGAGCGGCGACGCGCTCCGGTCGCTGCGGGGCCCCTCGTGGGACCCGGCCAGCGACCTGCTCGTGCTGGTCGACGACGTGTCCCTCCCACCGGGCCGGTTTCGTCTCCGGGGGGCGGGCTCAGCTGGAGGGCACAACGGACTCAAGAGCATCGAGGCCGGCTTGCGCCGTCAGGACTACCCCCGGCTCCGGATCGGGGTGGGGGCCAAGCCGCCAGAGTACGACGACCTGGCCGACTGGGTGCTTGGCAAGATGACCCCCGAGGAGCGCGAGGCGTTCCAGGGAATGCTCGACCCGATGGCAAACGCAGTAGAATGTTGGCTGGCGTACGGAATCGAACGCGCCATGAATGATTTCAATCGCGTGACCTAACCACCAGGACTCTCCAGTGACCCTGTACGATCTCGCGCCGTGGACTCCCGTGTTTGGCGGAGCCGGATTGCTCGCCGCCCTGGTGTTGTACTTCTATCTCAAGCGCCAGCCCGACGGCACCCCGCGGATGCAGGAAATCGCCGGACTGATCCAGCGTGGCGCGATGGCCTTCCTGCGCCGCCAGTATCTCGTCCTCCTCCCCGTCCTCTGCCTCGTGGCCGCAGCACTCGCCGGAATGGTCCAGTGGCGCGTTGGCGGGGCCTTCGTCTTTGGCGGCTTCTGTTCGGCACTCGCCGGTTTCGCCGGAATGCGAGCGGCCACCAAGACCAATGTGCGCACCACCGAGGCGGCGCGGACGCACGGTCTCGCCCGCGCCCTGGAGATCGCCTTCGACGGTGGCGCCGTGATGGGCCTCGCCGTGGCCTCGCTCGGCCTGCTCGGTCTCGGCGTCGTGCTCAACCTGACCCTCCCGAGCGGCGACGCAAGCGCGATGGCCGCGGGCTTCCCACTCTTCGCCGAGATCATGTCGGGCTTCGCGATGGGTGCCTCGAGCATTGCCCTATTTGCCCGCGTTGGCGGTGGCATCTACACGAAGGCGGCCGATGTCGGCGCCGACCTCGTCGGCAAGGTTGAGGCGGGAATCCCCGAGGACGATCCGCGCAATCCCGCCACGATCGCCGACAACGTCGGCGACAACGTCGGCGACGTCGCGGGAATGGGTGCGGACATCTTCGAGAGCTACGTCGACGCCGTGGTGGCCGCCGTCGCGATCGGCGCCACCGCGATCGCCATCCCGGGTGAGATGCGGATCAGTGCCGTCGGGCTCCCGATTGCCCTCGCCACGGCCGGACTCGGCGCCTCCATCATCGGCATCGCGTCGATGAAGATCTTCAAGAACAGCGCACCGGAATGGGCGCTGCGCTATGTCCAGCTGCTCTCGGCCCTGATCTTCCTCGGCGCGGCCTGGTGGCTCACCACGGTCTTCCAGGTCGCGATCCCCGAGACCGCTGGCAAGCCGTTCACCGCCATCCTCGCGGGCTCGATCGCCGGTCTCGCGATCGGTCTCGTGACCGAGTACTACACGGCCGCCGGACCGATCCGCCGGATCGCCGAAGCCTCGAAGACCGGCCCGGGTACCAACATCATCGCCGGCCTCGCCGTCGGGATGCAGTCGGTCGCCGCACCGATCCTGATCCTCTGCCTCACGGTCTACATCGCGAATCAGGCCACCGGACTCTATGGCATCGCGCTGGCGGCCGTCGGAATGCTCGGCACCGTCGGCGTGACGATGACCGTCGATGCCTACGGCCCCATCGCCGACAACGCGGGCGGCATTTCGGAGATGAGCCACCTGGGCCCGGAAGTGCGCAGCATCACCGACCGACTCGACTCGCTCGGCAATACCACCGCCGCGATCGGCAAGGGCTTCGCGATCGGCTCCGCCGTGCTGACCGCGCTCGCCCTGTTCTCCGCCTATGCGTCGGCCATCACGGCGCGCACCGGGGTGCCGTTCACGCTCGACATCCTCAATCCCGTGGTCGTGATCGGGCTCTTCCTCGGCGCCATCCTCCCGTTCATGGTCGGCTCGCTGACGATGACCGCAGTCGGCCGTGCGGCTGGAGCCGTGGTCGAGGAAGTGCGCCGCCAGTTCCGTGAGATCAAGGGGTTGATGGAAGGAACGGCCCAGGCCGATTCCGAACGGTGCATCGACATCGCCACCAAGGCGGCCCTGCGAGAGATGGTCGCGCCCGGCCTGCTCGCCGTCATTGCACCGGTGGCTGTCGGCGGCCTGTTCGGTGTGCACGCGCTCGGAGGTCTGCTCGCCGGCACGACCGTGAGCGGTGCCCTGCTCGCGCTCTTCATGGCCAACTCGGGCGGCGCGTGGGATAACGCGAAGAAGCACATCGAGGCGGGCCATTACGGCGGGAAGGGGTCGGACACGCACAAGGCCGCGGTCGTCGGCGACACCGTGGGCGACCCGTTCAAGGACACCTCCGGCCCGGGCATCTCGATCCTGATCAAGGTGACCTGCGTGGTCGCGCTGGTGTTCGCGCCCTGGTTCGCCTCCCTGGCGCGGTAACGGCGTGCTTGCGCTGGGTATCGTCGGGCTCCCGAATGTCGGCAAGTCGACACTCTTCAATGCGCTGACTTCGGCCGGTGCGCTGGTGGCGAACTATCCGTTCGCCACCATCGAGCCCAACACCGGCGTGGTCGAGGTTCCCGACACTCGCCTCGCCGAAATCGCCAAGCTGATCAATCCGCAACGGATCGTCCCGGCCACGGTGCAGTTCCTCGACATTGCCGGCCTCGTCAAGGGCGCCTCACAGGGCGAGGGCCTCGGCAACCAGTTTCTCGCCAACATCCGTGAAGTCGACGCCATCGTGCACGTGGTCCGCTGCTTCGAGGACGCCGACATCCAGCACGTGATGGCCGACGTCGATCCGGCGCGCGACCGTGAGATCATCAATACGGAACTCGCCCTCGCCGATCTCGCGACGGTCGAGAAGCGGCTCGACAAGGCGACCCGTGCGGCCCGGACCGGCGATGCACAGTCAAAGCTCGAGAAGGGACTCCTCGAGCGACTGAACGAAGCGCTTGCCGCCGGGCGGATGGCACGCACCGTCGTTCCCACCGACGAAGTGCGCCCGGCCTACAAGTCGTTCGCCCTGCTCACGGCCAAGCCGGTGATGTACGCCGCGAATGTGCGCGAGGATGAACTCGCCACGGGCAACGCGCACGTCGAGGCGCTGCGCGCGGCCGTGGCGGCCGATGGCGAAACGGCCGACATCGTGATCTTCTCGGCCAAGGTCGAGGCCGAACTGGCCGAGCTGCCCGTGGAAGACCGCGCGGCATTCCTCGAAGAGCTTGGCGTGCACGAATCCGGCCTCGACCGGCTGGCGCGCGCGGCCTATCACGTGCTCGGCCTGCAGAGCTACTTCACGGCCGGAGAAAAGGAAGTGCGCGCCTGGACCATCCGCGTCGGCGCCAAGGGGCCTGAGGCAGCGGGCGCCATCCACTCCGACTTCGAAAAGGGATTCATTCGCGCCGAGACCGTGGCATTCCAGGAGTTCGTCCGCGTTGGCGGCTGGAAGGCCGCACGCGAACAGGGACTCGCACGCGCAGAAGGCAAGGAATACGTCGTTCAAGACGGCGACCTGATGCTGTTTCGCTTCAGCAGCTGAGTGTCGTCACGCTTCATCACCATCCCCAGAAGGCCGCACCGATGACCGCACGACTCCCCGCCCTGATCGCCCTCACTGGCACATTGCTCGCCGGTTGCAGCGGCAACACGGAATCCAGCAGCACGTCCAGCGCCTCGCAGGTCGTAACGGCCGCGACACTCGATTCGCTGCCTCGCCTGACCTTCACGGATGGCGGCCGCGTCTGTCTCGCAGACGGTCGCAACCTCTGTCCGCTCCAGGCGGCCGTGGCCAACTGGCTGGGCGAGGACCTGATCGCGCTGTGGGAGCCAGGTCGCCCGATCGGAGCCTGGAAGATTGGTGACTCGGTGGCGATGCGGGTGGGCGCGCTTGGTGTCCAGGTCGGCGAATACCAGAACCCTGCCGCAATCGGCGGAACGTCGAGTGGTGACCTGCTGGTCATCGACGCACAGACGGAGTCGCTGCTCCGCTACGACCGCAGCGGCAAGTACATCGGCAGCAAGCCACTCCCCAAGCTGTTCGGAATTCGCGCGTGGGGCTTTGCCGGCAATCTCGCGCTCCTGCAGCGCCTCTATGCTGCCGACACGGCCTCGCCCGCGACGCTCGAACTGAAGATTCTCAAGACTGCCGGCGACACCGGCGGACGCGTCGCCCTCACGACCACGATTCCCTGGCTCCGGCTCAACGATGATGTCGTGAGCGCCACGGTCCCGCTCTTCCCGACCCAGCCCGTCTATGCCGTCGGTGAAGACGGCGCCGTGGTCTGGAGCCCCGCCGATCGATTTGCCATCAATGGCATCTCCCCCCGGGGCACGCCGGAGTGGTCGATCTCCAGCAACCTGACCGGGCCGCCAATCGACTCGACCGAAATCTCGGCCCGGCGCGCGCAACTGGCGCAACAGGATGTCCCGGCCATCGACCTCGACTCGATGGTCGCCAAGACGCCGGCAACTTCGGCAGCCGTCACGGGAATCCTGATCAACCGCGACGGCCGCATTCTGGTCGGACGTGCCACGTCAGGTGATTCGGCGGAATACGTGATGTTCTCCAAGACTGGCGAGCCGCTGTCCCGTCTTGTGCTTGGCTCACGCATCCATCCCCTGCTGCTGTCGGGCGACTCGATGCTGGTCCACCGGCCAACCGATGAAGAGCCGTGGGAAGTGCGCTGGCTGCTGCTCTCCAAGACACCCTGATGTCCAGGGCGCCCCTGCTCCTCCTGCTGCTCGCCGCCGGACTCTTCATGGGCGTTGGACTCGGCAAGACCGATCTGGGTCTCGGGTCGAACGGTTTGGGTCTGC
>JAZJZU010000065.1:10143-26084 GCA_040389605.1 Gemmatimonadota bacterium
AGCTGGGCGCCGACCTCAACCGCGTGCGGCAGACCGTCAACCAGCTGCTCGCCGCCGGAGCAGCTGGGCCGCTGGACGCGCAAGCGCTGCCAGCTGAGCAGATACCAGCGCTCTGCTGGCAGCCGGTGGCTGCAGGCGCCGCGCTCGTTGGCGTCGCAATGTTCTTCGACGGTGCCGTGGCGCGTGAAGTGAGCGAACACGCCACGCCTGCATCCATCAGCACCGCGCATTCACTCAACCGGTTTGGCGAGGTCGTGGTCATCGGCCCGGTCGCCGGGGGCCTCGCGCTCGTGGGACTCGCCGCACACCGGCCCGAGATACTCCGCGCCGGTGGACGCATTGCCGCATCGGCCGTTCTTGCCTCGGCGCTCTCGCAAGCTACCAAGTACCTCGTGGGGAGAAGCCGGCCGTATCAGGACGCCGAGCTCAGGGGCGGTACGTTCAGGCCCTTCAGCGGTCGCGTCTCCTTTCCGTCGGGACACGCCACGGCGGCGTTTGCGTTCGCAACTGCCCTCGGCGATGCCACCGGCAGTACGGTTGCACGGGTCGGACTCTATACCCTTGCGACGGGCGTGGCCTGGGGTCGCATTGCCGAGTCCGACCACTGGCTCAGCGACGTGATCGCAGGCGCCGGCCTCGGCGTGCTCGCGGGCAAGTTTGCCTCGGGCAGGATTCGCGTCTTCGGGTTACAGGCTCCCCATTTCCTGGTCCGACGCGGAGATGCGGCCCTCTCCTGGACTGCAGCGCTACCGCCCCTTCGCTAGGCCGTGGCGGGTTGTGCCGCCCGCCACCAGCGGTATCCTTCAGCATTGCTGTCCACGCGTTCGGAAGCCCCCTGACTCCCGGTCCAGTAATGCGCATCCAGTTCCTGGCCCCTCTGCTGGCATTGGCCGTCTCCCGTCAGGCGACGGCCCAATCTCCCGACGACCGTCGGGCGCTGGCGAGCTGGGACAGCACCCTCAGCTCCATTTCCGATCCCTCGCGGCTCGAGCGCCTCGCACTCCCCAGGTTCTCGACCTCGGTGCTCAGTCCTGTCGCGGAAGCCCTTCGGTCGGCCCGGCTCACCCGTCTCGGAAAGCCGAGGCCCCTCGGCCGTGACTATGCTGCCGAGCTCGGCATCGTGGAGCGTGACCATTCCGACTGGCCCTGGCCCGCCTTTGCATCGTGGCGCTTCGAGGATGCACAACTCTCGGGAACCGGCGAGACCGACTCGAAATGGACCGCCGCGATGCGAATGCATCGTCGGCCCGCCATCCGCGCACTGCTCAACGCGATTGCGGCCGACTCCGGATTCGTCCCTGCGCATCGCGAACTGATCCGCCTGGCACCATACCCGCTACTTTGGGGAACGCCGGAGGAAGAACTCAGGATGGCGCGCGCAGCCGGTCGCTCCGGTCAATTCGATGCGGAAGTCGTGGCGCGCCGCATTCAACTCGAACTCGAACTCGGGTCGGTGGATTCGCTGCCACAATTGCTGGCGCAGGTCGGCGACGCGGCGCCCTCGCCGGCACGCAATGCCCGCCTGAGAGCCGAGGTCGAATTCGCCACGGGCCAACGGGAAGACGCCGTCCGTGATTACCATCGCGGGGTTGCGCAGATACTTGGGCCGGAAGACTTCGATGAGTTCGCGGCCGACGCCGAATGGATCGCGGACTCGAGCGAGTACCGGAAGCTCGCCAGCCTGCCAGTTGCCGAGGCGGCGGCTTTCCTTGAGACCTTCTGGGGGCGCCGCGATCTCGAAGCGGCGCGGCTGCCGGGTGAACGGCTCGAGGAGCACTTCCGGCGCTACCGCATTGCACTCCACGACTACCGCGACGGCACCGGCAGCAACTTCATCCTCGGACCGCAAACCGATCGCTGGTCGGCCTTCGTGCCGGACCTGCCGGGCTTCCCGCAACAGCAGGCCACCGCGGCAACGGATGCGCCCGGCCTGCAGGCCATTCCGGTCCTGAGTGACCGGATGCTGACGTCGATCTCGCGTCCGCCAGCAATCCGGATCCTCGATGATCGAGGCATTGCCTTTCTGCGCCACGGCGCGCCAGACAAGCGGCTGAAATATTCCACCTTCCAGCCCGGCCCCGGCATTCCGGTCCTCCAGTACGAGAGCTGGGCCTATGCCGCGACCACGCAGCCACTGATCATTCACTTCGGACAGGACAATCCTGCCAACCCGGGTGAGAGCATCCGGACGCTGCCGGGCGGTGGGGATATGCTCACGGCGTGTTCGCTCGACGCTGGCTATTGTATGGCCGATCAGTCGGCCATTCGTGCCGAGCGGCTGAGTGAGCGCGGGCGACGCGACGGCATCGCTGCGCTCACCACCGACGGCAACCCGTTGCGCTACAAGAAGGACCTCGAGGTACTCGCCCAGACCTACGGCATCCCCGGCGGCGGGGTACTCGCAGTCGTGGCGATCCCGGCCGACCGCCTGGTTCCCAAAGGGGCGGTGCGCGACACCCTGAGCGAGTATACGGCACACATCCGCGTGATCGTCGGCGATCCCGTGACGGGCCGGATGGAGGGTTCACTCGACACCGTGCGCACCTGGCGGGTTTCCCGAAAACTCGGCCCGGGCGAGTGGCTCTCCACCTGGCTGGAGATCCCGGCACCCGTGGGCGACTGGGACGTGGCCATCGTGGCCAGCGATACCGCCAACCTGGCCGGTGGCGGGACCAGGATACCCGGCGTGCCAGTGGCACGCTTCGACGGCCACACACTCCGACTCGGCGATCCCGTGCTGGGGCGTGTCAGCAGTGGCCTCGACTGGCGTCGACGCGGTGCCTCGGTTCCACTCAACCCGACCGGAGCGTGGCGTCGAGACGACGTGGCATCGCTTGTATATGAAGTCGATGGACTGATGCCGGGGCGGAGTTACGACACGCGCCTCGAGGTCTGGGATGCCAGGCCCGGCGCGAAGAAGGCCAAGGCCGTCATCACTTTCCACGACGTCGCCTCCGCCACGACCCAATTGATGCGTCGCGACCTCGCCCTCCGGGAAATCGGCGCCGGAGACTTCCGGCTGATCATCCGGATTCGCGATCCGCAGTCCGGCACCGAGGTGAGTCGGGCGCGGCTGCTCTCGGTGAAGCGATGACGCGCCTCGGCGTCGAGCGACTCTGCCTCGTGCTCGGTGCCCTCGCCACGCTCGCGGCCAGACCTGTGGCCGCGCAATCGGCCGCGCAGCGCACTGAGCTCCGCCACTGGCTGCGTGACATCGACTCGGCAGACAACTCCCCCGCGTTCGACCGCCTCGCTGACCGCGTGGACGATGGGGACGCAGCGCTCAAGCAATTGCGCCGCGGGCTGCTCGTGGCACGGCGTGGTGTGGTGCACGCAAATCGGAATGAAGTCGAGCGCGGCCTCTTCGATCTCGACCAGGCAGCGGCGCGCCACTCCGATTGGCCCTGGCCCGAGTTCGCGATGGCCCGGGTCTTCCTCCAGCTCGATCGCGGCGGCTTTGTGGAAGTGGGCAGCGAGGGAAAGCGCGAGGGTGAGTGGTATCAGGAAGCCCTCTGGCGCCACCTTGCCAGCGCGTTGAGGCAGGATGCGACCCTCCCCGAGAGCCGCGCCCTCGCGCTCCGCATCCTGATTGCCGAAGGCGACCGTCAACTGCGGTCATCGGAACAGGCTGCCCTCTCGCAACTGCTCACCGCACCACATCGAGAGCCCGACCTCTGGCTCATCACCGGCCGAGACCTCCGGAACCGCGCGCAGTACCCGGAGGCATTGCGGGCATTCGACAGTTCGCTCGCTGGTGGAGGCGACGCCTCCCGCCTCGCACTCGAGCGCGCTCGCACGCTTCGCGCCCTCGGCGATTCCACTGCCGCCGTCACCGCCTACTGGAGCGGACTGGCGCATCCGAGTGCCGTGGGCCGCAGAATGTACCGCACCGATCTCGCGTGGATCGTCACGACCGACTCGCTCGCTGATTTCGATGCGGCACCCGATGACTCCCTGCTCCCCTTCCTGCACCGATTCTGGGCGCAGCGCGATATGCAGTCCGCCAAGGAGCCCGACGGTCGCCTCAGTGAGCACCTTCGGCGCTGGACGGTCGCCTTTGCCAACTTCCGTGTCATCGACCCCTGGCGGCGGACGATGTTCACCCGGGTGGAATACGGATTTGAGGGTTTCTCACCCTGCGTCGGGAACGCGACTTCACTGTACCTCGGACTCGCAAAGTTGCCGCCGAGTGACCCCGACGACATCCGTAAGGATGAGCCGGTGCTGGATCATCGTGGACTGCTGTACCTGCGTCACGGCGAACCGGTCCGACGACTGGTTCAGGGTCACGCCACCGGAGCAGCTTCGATTCGACTGGTCGGGATCGCGACGGCGGGATTTGGGCCGCAGTACGATCCCTCGCAGTCGCAGGTGGATGACGAAGCCGATTCGAGAGCAGGCACCGAATCGTGGCTGTACTGGATCGACGGGAGATGGCGCGTCTTGTTCTTCCGGGGCAGCAAGGCGTTCGGAATGAGCCAGGGCACCACCCTCACCAGTTATCTCCCCCTCAGCTACGAGAACGAGTGGGCGGCCGTGGGCCGGATGTTCGGGGACTACGAGGCGGCTGCATTGCTGGTCGAGAACTACAGGGGGGTGTTGCCGAAGAGCTGCCTCCCCGCAGTGACCGAAGCGATCGCGACCAGCCGGGAGGACGCCAAGGTCGGCATTGCGACCGACAGTGACTCGCCACCACTCACCCATCCCTGGCGCGCCGTGCTGAACATCTTCGCGGTGAGCGGAGGGCCAGTGGCGGCACCCGGCAGGCTATTGCTGACGTTCGCGTTGCCTCCCGGTCAGTTACGCCCTGTCGTGCACGACGGTGTTCGTGTGGGTTACGACGTCCAGTTCCGCGTTTCCGGCTATGATCAACTGTCGGGCCGCACCTTCCAGCTCGACACCGTGCGGCATTTCGCGGCCCCTGCCCAGGCCGCAACGCTCAACCGTTACATCTCGGGATTCTTCGAGTTGCCGATCCGGGCTGGCCGCTGGGATATCAGCGTGCTGGCGCGGCAGCAGAGCGACTCCGCAGGGGCGTTCGCATCGATTCGGAATCGCATCGTCACCGACGGCTCGACGCTGGCAATCAGCGACATCGTCACGGGAGTCCCGAAGGGACAGCCGCTCTGGCAGAGCGGGTCGGGGGAGTTCCCACTGAACGCCCTCGGCACGTGGCCACGCGGCACGCCGATCGAACTCTATTATCAGGTCTACGGCGTTCCCGCAGGCACCGAGTGGCGCAACACCATTGAGGTGCGTCGGGTCGGGGATGACCGCGGAAAGGGCGTGACAGTTGCGACGAACGAGCGCTCGACCGGCCAAGCGAGCACCGTGCGGCGCCGAGTGGGGCTCGAACAGCTCGGAACTGGGGTCTACCGACTCATTGTGCGAGTCAAGTCAGGTGACCGGACTGTCATCTCCGAACGGCCGTTCGTGATCGTCGACCCGTAACCAGGCAACTCCAGATGCTCCGTTGTATCGGGCTGCTCGCCGCGCTCACGTTCGTACCCGCTCAGCTCCCGGCACAGGCCGAGAGCGATTCGCTCCTGTTCGCCAACGCCACCGTCCAGGCGAGGGTGCCTTCCCTGGGGCGTCGCTGGGTCACCGGGCGGGTGGTACGGAGCACCAGTGCCCTGGGCTGTCTTGCGGTAATGCTGCCCAGTGACTCGCTCGGCGGCCCGACCCGGTTCGTCTTCCTCCGGGCGGCCGATTCGCTCCGGGTGGACCAGCGAACCAATACCGGTGCCTTCGCGCTTGGGCTCTCCCCGGCTGAGGAAGCCGACTGGGTGGCCTTTACCAGGCGCCAGCTGGCGGCCATCAATGCGAGTTGCACGGGACGCCGGCGGTAAGTGGCGCTCTGGCAGCGTGTCAGGCCATCGCTGGGGTCCACTGGCATGACCCCCACGCTCCCCGCTATCTTTGGGGGCTGTTCACAACTCATCCTCCTCGGGCGCCGCACCAGCCCCGGGGCGACCACGACCGAAGGAAGGTGCCATGACCCGTTCGTATGAGGCGGTCTATATCTTCGACAGCACGCTCGAAGAGCCCGCCATCACCGAAAAGCTCGACCGCTTCCACGCCCTCATTCCGCAGGCCGAAGGCTCGCCGATTGACCTCAATCACTGGGGCAAGCGGACGCTCGCGTTCCCGATTGCGGGCCGTGAGACCGGCTACTACGTCCTCGCGAAGTTCGACGCGACCCCCACGATGCTGCCCGAGTTCGAGCGCGCCATCAAGCTCGATGATGCGGTGCTGCGTCACCTGATCGTCCTCAACGAGGGCGCCCAGATGGCCCCGACACCGTCTGCCAAGGACGGGGAGGACGACGAATAATGGCCGGACGCCCACAGAAGAGCTGCGCCATCTGCGAGTCAGGCGTGCGCATTGTCGACTTCAAGGATGAACGCCTGCTGACCCGTTTCCTGACCGAGCGCGGCAAGATCCTGCCGAGCCGGCTGTCCGGAACCTGCGCGCGCCACCAGCGTCAGCTCAGCACGGCGATCAAGCGTGCCCGCCAGCTGGCACTGATCCCCTACATCAAGGGATTCGCAGGCTGACCACCGCCCCGACGACGCCCGGCCCTGCCGGGCGTCGCTCGTGCTTTCCCACCCTGCTCCTCCTGGCCGGGTATCTGTTGCTTGCGCCATCGCTCTTCCTGCTTGGCCCCCTCGCGCTGCTGTTGCTCGTTTCCCGACCCACCAGCTGGCGCGAGTGGAGCTGGCTGCTCCTCGTCGTCGCCGGCGTGGTGGCCGCCGTGCTCGGACCCAACACGCTGGTCGACCAGACCATCCGTGGGTACGGCGCGTTCTTCGCCGGCGCATTCGTCATCGCAGCGTTGCTGGGGATCCGGTCACTGGTGACCCGCTCGCTCGTGAGTGTGCTGGTCGCCGCGGCCGGCGTCACGGCGTGGTATGTCAAGCTCCATCTCCGGTTCGTGGACCTGCGCACTGCCTTTGCGACCCAGAACTGGGAGGTCTACCGGCAGCTCTTCCCCGAATTGCCGGCCACCCTGCCGCCGCGGGGAGTGGAGTTTGTGGGCAACAGCGCGGTGACGGACTTCGGCCGGCAGCTGGCCGACACGGTCAACGCCACCAGCGACCTCGCGCCTGGCTTGCTGACGCTGATCCTGCTCGTGGGAGGATGGCTGGCCTGGAGCTGGTACTACCGCATCACCCTGCGCCCGATCGGCCCAGCCCCGCGACCCTTCGTGGAGTTCCGCTTCAACGACCAGTTGATCTGGGTCCTGGTGCTGCTCGCGGGCGCCTCGCTCCTGGCCAGCGACCCGGCCGTTGTGGCGTTCACGGCCAACCTGTCGGTGGTGATCGGCGGGCTCTACGCGGCGCGCGGCATTGCCGTGGTCCAGTGCGCCCTGCGGCGCGTCTCGCCGTGGTTCGCGCTGGTGCTGTACCTGCTGGCCATTCCCGTATTACCCTTTGCCCTGTTCTCGATCGGCGTCGCCGATACCTGGCTCGACCTGCGGCGCCGACTGGAGCCGCCCCAAGGAGCAATGCCATGATGGAACTGATTCTTCGCGAAGCCGTGCCGTCCCTCGGCAAGGCCGGCGATCTGGTCCGGGTCAAGCCCGGCTACGCGCGCAACTTCCTCCTCCCCCGCGGCCTGGCCTTTGAGGCCACCGAAGGGAACAAGAAGCGGATTGCCGCCGAATCCAGGGCGCGCGCCGCGCAGGCCAACCAGGAGCGCGCGGAGGCCGAGGCGTTCTCCGCCCAGCTCGCGACGCTTGAACTCTCGTTCACGGCCAAGGCCGGCGAAGACGGCAAGCTCTTCGGCTCGATCACCTCAGGCGACATTGCCGAGGCCCTGGCGGCCAAGGGGCACCCGGTCGACAAGCGGAAGCTCGACCTCGAGCACCCGATCAAGCACCTGGGCTTTCATTCGGTGGGCGTCAAGCTGCACCACGACGTCCACGCCGAAGTGAAGGTCAACGTCGTCGCCCAGAGCTGAGGGAGGATGCCCGTCGGCATCGGCTATCTCGATGGCCCCCGGCTGGCACGCGGATTCTACGCGGCCTCGGACTGGGTCACAGCCGGCCGCGAGGAGCTCAACCGGATCAACGTCTTCCCGGTACCCGACGGTGACACCGGGACCAACTTCTCCCTGACGCTGCGTGCCGTGGCCGACGCCCTCCGGGCGCTCGGCGACGCACCACTTCCCGAGACCGCAACCACGGCGGCGCGCGCGGCCCTGCTCGGGGCACGCGGCAATTCCGGGATGATGCTCGCCCACTTCCTGATCGGCTTTGCCGACGGCCTGGGCCAGCGCGTCACCGCCGACGCGCCTGCCGTGGCACACGCGGTCCGGAGTGGTGCCGATGCCCTCGAGGCCGCCCTCGACGAACCGCGGGAAGGCACCATTCTCACGGTCGTGCGCGACGGAGCGCGCGCCGCGGAGCAGGCGGGGAGCGAGTCGGCCGACATCGGGCATTTTCTGCGGCGACTGCATCAGGAGTCGGATCGTGTCCTCGAGCACACCCCGGAATTGATGGCGGTGCTCAAGGAGGCGGGTGTCGTCGACGCCGGCGGTAAGGGATTCGTCAGGATGGTGGAGGGATTCGTCCGGTTCATCAACGGCGACCCCATACTTCCCGCAGCTGCACCGAACGAGTCGGAATCCACGATGCCGGCGGCAATGATGTCGATCGCTGCCGAACGTGACTTCCAGTTCTGTACCGAGGTTCTGGTGAGAGGAACGGCGTTGCCGCCAGCGAACGATGTCCGGGCGGCGATGCACAACTTCGGCGGATCGGTGGTCGTCGCCGTGGTGGGTGACATCCTCAAGATTCACGTGCACACCGACACCCCGGAACTCGTCTTTACCTATGCCGAGCAATGGGGAGCGGTCGCCACCAGAAAAGCCGAGGATATGCGAGCGCAGCATCGCCGGCTTGGGCACGTCGAACAGCGACGGGTCGCGATCGTGGTCGACTCGTCCAACGACCTGCCAGATCCGGTGCTCGATCGGCATCGTATCATCGTCGTGCCGCTGCAGGTGATGTTCGGCACCGAGTCGTTCCGCGACCGGATCGACCTGAAGCCGGAAGAGTTCTATCGGCGGCTGCGGACCTCGAAGGAATTGCCGACGACGTCGCAGCCTGCACCGGCCGAATTCGTGCGAGCCTTCCGGGCCGCGCGGGAAGAAGCGGATGAAGTCGTCGGAATCTTCGTCGCTGGTGTGTTGTCGGGCACCCTGGCCTCGGCGCGAGCCGCCATCGCGGCGGCCGGGATCGACCGGGTCCAGCTGGTCGACTCGCGGGCCGCATCGCTCGGACTGGGGATGCTGGCCTTGCGGGCGGCGGAGCTGATCGACGAGGGCTGGGACGCCCCGAGCGTCGCGAGGGAGCTCGACCGGGTCCGATCGCAGTCGGGTATGTTCATTACCGTGGATACGTACGAAAACCTCATTCGCTCCGGCCGGGTGTCGCGGGGCAAGGCCTGGCTGGGAGGACTGCTCGACATCAAGCCGATTATCGAGGTCGACACGACCGGAAGGCTGCAGCCGATCGACCGTGTCCGGGGCAGCGAGCAGCTGGTGCCACGCGTGCTGGAACTGCTCGAGAAGCGGTTGACGCCACGCCCGCGCACCATCCGGTTCGGCGTCGCGCACGCCGAGGCACCCGAAGCGGCCGAACGGATCCGGACCGCGCTGATGGCGGCCTATCGCCCGAAGGAAGTGATCGTCGCGCCGGTCACGGGTGTGCTGGGAACCCACGTCGGCAGCGGTGCCTGGGCGGTGTTCTACCAGGTCGAGGACGGGACGCCGGAGAGCGCGGGTGGCTGAAGCCACGAGCGCGCGCCTGCCGGTCGATGTCCAGACCGTGGTGGACGCCATCGACGACCGGAAGGGGCAGAAGATTCTGGTGCTGGACCTGCGCCACCTGAGCAATGCCGCCGACTATTTCATCATTGCGAGCGGCACGTCCGATGCTCACGTGCGCGGCCTCGCCGATGGCGTGATGCGGGCGATGCTCGCCGACGGACACCGCACCCACGGCGTCGAAGGGCTGCAGACCGGACGCTGGGTGCTGCTCGATTTCGTGGATGTCGTGGTCCACCTGTTCCACCCGGAGACCCGGGCGTTCTATCAACTTGAACGCTTGTGGCAGGATGCTCCGGCGCTCCTGTCCGGACCGTAGCGTCCGGAGGACGAGAGGAAATCCAGATGCGTCGCCTTGCCTGGCTGCTGCTGATTGCCCCGCTGGCCATTCCGGCCACCCTCCCTGCCCAGTACTTCGGGCAGAACAAGGTGCAGTACACGAATTTCGACTTCCAGGTGCTCGAGACCGAGCACTTCGACGTGTACTACTACCCGGTCGAGCGCGAAGCCGCACTCGATGTGGCACGGATGGCCGAGCGCTCCTATGCGCGACTCTCGCTGGTGCTGCGCCACAAGTTCCGTGAGCGCAAGCCGATCATCCTCTATGCGTCGCACTCCGACTTCTCGCAGACCAACACGGCGGGCGGCGACGTCGGGGAGGGCACCGGGGGCTTCACCGACTTCCTCAAGCACCGCAACGTCCTGCCGCTCACCGGCGCCTACAGTGATGTGGAGCACGTGCTCCAGCACGAAATGGCGCACCAGTTCCAGTACGATGTCTGGTCGGGTGGCAAGGCGGGCGCAGGCATCCAGACGCTCATCAGCGTCAATCCGCCGCTCTGGTTTGTCGAAGGGATGGCCGAGTACCTCTCGATCGGCGGCGTCGATCCGAACACGGCGATGTGGATCCGTGACGCAGCCGCAGAGGGAAAGCTGCCCACCATCAAGCAACTCGAGAACGATCCACGGATCTTCCCGTACCGCTTCGGTCAGTCGATCCTCACCTATATCGGCGGACGCTGGGGCGACGAGGCCATCGGGGCCATCCTCTCTGCCTCGCGCGCCGGTTCGCTGGAAGGCGCCTTCCGCCGGGTCATCGGCCTCGACTTCCGCCAGCTGGGCGACCAGTGGCGCGATGCGATGCAGAAGCAGTACCTGCCGGAACTCACGGTGCGCAACAAGGCTGGCAGCATCGCGCAGGAGACGCTGACGAAGGAAAAGAGCCAAGGCACCTACCATCTGGCGCCGGCGCTGTCGCCGGATGGCACGCAGGTCGCCTACTTCTCGGAGAAGGATTTCTTCTTCGTCGATATGTGGCTGGCCAAGGTGTCTGATGGCATCGCCACGCGACGGCTCTTCAAGTCCACCTGGAGTTCCAACTACGAGACGTTCCGTTTCATCAACTCGGCCGCCTCGTGGTCACCCGACGGGAAGTACCTCGCCTTTGCCGCCAAGCGCGGACCGAAGGACGACATCGTCGTGCTCGATGTCGCGAAGAATGACGAGGTCGCGCGCATCAATGTCGACCTCAGCGGCGTGACCACCCCGTCGTGGAGTCCCGACGGCAGGAAGCTCGTCTTCACGGGCTATGACGGGGGACTCTCCGATCTCTTCACGGTCGACGCCGACGGCAAGAACCTCGCGCGGCTCACGCACGACAAGTACGCCGACCTGCATCCGGTCTGGTCGCCCGACGGCAAGACCATCGCGTTCACGACCGACCGCGGCCCGGAGACCAATTTCCAGACGCTCACGATCGGCAACTTCCGGCTCGCGCTCTATCATCTCGACAACAGCCGGATCGAGTTGCTGCAGGGTATGGACACGGGTCGCAACGTCAATCCGCAGTGGTCGCCCGACGGCCAGACGCTCGCGTACGTCTCCGACCGGACCGGCGTGGCGAACATCTTCCTGTACGAACTCGCCGACGGAAAGTCCTACCAGATTACTGACTTCTACACCGGCGCGCAGGGCATTACCCCACTCTCTCCCGTGCTCTCGTGGGCACGGCAGGCAGACAAGCTCGCCTTTGTGTACTACGAAGACAGCGACTACGACGTCTACGTGATGTCGAATCCGCGCTCGCGCAAGCAGCAGCCGTGGTCGGCCAAGGCGCCCGTCGAGCGACTCGCCGTGGTGCCGAGCGACACCGTTGCCCGGGCCGCCGACAGCAGCAAGGCGACTCCCGTCCCGTCCAGCGGTGGCAGTGCGCTGTACCGCACGGCGGGAGGGCTGCGTCGCGCCGACTCGCTCGCGCCGCTTCCTGACTCGCTGCGGCCCGCGCCGCCACTCTCGATGGCCACCCTGATGGACTCGGCCGCCCTGGGGCTGCCCGATACCAGCACCTTCACCGAGCGGAAATACAAGACCGGCTTCACGGCCGACTACGTCGCCCGGCCGAGCATCGGATATGTCCGCGACAACTTCGGACGTGGATTCTTCGGCGGCACGACGGTGTCGCTCTCCGATATGCTGGGCAACAAGCAGCTGGTCTTCAGCGGTTACATCAACGGCCGCCTCGAAGAGGCGCAGGTGCTCGCGGCCTATGCGAACATTGCCCATCGCGTGAACTGGGCCGTGGGACTGCAGCAGGATCCGTATTTCTGGTATTACGGCAGCGCCATCGTCGACGGGCCGAGTCAGTCGGAGAACACCTACATCACGCAGTACCGTCGCGTGGTGCTCCGCTCCGCATTCCTTCAGGCGGCCTACCCCTTCTCGCGGTTCCGCCGCGTGGAGGCCGGTCTGCGCGCCACCAATGTCGACGATGCGATTCTCCAGATCAACGAACCCTTCGACATCTTCTCCGGGATCCAGACCCAGGATGCCACGGTCACCAAGACCTCGCTGAGTTCCGTCGGACTGGTCCAGCCCTCGCTCGCACTGGTGTTCGACAACTCCCTGCAGGGGTACGTCGGGCCCTTCCGCGGCAGGCGCTCCCGGCTGGAGATTGCGCAGGCCATCGGCGGTTGGCGCTATACCCAGGCGACCGTCGACTACCGCCGGTATGACAAGATTGCCGGCCCGTTCACCTTCGCGACCCGCGCGATGTACTTCGGGCGCTCGGGCCGTGATGCCGATCGCTTCACGATCTTCCTCGGCTATCCCGACCAGCTGCGCGGCTACACCTCGGGATCGTTCTCGCGCAACGAGTGCCTGAATACCCAGGTCGATCCCAACAGCATCACCGGCTGTTCCGCCCTCGACCAGCTCGTGGGCACCTCGATTGCGGTCGGCAACGCCGAACTGCGCTTCCCGATCCTCAATGCATCGCTCGGCGTGGTGCCGAAGATGTTCCCGCCGATCGAAGGCGCACTGTTCTATGACATCGGCGTGGCGTGGGACGGCAACAGTTCCGTGCGCTGGTCGCGTCCGGCGGGCGTCTCGCCAGCGGCCGTTCGCACTCCGCTCCGCTCACTCGGAGCCTCGATCCGGACCAACGTCTTCGGCATCGTGGTACTGCGGTTCGACTACGCCAAGCCGCAGTCGCGACCCGGCACGAAGGCCTACTGGACCATCTCGATCGGACCGGCGTTCTGACCACGCTCCAGCGGCGGCTCTGCGCAGCGACCCTCTTTTGCCTCACGGGATGTGGCGGCGGTTCGCCCCTTCCCGCGAGGCACGTCCCCAACGGCCTGCCCGCGGCGAGTGCCCTGCTGCGCCTGCCACACGATGGCGGCGTGGCCACGCTCCTGCGCGCCGACCTGCTGACCGATCTCTCCTGGCATACCACCGGTCTTCCTTCGATCACGCGTGCGCTGGGCACCGATCGTGAGGAACAGATGGTGTATGTGGTCGACGAGAAGGGTCGTCTCCTCGGCATCGACCTCCGCGCCCAGCGCTGGCGGCCGTACCTCCAGTCGGCCGTTGATCTCACAGGAACTGCCGACGGCGTGATTCTCGGCCTCGACTCGGCCCGACATCCCCTCCGCCTCGCCACGCGCGCACTGACGACCTACCACGCCTCGGTCGACCGCGGCACGGTGGAACTGATGGCCGCCGCAGGCACGCAGCTGGTGGCGTTCTCCCCGTCCGGACGCGTCGCGCAGGTCTTTGACGAAGACGGCGAAGCGCGGCGACTCAAGCTCCCGGCCGGGCCGCTCACGGGCACCTGGGCAGGCGACCTGCTCGCCGTCACCACCGACTCGGGCGTGGTGCTCGCCGATCCGAGCGGGAAGCGTGGTGAACCCCAGTTCCTCTCGGTCCGGGGCGACCCGAAAGTCACAGCCTTTTCTCCCTCCGGGCACCGCTTCTACGTCGCACGGGGCAAAGGCGACCTCGTGATGTTCGACCGCTTCAGCCACGAAAATCTCCGGACCCTGGAGCTCCCGGGCCCGGCGCGGGCCCTCCGGGTCGACCGCACTGGCCGCTGGCTCCTCGCCCGCCCTGCCAAGGGAGATTCCGTGTGGGTGGTCGACCTGGCCCGCTGGGATGTTTTCGCAACCGTGTTCTCGCCGTGGGCCGCCGACCTGCCCGAAGTGGCTGGAGGACGGATCCTGATCGCGCGGGATGGCCGCGATGTGATCTCGATCGACCTGACCTCGGCCCGGCCGAGCGAGCGGAGCCGACTGGCCGGGGCCGCCAGCGACATCTTCGCTCTGGTACCCTGGAGCCCGGCCCCTCCGATCGCAGAGGTGGCAGCCGCGGCACCACCACCGGAGGCCGACAGCACCGACGAGTCCGTCGACTCGATCCCCGTGGAACAGCCGGCGGCCCCTCCCCCGACCGCGCTCCCCATTCCGACTGCTCCAAGCGCTGGGGCGGCCGCCTCGGTCTATCTCCAGGTGGCGTCCTCCCAGAACATCGACTGGGCCAACGCGTTCGCGAGCCAGCTCAAGGACGGAGGCTTCCCGGCCCGGGTCCTCAATCCGAAGGCCTCGGGCGACCCCTATCGGGTCGTGATCGGCCCCTATCTCACGCGGGACGAGGCCGATGCCGTCGGCCGGCGCTTGGGCCGACCCTATTTCCTCCTGACCCCGGGTAGCGGCGACACCTGACCGCCCCTGCGGCGACCCCTCGCTGCGGCTATCTTTGCGACTTCCGGCACGCACCCCTCGCGGGGGCGATGTGTGCCGTCGGCGCCCACCCCACTCCAAGATTGCCCCGATGAAGCTCACCAAGCTGGAGCTCTCCGGCTTCAAGTCCTTTGCCGACACGGTCACCCTCAGTTTTGACGAGGGCGTGACGGCAATCGTCGGCCCCAACGGGTGCGGCAAGTCCAACGTCTCTGACGCGGTGCGCTGGGTGCTCGGCGAACAGTCGGCACGCCTCCTTCGCGGTGGCAAAATGGAAGACGTGATCTTCCAGGGCGCTGCCACGCGTCGCCCGGTGAATGTGGTGGAGGTCTCGCTCTACCTCGACAACAGCGAGGGCGAATTGCCCACGCCGTACACCGAAGTGGTGATCACGCGTCGGCTGTCGCGGTCGGGGCAGAGCGACTACCTGCTCAACAACTCGCCGACGCGGTTGCGCGACATTCAGGACCTGCTGCGTGGCACTGGCCTTGGCAGTGATGCGGGCGTCGTCATCGAAGCGAAGATGATCGACCTGCTGCTCTCCGACCGTGCCGATGAGCGTCGCTCACTCTTCGAAGAGGCCGCGGGTGTCGGCCTCTACCGCGACCGCCGGCACTCCACATCACGACGGCTCGAAGAGACCGCCGCCGACCTGCAGCGACTCGAGGACCTGATCGCCGAGGTGCAGTCGCAGTTGCGCTCCCTCGCGCGCCAGAAGGGCAAGGCCGAGCGGCACGTGTCGCTCACCGAGGAGAAATTCGCGGTCACCCTGACCCTTGCGCGTCGTCGGCTCGATCAGCTGGCCATCGACACGGAGGCCTTCGAGCGCCGCCACGCCGAACTCACGAGCACCCTGCCCCAGGCCCGCGAGCGGTTGAGCGCCGTCGCCACCTCGCGCGAGGTGGCCGCGCAGGCCCGGCACGCGGCCGAGCGCCACCGCACCACCGTCGTCGAAGATCTCGGCACGGCACGCCTCGCCCTGGGCAAGCTCGAGGGCGATCTCGCCGTCGCATCGGAGCGGCTGCAGAATGCTTCGCAGCGAAGGGAGCGCGCTGCCGCGGAGCGTGGCGACTTCGAGGTGCGGCTGCAGCAGGC
>JAZJZU010000066.1:0-11276 GCA_040389605.1 Gemmatimonadota bacterium
ATCGTGTCCGAAACGTGATTCGATCAGGTGAGCCTTCACTGCTCCCCCGAGCCGGCTCGCGAGCTCGGCGATCTGGTTCGGGGGCACCAGGGTGTCGCTGGTCACCGCAACCAGTGTGGCAGGAACGGTGATGCGTTCCGGCTCGACGCGATGCAGGTCGAGCGACTCCGACAATGCGAGGTAGCGTTGTGCCGAGAAGCCCGCGGCGAACCGTGCCCCGCAGTGGTCGAGATACTCCTCCACGGGAAAGTGCGGCGCGGCATCGTCGATGGTCGCCGGCGCAGCGAATCGTTCGGCAAATTCCTGCGCCGTGCGGTAGCTGGTGATCCCCAGGGCGCGCGCGAGGGCAACACCGTCGGTCGGGCGCTCCGCGGCCACGCTCAACCGGATGATCTTGCGCTGAATGAGCCTGACGGCCGTGGCCATCGGGTGGCTCTGGTGAGGCGCGCTGATCGCGACGATCCGCTCGACCCGGTCGGGAAAGAGTTCGGCAAACGCGAGCGCGACCATCCCGCCGTACGACGCCCCCACGATGGCGTGTACCGAGCTGATCCCGCAAGCACCGAGTGCCCGCGCGAGACCGCGCGCCTGATCCTGCGTTGTGGTCGGGCCGGGGGAGTAGACCGGGTAGCCGAGGCCAAGAAGGCGGCAGCGCGTGGTGTCGATGGCGCGACCAGGGCCCGCGAGTGACTCCCACCAGCCCGGTGCGGTGGCACCGGGGTGCGAGACGACGTGCGCGTGCGAGGAAATCCCGCCGAGGGCGACGACCACCGGTGCGTCGGCGGTCCCGGTCAGCTCAATAGCGGGAATATCATTGCGATGAAATACGACAGACATACGAGACTCCTTCGCACCAGCGACAGGGTGAAATCGAGCCTCGGGGTACCACAAAAAGACCCGAGGCAGGGACCTGCCGCGGGCGAAATCGCACTTTTAGCATTTGTTTAACGTGGTTGCAAGCAGCGGCAAATGACCACGACCCCTTCAGTTGTCCCGGGATGTTATCCGGTATCGGGCGACCCGTCAAGAGCGGGAGCGACGGTCCGGCAATGGACCGTCGCTCCCACCCCGTTCACGAGATCGTCGGGTTCCTGATCACGAGGTTCTCGATGAAGAACTCCATCATCCGCGCCTGGTTCATTGCCGAATGACCCTGATCCGGGCCCACCTGCACTTCGAAGCTCTTCCCGGCCTTCTGCAGTGCCTGAATCAGCTGCATCATATTGTTGGGATGGACGTTGTCGTCCGCCGTGCCGTAGTAGAGCATCAGACGGCCCTTGAGCTGATCGGCGTAATGCATTGCCGACCCCTTCTCGTAGCCATCCTTGTTCTCCTGCGGGATCCACATATACCGCTCAGTGTAGATCGTGTCGTAGTTGTCCCAGTCCGTCACCGGCGACTGCGCCGCGGCCGCACTGAAGACCTCGGGGTGGCGCAGGAGCATCATCGCCGAGCTGTAGCCACCGTACGACGTGCCGTGGATGCCGACTCGTGCCTTGTCGACGTAGGGCCGGCTCCACAGCGACTTGATCCCTTCCGCCATATCGTCCATCTCGGTCTGACCGAGCTTGAGGTAGACGTCGTCGAGCATCCGCTTGCCCTGCCCCGGCGTCGAGCGTGTGTCGAGGTTGACGATCAGGAAACCGTACTCTGCCTGCGGATTGCCTGGCCGGAACATCTCGGTGGCCGTGTTGGAGGCCGACGCGGGGCCGCCGTACACGGGCACGAGCACCGGGTACTTGTGCGTCGGGTCGAAGTTTGACGGGAAGGCAATGGTTCCGTGCAGCGTGGTCTTGCCGTCGGCCGCGGTGTAGGTGAACATCTCCACCTTCTTGAGGCCCAGCGAGTCGAACTTGCTCAGATCGCTGGTCGCGAGCGTGGCGACCGGCTTGCCGTTGGCATCCATCAGCCGGGTCACCGGGGCCTGGTCGTGCGTCTGGGCGATGTCGGTGAAGAACTTGCCATCGGGCGACAGATTGACCGTGTGCAGGAAAGCCGGATCGGTCAGGCGACGATCGCCCTTGCCATCGAGCCCGACCCGGTGGAGCTGAGTCTTCATATAGTTGTCGCCATCGCGAGCCGTGTACCAGAGCGTCTTGCTCGGCTCATCAATCCGGACGATGTTGACGGCCTCGAACTGATTGTTCGTGATCGGATTGAGCAGCTTGCCGGAGATGTCGTAGAGGTAGTAGTTCTTGAACCCGTTCCGCTCCGATTCCCACACAAAGCGCTTGTTGTCGGCCAGCCAGCGGATGGTCGGCGTGTTCTCGACCCAGCCCGTGGGCCACTCCTCGTGGATGATGACGCGGCACTTGCCGGTCTCGGGCGAGCAGGCGGCAAATTCGAGGATCTGCTGCCGGCGGTTGGTGCGGTTGACGAGCAGCTCGCTGCCGTCAGGCGACCAGTTGATGTTGTACACGTAGTGGCCGACCACGTCGTTCGTGAACGGCTTGCCGTCGCGGATGTCGAGCTTGATCGACTTCCGGGTCGTGATGTCATACACGAAGATGTCGACGATCGGATTATCGACGCCGGCCTTCGGGTAGGCCTCGACATCCAGACTGCTCTGGATTTTCGTCTGGCTCAACTGGAGGTAGTAATCGGGAACCGGCTTCTCGTCGAAGCGGTAGTATGCCAGCCGCGTGCTCGCGGGATTCCACCACATCGCCGACTGCTGGCCGAGTTCCTCCCCGTAGACCCACGATGCGGTACCGTACTTGATCCGGTCCTTCTCGTTGCCATCGGTGGTCAGCGCCGTTTCGTTGGCTCCGCTCGTGTCCGAGACAAAGAGATTCCGGTCACGATAGACGGCCTTGAGGTTCCCATCGGGTGAGACGGCCGTGGTGGCCTGGCGTCCGCGACCGGGGCCTCCAGCGCGGAACCCGCGACCGGGGTTCCCGCTGCCCGGGGCGGCAGCGGCCGCCTCGGTCTTCGTACGTGTGACCGGGTCAAACCGCCACAGCTTGCCGTCCTGCGAGTACTGGAATGCCTTGCCGCTGTCGACCCAGGTGCCGTTGACAGCCCCCGATTTCACCGAGCTGGTGACCTGGCTGGCCATCTTCTGGTACTGGTCGTAGCCGGGCATCGTCTTGAGGCGGTCCTGGGCGTGTGCCGCACTGGCCGCCACGAGGAGAAGGGCGGCGCCAAGCGACGCGACACGAGCAGAGGGCTTCCACGACGACATGAGGGGAGGTCTCCAGTAGATGGATCGTTTTGGGGGACGGTCGAGTATAGCTACGCCGTGAGGGGCCGCTGAGTTGCAAGCTCCCTCACGACGTCCCGGCCGTCCTACTCCAGCCGGAGGGCGACCAGCGGGTCGATCCGGGTCGCGCGCCTGGCCGGCAGATAGCTCGCCACCAGCGCCACCAGTGCCAGAATGGCGGGCACCACGACAAAGGTGAGGGGATCGCCCGGTGTAACCCCATAGAGAAGGGTCGCCATGGCACGGGTGAACAGCAGCGCCCCGAAGACCCCGACAGCTGCTCCAGCCATCGCCACCAGCAGGCCGCGCCGCAGGATGTCGCGCCGGACCTTCGCGGGGTCGGCCCCAAGCGCCATCCGGATCCCGATCTCGTGGCTCCGTCGGGAAACGGCATAGCTCATCACGCCGTAGACCCCGACGGCGGCGAGCGTGAGCGCGACTACGGCGAAGCTCCCCAGCAGGAAGAGGTAGAATCTCGGGCCACCCGTCGCGGCCGCGATCAGCTCGTCCATGGTCGCCACGGCAGAGAGGGGGACGGCGGGATCAATTTCCGCGACGGCTGCCCGGATTGCGGGGACGACGCTCGCCGGATTTCCGGCGGTTCGCACGACGTACGAGAAGTAGTTGCCTCGTCCCGAGCCGGAGACGAAACCCTCGTCCTGAAGGAAGGGGAGGTACAACTCCTCCGACGCCGGGGCCGACCATTCGCCTTGAACGGCGTTCCGGGCGACGCCAACGACGGTGAGCCATTGCGCGCCCTTCGCCGGATCCTCGATCGTGAGGCGCTTGCCAACCGGATCCTCGCCCGGCCAATAATGGTCGGCGAGATACTGATTCACGATCACCACTCCGGGCGCGCCGATGCGATCCTGATCTGTCACGTCCCGACCACGTGTGAGCGGGATCCGCATTGTCGCGAAGTAGCCGGGCAACACAATCCGCCAGGTCGCACCCTGCCGTTCACCCGGCGCGAGGGGCGGCCGTCCCTCGATCCAGAACGATTGCCCCCAGGTGTCGCCGCCGACCGGGATGTGGTTGATCGCGCCGGCCGCGGCAACTCCGGGAATTGCCTGGATGCGCCGGAGCACTTCCCGGAAGAACTCCGCCCGCGCGGTGGGCTGCGCCTCGCGCGTGCCACCAGTGGAAACGATCATCGTCGTGACACCGTCGGGCACGAACCCCGGATCGACGCGTTGCAGGGCAAGGAAACTCCGCGCGAGGAGTCCGGCACCAACGAGCAACACGACCGCGAAGGCGAATTGGGATCCCACGAGGACGTCGCGAGCCCGGGCGCGCACTCCTCCTTCAGTGGAACCGCGCGCGCCATCGCGCAGGACCGTGTTGGGATCCTGTCCTGCCGATTGCCACGCTGGTGCCAGGCCGAAGATCAGTCCGGTGACGATCCCGAGAACCAGAGTGAATCCCACCACCTGCCAGTCCATCGCAATCGATGTGGCGCGCGGAAGCGTTCCGGGTGCCCAGGCGACGATCGCGCGGGTCCCTGTCCACGCGAGCAGCAGGCCCGCGAGGCACCCCAGCCCGGAGAGGACGAGGCTCTCCGTAAGGAATTGACGGACCATCCGCTCTCGCGTCGCGCCAATCGCGCTGCGCACGGCGACTTCGCGTTGCCGCGTGGCGGCCCGGGCGAGTAGCATATGGGCGACGTTGGCACAGGCCATCAGCAGGAGAACGGCAACCGCTCCCAGCATCACCAGCAACGCCGGACGCACGCGCCCCACCACGGTCTCCTGAAGCGTGCGAACCGTGATGTTTCTGGCCACCCCGGGATAGCGCTGCTCGATCCGTCCGCTGATGAGGGAGACGTCGGCCTGGGCCGCGGCCAGGGACACACCATCGCGCAAGCGTGCAAAGACCCGAAGGCTCTGCGCTCCACGGCTGGTCGCCGCCTCGGCGGTAAAGGCCTTGGGAGCCCAGAGCTGGGTGTTCGTGGCCCAGAAGGGGGCAAAGCCGAACTCCCTGGGCATCACGCCGATCACCTGGTACGACTCCCCGTCGAGCAGGATGGTGCGGGCAAGAATGGCCGGGTCGCCGCCGAAACGTCGCTGCCACAACCCGTAGCTGAGGACCACCACGTGTTCGTGGCCGAGCTCGGTCTCGTCGGGGCGAAAGACTCGGCCCAACAGCGGCTTGACGCGCAAGAGGGGAAACAGATCTGCCGTCACGTGCAGCGCTGGAATCTTCTCGGCGGGTTCCTGACCCGACAGGTTGGGGCCCCACATTTCGGCGGCCCCCATTCCCTGGAACGAACGACTTGCGCGGCGCAGGTCGAGGAAGTTTGCGGGAGCAACGGGCGAACGCTCGTCGTGCAGCAACACCACGAGGCGATCAGCACCGGGGTAGTTCAGGGGCCGAAGCAGCACGGAGCTCACCACCGTGTAGATCGCGGCTGTCGCGCCGATGCCAAGACCGAGCGCCAGCACGGCAGCGGCGGTGAAGCCCGGAGTGCGTCGAAGCGAACGAAACGCGTAGCGTGCGTCGCGCAGCAGGGCTCCCCACCACGCCCCGGCGCGTACCTCACGGACCGACTCCCTGACCTGTTCCATGCCGCCGAGTGTCAGCAGCGCCTCGCGCCGCGCCGCATCGGGCGCAAGGCCCGCGCGGATCTTTTCGTCAACCAGGCCAGCGAGGAAGCCCTGGAGTTCGGCATCGAGTTCGTAGTCGGCGCGGGCGGTGTGCCGAAGATTCCGCCAGAGCGCGCGCAGGGTCGACAGGATGGGCATCG
Organism: Gemmatimonadota bacterium; assembly: GCA_040389605.1. Classification (GTDB taxonomy): domain Bacteria; phylum Gemmatimonadota; class Gemmatimonadetes; order Gemmatimonadales; family GWC2-71-9; genus Palsa-1233. The sequence continues at coordinate 5,946 of JAZJZU010000066.1, forward strand.
GGAGGCCTCTAGCTGGCGCGGAGGGCGAGGGCGATGGCGACCGATACGCGGTCCCATTCGGCGGTTTCGGTTTTCAGTTGTGCCCGCCCCGAGCGAGTGAGGCGGTAGTACTTGGCACGCCGGTTGTTCTCGGATTCACCCCACTCAGCAGCGAGCCAGCCGGCCTCTTCCATCCGGTGGAGGGCCGGAAAGAGCGAACCCGCCTTGACCTCGAACGCACCACGGGTGATCTGCTCGATCCGCCGCGCGATGCCGAGGCCGTGCATCTCCTCGAGGGTGAGGGCCTTGAGGATCAGGAGGTCGAGCGTTCCCTGCAGCAGGTTGGTCGGCGGTGCCATTCGCTACCTCATATAGATTGTCTATAGGAGAATAGCCCTCCCCCTATCGCTTGTCGATAGGAGTAAGACACCCGGACCCTGCGAAAGGTTGCGGCGCACAGCAAAACACCGCCGCCGGGGGCTCCGACGGCGGTGCGAGGGGAGGAACTGCGGGGACCGCTAGTTCCCTTTGGTGCTCCGGGCCCCCTTCACTGCCTCGCCGAGTTCGGTGTAGGCCGTGGCGTCGACTTCGCGGAACGGGCGGAAGATCTTCGCGATCCGGCCATCCTTGCCGATCACGAAGGCCACGCGACTCTCGTACGACCTCCCTTCGGGCAGCGTGCCATACGCAGGGCCGGCGGACTTGCCCGCGTCGCTGACGAAGGTGAACGGAAACTTCTCGTCGACTGCCCACGAGGCAAGCGCGGCAGCGGAGTCAGTGCTGATCGCCAGCAAGGTCACGTCCTTGCCGCCATTGAAGAGATCGGCGTACTGATCGCGATATGCCTTCATCTGAATCGTGCACCCCGAGGTCCGTGCCTTCGGGAAGAACGCCAGCACCACCGTGCGGCCCCGAAGCTCGGAGAGATGCACCGGCTTGCCCGACACGCCGGTCATCGTCGCGGCCGGCAGGGTGAAGTCGGGCGCCATATCGCCAACCTTGGGACCAACATCCTGGGCCTGCAGCGCAGCGGGGATCAACAGCATCGCCGCCACGAAAGGTGAGCACCGCATCGCGAGCCTCATCACTTGGGAGTTGGAATGATTCGCCAGACCTTGCCGCTGGCGTCCGACGCAACGTAGAGCGCGGCTCCGCCGGGGGCGACCGCCACACCGCTGGGACGCACCGACGTCTCGCTGCCCGACCCCGTGGCGAAGGTCTGGTAGGTCCCCACCGGCTTGCCGTCACGGAACGGGATGAAGACCACGCGGTAGCCGGCCTGGGGCAGCGGCGCCCGGTTCCACGAGCCGTGGAACGCGAGGAATGCACCCGTGCGGAAGGCGGGACCGAAGGCCGTGCCGTTGTAGAAGGTGAGCGCCAGCGGAGCCCAGTGACCGGGGAAGCCGATCAGTGGCTGTGTCTTCTGGCCGCACTCACCCACCTTGATGCCATCGCCACCGTACTCGGGCGCCTGAACCTTTCGCTTCGCGATCGGATCGTAGTAGCAGTACGGCCAGCCGAGATCGGTGCCCTTCGTGATCATCGCGAACTCTTCGGACGGCTTCTCGGCGTTGTCCTGATCGCTGAATCCCCAGTTTGCACTCAGCTGATCGCGGCCGTGCGATGCGCCGAACAGCACCCCCGTCGTGGGCTCGACGGCGATCGCCATCGCATTGCGAAGCCCGGTGGCCCAGCGCTCGCCATCGGCCGGCGTCTGGTTGGACTTGCGGGAGTCGTAGCGCCAGATGCCGGCGCGCACGGCGAGCTCGGCGCAGGGCTGCTGCCCGGGTGAGCGTTCCTTCCGATCCTCGACCTGGCAGGAGTTAGTGGCCGAGCCGTGATCGACGAACAGCGATCCATCTTTCCCGAGCGCCAGCGTCTTGGCGGAATGTCCGCCCGTTGGCAGGCCACTCACGACCACACTGGCCGGGCCACCCGGTGCAAGTGTGCCAGCGCGGTACGGAATGCGGAGCACCTGATCGGCAGGTGCATAGAACACCGCGTCGCCCGACACTGCGACACCAGTGAAGGATCCGGTCGCGAAACTGACCGTGGTGTCGGCGTGCCCGTCGCCATCGCGATCGTGAAGGAGAAAGAGCCCACCCGACCGGCCTGAGGCAGCGACGAAGACGTCGCCCGCCGACGTCACGGCGATATGCCGTGCCCCAGGGACCGAGGCAAACAGCGTGGCGCAGAACCCGGGCGCCAGCGTCAGGCCAGCGTTGCCGGGGTCGCACTTGGAGGCGCCCTGGGCGGGCAGGCAGCCAGCCGCCGCGACGCACGCGAGTGCGCAGAGGAGGGTGGTGTTACGAAGGAGTGGTCGCATTGAGTTTCGGCCCTCAGGATGAGTCATCGCAGAAAGGTAACGCCCCACGAGGCCGACGGCTCCGGAGCCTGGGGTAGTCGCCCTTCCTGCTCAGTGGAGGAGCAAGCAGCCGGACCCTGACACACGGGCGGGAGCTCCGGACACCAGCGCCCCAGCGGATCTCCAAGTATTTTGGTCGGATGAGCCATCAATACATCTTCACGATGCGTGACCTTCGAAAGATCGTCCCGCCGAAGCGCGAGATCCTCAAGGGGATCTATCTCTCCTTCTATCCGGGCGCCAAGATCGGGGTCATCGGATCCAACGGGAGCGGCAAGTCGTCGCTGCTGCGGATCATGGCAGGCGTCGACCAGGAGTTTCTGGGTGAGGCCAAGCCGGCCGACGGCGTCCGGATCGGATACCTGCCGCAGGAGCCGGTGCTCGATCCAACCAAGGACGTACGTGGCAATGTCGAGGAAGCCCTGGCCGACGTGCGCGCGCTCCTCACGAAGTTCGAAGAAATCTCGATGAAGTTTGCCGAGCCGATGAGCGACGATGAGATGACGGCGCTGCTCGACAAGCAGGCTGCACTCCAGGACAAGATCGACGCCGCGAACGCCTGGGAGATCGATCGCACCCTCGACATCGCGATGGATGCGCTGCGACTGCCACCGGCCGACGCTGCGGTCAGCACGCTCTCCGGCGGCGAGAAGCGCCGCGTGGCACTCTGCCGGCTGCTGCTCAGCAAGCCCGACATGCTGCTGCTCGACGAGCCGACCAACCACCTCGATGCCGAGTCGGTCGCGTGGCTCGAGCGCTACCTCAAGGAATTCCCCGGAACCGTGGTGGCCATCACCCACGACCGTTACTTCCTCGACAACGCGGCCGAATGGATTCTCGAACTCGAACACGGCGCGGGGATCCCCTGGAAGGGGAACTATTCCTCGTGGCTGGACCAGAAGGAAAAGAAGCTCGCCACCGAAGAGAAGCAGGCCTCGGCCCGTCAGCGCACGCTCGAGCGCGAGCTTGAGTGGGTGCGGATGAGCCCCAAGGCGCGGCAGGCCAAGAGCAAGGCCCGCCTCCAGGCCTATGACGCGCTGGTAGCGGAGGAAGAGAAGGCCGACGCCACGGGCCACGAAATCCTGATCCCGCCGGCCCCGCGGCTGGGCGATGAAGTGGTCGTCGCGAAGAACCTCAAGAAGGGGTTTGGCGACACCCTGCTCTTCGAGGGGCTCGACTTTTCCCTGCCCCGTTCAGGCATCGTGGGAATCATCGGGCCGAACGGTGCAGGCAAGACCACGCTCTTCCGGATGATCACCGGGCAGGAGCAGGCCGACGGCGGCGAACTGATCGTCGGCAAGACGGTGCAGACGGCCTACGTCGATCAGTCACGCGAGGCACTCGATCCCGAGAAGACGGTCTATCAGGAGATCGCCGGCGACTACGACAACCTGCAGTTCGGCAATCGCACGGTGAATTCGCGAGCCTACTGCGGCTGGTTCGGGTTCAAGGGCTCCGACCAGCAGAAGAAGGTCGGTACGATGTCGGGTGGTGAGCGCAACCGGCTGCATCTCGCCAAGCTGCTCAAGTCAGGCGGCAACCTGCTGCTGCTCGACGAACCGACCAACGATCTCGATGTCGATACCCTGCGCGCCCTCGAAGACGCCCTGCTCACCTTCTCGGGCTGTGCCGTCGTGATTTCGCACGATCGGTGGTTCCTCGACCGCATCGCGACCCATATTCTGGCATTCGAAGGCGATTCCGAAGTGGTCTGGTTCGAGGGGAACTACCAGGACTACTCCGCTGACTACAAGCGACGGAAGGGTGTCGCCGTCGACCAGCCGCATCGGATCAAGTACCGGAAGCTGACGCACTAAACCCCCGAGGAGCGCAACATTGCATCTGCTGCTCGTAGAGGACGACACTCAGCTCGCGGATGTGCTCGCGGCCGGCCTCGCCGAGCACGGCATCACCACCACCCGCGCGGCGAGTGTCGCTGAAGGGAGGCAGCGGGCTATCCAGTCGGCATTCGACCTGCTGGTGCTCGACGTGATGTTGCCGGGCGGGAGCGGCTTCGCCCTCTGCCGTGAACTCCGCGCTACCGGCCTCACTCAGCCGATCCTGATGCTCACCGCGCGCGACACCGTCGACGACCGCGTGACCGGTCTCGAGGTCGGCGCCGATGACTACCTTACCAAACCGTTTGCCTTTCGCGAGTTTCTCGCCCGGGTGCGCGCGCTCGGTCGCCGAGGGCCTCGCTTTGTGGCCGACCACACCACCGTCGCAAATCTCACGGTCGACTTGCGGTCGCGACAGGTCCATCGCGGCGAGACGGCGATTGAGCTGACGGCAAAGGAATTCGCCCTGCTGGAATGTTTCCTCCGCCATACCGGCGAGGTCATCGACCGCGGCGTGATCACGGCGAGCGTCTGGGACGAGAACCATGACCCGTTCACCAACGTGCTCGAGGTGCTGATCCGTCGGCTCCGTCGGAAAATTGATGATGATCACGAACCGAAGTTGATCCACACCGTGCGCGGTGCCGGTTACCGCTTCGGGCCGTGATCGCACGATGGCGATGACCCCACTTGAGCGCCTGCGCAGGCGCCTCACGACCTGGTACCTGGCCACCTTCGGCATCATCCTCCTGTTGCTGGGAGGTGGGCTCTTCGCCGCGATTCGTCATCAGCTGGCGACGGAGCTCGATGCATCGCTGCAGCAGGCAACCACAGAACTCGAGCGGGCCGCCGCCATTCGGGAGAGCGAAGCGGGCCTCGCCGGGCACGTCGTCGACGCGGTCGACGAATTGCATATCCCCGATCGGTCGTTGTACCTGCTCCATCCCGACGGTAACCCGATCCGGCCCGACCGTGCAGATACCTGGATCCAGCTCGCGGGCCGCGACGCCGCCATGCGGGGCCAGGCAGACGTCGACCACGAGGTGCCGGGCGAGCGTACCCTGCGACTCCATGCTGGTCGATTTGTCCTGCCGAGCGGTCGCGCACTGGTGGCAGTGGCAGTCGCGGACAAGATCGAGCTCGAGGATC
>JAZJZU010000067.1:0-3858 GCA_040389605.1 Gemmatimonadota bacterium
TGCACCGCGCGACCCTTCGCGAAGCTCGTTCGACAGGTTCATCCGGTTCACGCGCGCGAGCGGCAGCAAGCCGAACACCGCGCCGGTGAGCAGGCTGAGCACGAGCGTGAACAGGGCCACGCGCCAATCGACGTGCAGTTCGCTGAGTCGCGGGATCGTGGTTGGTGCCCGCGCCACGAGCACGCGCACACCGGCCCAGGCGAGTGCCAGGCCGAACGCGCCACCCGCAAGGCCGAGCAGCAGGCTCTCGGTGAGTGCCAGCCGGAAGATGGCGCCCTTACCGGCGCCGAGCGCAGCACGCACCGCGACCTCGCGACTGCGCGCGTCGGCGCGCGTGAGCACCAGGTTCGCCACATTGGCGCAGGTCAGCAGCAGCAGCAATGCCACCGCCGCCGCGAGCACCAGCAGGGCGAGACGCACGCTGCCACTCACCTGATCGGCCATCGACACCGAAAACACGGTGAAGTGCATCGCCTGGGGATAGAGCCCTTCGCGCGTCCAGCCTGCGGCGAGGTTCGCGAGTTCACGGCTGGCCATCGCTGCGGTTACGCCAGGCTGCATCCGGGCGACGCCATAGTAGCCGTGGCTGCCGCGCTGGGGTGCGGCGCGATCGAGGCGCGCGGGCTGAATCAGTTGTGCCGTGGTGCGGCTCTGAAATTCGAGAGGAAGCTTGAACTCACGCGGCAGCACGCCCACCACCTGCTGCGACGTCCCATCGACCTGAATGATCTTGTCGACAATGTCCTGACGCCCGCCGTAGCGCTGTTGCCAGAGGTCATAGCCGATCATCACCACGGGTGGTCCGTTGGGAACATCTTCGGCCGACGTAAACGATCGGCCTGCAGCAGGGGTCATTCCCACCACGTCGAGCATATTGGCCGTCATCTCCACGGCCACGAGGCTCTGTGCCCCTTCGGGGCCGGTGACCGCCGCCTCGCCGTTGTCATCCCACGCCGCCACATCACGGAACAGCCGCGTCTGCTTCTGGTAGTCGAGGTACTCGGCGGGCGAGAGCCAGGTCTGGTCGAAGTTGACCCACTTGCTCCAGATCATCGCGAGCTCATCGGGCGCGCGATACGGCAGCGGCTTGAGCAGGACGGTGTTTACCACGGAGTAGATGGCGCTCGTGGCGCCGATGCCGAGGCCGAGGGTCAGGACCACCACGGCCACGAAGCCGGGTCGACGAAGCAGCGAGCGAACCGCGAGGCGGATATTCTGGCGCAGGTCGGTCATCGGGCACCCAGGAGAGGGTAAGGTGGGGATACCGACTTTGGACGAGGCGGGGTGGCGTATGGTTGCAGCCTTCCCTCTTGACGGCAGCAGTACCCGGCCGGAGCTTGGGACGGTCGGTCCGGTCCATTCGCCCCTGCCCACCCGGACCACCAGCCCCCCCCCCGAGCAACCCGTACCGCGAGGCCCCGAATGAATACGCGCCGGATCCTGGTAGGGACGATCGTGGTTGGTATCGTGGCGAATGCGCTGGATTATCTGCTCAACACCTTCTACTGGAAGGATGCCTGGTCGACGCTGGCGTGGGTGAATCCCACGCCTCCGATGATGTGGCTGATCATCGGCGACTTCGCCGCCGCGTTCATGCTGATGCTGGCGTGGGACCGCTACGGTGCGTCGTCGGGAGGGGGCGCCGGTGGAGGATTCCGGTTCGGGCTGTTCGCGGGAGCGTTCGTCGAGTTTCCGACGGTGCTTTTCTTCCAGATGTACGTGAAGGACTTCCCCTACGGAATGGCGTGGCAGATGATCATCACCGGGATCATCTTCTACGGTGTCCTCGGCGCGGTCGCGGGAATGCTCGACCGCAAGATGGGCTGAGTCACCGCTCCCCTACTTGCTCGCAGCGCGTCCGATCAGGGCGCCCAGCACGGCACCGGGCACCGCGAGGATGGCGCCTGCGAGCACGAGGTGGGAGAAGTGCCGGCCACCGTTGTCGTTGTCGGCGTAGCTGCTGTAGAGCGCAGCTCCGGTCGCGAAGCCCACTGCTGCACCAATCAATGCGCCGCGCTCGCCTGGTGTAATTCCCCGTCGAACAGATTCCCGCACCGCCGAGAGTTGCATTGGTGCCGCCGCCGTGGGCTGCGGATGTCGCAGCGCGAGCGCGGCGGGACCCTGCGCGAGTGCGGGGGAAGGAGACACTAGCAGCATCGAGATCGCGCAGAAACCAACTGACTGTCTCATCGAAGGATCCCGAGTGGCCAGAGAGGGAATTGAGCCGAAGGCGAGCGAGCCCGCGGAGCGGGCGCAGCTCCACCCCCGACACATGGCCGGGGCGAAAACAACGCGACCCCGCTCGTGAGAGCGGGGCCATTTACGAGTGGCCAGAGAGGGAATTGAACCCCCGACACCGTGATTTTCAGTCACGTGCTCTACCAACTGAGCTACCTGGCCGAACTGGGCGGGATAATAGCCCTCGGGTGGGGGGCGCGGCAACCGGAGGTCACTCCGCCAGCCTCAGCCCCAGGATTCCCACCACGATCATCGCAATGCACGCCAGCCGCAGCGCCCCCCGCGACTCCCCCAGCAGTACGATCCCCAGGATCGCCGTCCCCACGGCCCCGATCCCGGTCCACACGGCATACCCCGTCCCGGCCGGCAACACCCGGAGCGCCTGCGCCAGCAACCACATCGACGCCACCATTCCCGCCAGCGTCAGCGCGCTCGGCACCGGCCGCGAGAATCCCTCGCTGTACTTGAGCCCGATCGCCCAGCCCACCTCAAGGAAGCCGGCGACCACCACATAGGCCCACGCGCGCGAGCTACTCAGCACTCAGGAGACCCAATGGGTGCGGCTCTTCACCACCGTCCAGGTGCCGCCGACGCGCCGCATGTACAACACCCTTCCTTGACCGGAGAGCCAGTGCGTCGCGTGTGCCACGTACACCAGCGCCTCATCGTGATCATCGGTGAGCCACAGCGGTCGGGAGAAGACCAGAAAGCCCGGCGATCCGGGGTGCGCCCCATAGAAGAGGTCCCACCCCTTCTCGCGATCCTTGAAGGGTGCCATCAATTGATCGTAGGACTCGGTAATCACTCCAGGACGCTCCCGCACACAGGACGGCAGGTCGGCCCGGGGACGGTTCGCAGCGTTCATCATCGTGATGGTCGAGTCGCTCCACGGTATGCCGGAGTCCGCCTTGGACGGGCCAAGACCGGTCCAGGCGTGAAAGGCAAACTGCGTGACACCCATCGAATTGCTGTCGGCAATGACCAGTGGCTTGGTACTGTCGGGAACGACAAAGCGCACCGCGACATCGTAGAGTGCACAGACGTTCCGGGTGTCGCCCCAGCTGAACGGCGTTGGTGGAACTGCACGGACCGCTGCGACTGGCGCCACGGCGGGAGACTGCGCGACCGACACGGCTGGCTCCGGGCGATCAATCCGGAACATCCGGACTACCGGCAACCTGTTTCGGTCGTATGTGGTGATGGCGACCCTGTCGCCGTTCCACGACGCGGTGCGGAAATATTCAAAGCGTGAAATGACTGGACCGAGATAGGCGCCATCGGGCGAAAAGACTTCGAAATAATGATTGCGGCGAGCCCAGTACCCGATCGACACCCAGAGATAACCCTTGTTGTCGACGGCAATGTCGTTCCACACGGGGAAAACCGCGGGAAAATCTTTTGCCGACAACGATGGTACGATGCCGGGCGGCGGATTCCTCATCATATCGGCGATAACGGTGTCAGCATACTCCTTCGGGAAGGGTACCGCAGAAATTCCACTGCGAGCGATCAGGCGCACCGTGTCGCGTCCGGTGCGGGTGTTGACCAACTCGTAGCGATCGCCGACCCCGTAGACCAGGGAACCATCCTGCAGGAAGGCCGTCCCCTGCGAAGGCTGGA
>JAZJZU010000067.1:3868-15555 GCA_040389605.1 Gemmatimonadota bacterium
GGCATCGAGAGTCGCATCCGGTTCGGACCAGTGCCCCCCGATATGTCCAGATATTTCGGCCGGACTTCTATGGGAGAGACAATGGAATCGACTCGCTGCCCACGCTTGGTGAAGAAGACCCACTTGAAGCGTTCGCTGTCCATGCCCCCGATGTTCTGACGAATTCTGATGCGTCCGGCCGGATCCAGCGAGAGCGGCATCGGGTCCGCGTGAATGTCGGCAAAGAAGCTGCCCAGCGGCTTCCCCTTGAGCGAGTAATACATCACTCGACCTCGCCGGCCATCACCCACGACCAGGGTGTCGTGCACCATCATCATCGAACTGGCGGAGAGGAACTGGCCGTCGGCAGGGCCCTCGCTGCCGATCGATCTGACAAATTGTCCGTCGGCAGCGTAGAGCTCGATCCCTGCCGGATTGCGATGGGAGACAACAAACCCACCATCCTCGAGCAACAGAACCTGCCACGAACGATCGAATTGCCCCGGCTGCGCGCCCTGCAGCTGATACTCCTTCTCGAACGTCATCTTCCAGCCGGTGGTGGAATCACGCCACCTGGTGTAGCCGGGGCTGGTAATCCGTGGGGCACTCCCCACCGTATCGATTTTTGCGCTCCAGACACGAACCGGTGTCTGGGAGGAGAGTGGGGCGCACAGGCAGCACGCAACAACAAGGAAAGATCCGAGGCGCACGCCCTACCCCTCCGCCCCGAGCGAGAACCCCGCCTCAATGTCGCGACGCGAATAGGCCCGGAATGCAATCAACGTTTCCGTCCCGGTGATCCCCTCAAGCTGCACCATCCGGTCGGTGACCAGGTCGGCAAGATCCTCGTTGGCCCGCACTCGCACGATCGCCACGAGATCAAACTTCCCCGCCACCGAAAAGACATCACTCACCTCGACCATCTCGGCCAGGCGCTCGCCCACGGACTTGATGTGCTCACGCGCAACAGTGAGCAGGATGACGGCGGTGACCACGGGCAGCTCCGGTGCGAAAGGACGATCAATCAGCGAATGCGTCACGACAAAGTCAGCGTCACTCCACCACAAAGATCGGCACGAGGCCGAGCGCACCAACACTCTTCCGCTCACCCGTCACGCAGCGGCGGTGTGAATCGGCTTGCCCGAGATGATAGCCAAGATGCGCCGAGAGATGCACCAGCATCCGCTCGGTGGTGGTAGACCCGCCGGGCAGTGGCGCCGGAAAGGGTTCGCTCAGCACCGCGGGGTTCAATGCGTCGAGCGCCGCGACCACTTCATCACGCGTGACGGCGAGCAACCGTTGCAGCTCCGCTCGCGGCACCCCGCGCGTCGAAAATTCCGCCTCGCGATCCCGCACATAGCCATTGCCGCCAAGGATCGAGCCGACGAAGTGCCGGAGATTGCCGCAGCAGTGCAGCACCAGCGTTCCCGTCGAATTGGCAAAGCCCGGCAGTTCCTGCCACACGGAGGCGTCGTCGTGATAGCCCTCAAGCTCGGCGCCGAGCCCCTTGAGGTCACGGACCAGACAGACTCGCACTGCGTCAATGCACATCAGCTCCTCGGTAGCTTCGGATGGTCAGGTCGATGCCACGCCATCGCGACATCGTCGAGTATCGTTCCGTCGGGAAGGCAGACCCTGCCCACCAGTCGCCCCTCATCGCGAAAGCCGAGCGAGCGGTAGAGGCGCTGGGCACCCTCATTGTCGCCTCGTACCATCAGCTCCACGCGCGTGATATCGGGTCGCGTCGCGATGATCCGGTCGAGCATCCGCCGGAACAGCTCGCGCCCCACACCCTTCCCCTGATGTTCCGGGTGCACCGCCACTGTCAGCTCGCCCAGCACGTGGGCAAACTGACGTGGGCCCAGCACATAGCACTCGATGGCGCCGATCAGCGCGCCGTCGTCGAGCGCCACCAGGAAGACGCCGGTGGCCAGACTCCTCTCCACCGTCCGCTCGGTTGCGTCCCTGGTGATCTCGTCACTCGCGCGCGCGAGCGTGCCGTTGCGGCTGGCCACGGCCTGGTGCAACGCGAGCACTGCGTCGATGTCGTCGAGCGTTCCGTCGCGGATCACGCCGGCACTACATCACCGGAATGAACATGATGTGCGCCTTGGGTGTACCGGGATACATCACCCACGGCGAGCCCCGCCCCGGTGTGGCCGGCAGCCCCGTCGACGCTGGCGTGGCGTAGGGCATATACACCACATACAGCGCGCGTGCGCCAGCACTCACCGTGCCCGCCTCGACGTTCGCGACGGTCGAGTCGCCCGAGATCGACCAGAGCGCCGCCTGCTTCGGCATCCTGATCTTTCCAGCCTTCACTTCGGCAAACCGCACCGTGTCGACCTTGTCGCCAGTCACACCCTTCGCGCGGAGTGCGCGCCCGCGCGCCATGAACGGCTCCATCGACTTGTGATAACACGCGACGTGAAAATTGGCCGCCTTCGGATCGTCGGCCAGGCAGGTCATCGCACCGGTGCCCGCGCGCAGCGTGACCAGCTTTCCATCGGCACTGTATCCCAGGACCGTGGCATCGGCGCGGAATTCTTCCGGCAACGGGAGCACGGCAAGGGCGATCTGCCTGTCGGCCGGCGGAACGGCCGCCTGAGCGTGGAGCGCGAGGGGTGCAACCAGCAGGAGGGCAGCAAACGGCAGACGGCGCATCAGGATCTCACGGCGAGAGGAAGCACAACGATGCCACTGCCGGGCTCACCACGCCAGCGCTCAGGGTGTGCCAACGGCGTCGACCCGACCCGCGAGGATCGCGAGCGGCCAGCGCACCACGAGCGTTCGTGACCCCCAGTGTGGCCGAAGCGCCTCGGCGAGCGCCTCCACCGGGTCGCTTCCGTAACTGGCGACGTATCGCTGAGTCGCCGACCAGGAGCGCGCATACCCGAGCATCTGCTCCAGGGTCCAGCTCACTTCCAGTTCCAGAGATGGCGGGTCGAGCCGAGGAAAGGGGAAATCGATGGTGGCGTAGCCCGAATCGACGTGTCGCCGGTTGGCCGGCCAGCAGGGACCCACCTCCCCGTTCGCGAAGCGGTTGAGGATGGGGTCGATGGCGGGATCGTCGATGCGCTGGGGACCGTAGGTCCACGCGACCAGCACGCCGCCGGGCCGCACCACGCGCCGCACTTCGGCCCAGAACGCGTCGAAATCAAACCAGTGAAGCGCCTGGGCAATGGTCACGGCGTCAACCGATGCCGCGGGGAGTCCACTCGATTCCGCGACGGCACGCTTCCAGACCGTCCTGGGAATGGGTGGGGCGTGAGAGAGCTGCTCGGCGCTCGCATCGGTCGCCACGACGAGCTCGAAGCGCGCGGCCAGCGAGGCGGTTGCCTGTCCACTGCCGCAGGCGCAATCCCAGACCACCTCGCGCGCCGGTGCCACCCTGGCAATCCAGTCGAACAGCGCGTCGGGATAGCCGGGCCGGGAGGCCGCGTAGGTCGCGGCCACCGGAGAGAAATGGTCGGCGAAGTCGGGCAGCGATCCCGACACGGCAGCTACCGGACGGAGGCCCGGTGGGCCATCCCGTCGCGCCACACCCGGGTGACCGGAGTGGGCTGCCGCGGCGTCAGGCTCACTTCCTGACGCATCACGGCACCGCGCGGAAGGTCGAGCTCCTCGAACGACACCGGGACGTGTCCGGCCGCCGCGACGTGAAGCGTAAAGCGACCGCCACTGGGGATCACAAACGCGAACTCACCCGCGACGCCCGAAATGGCGCGCAGGCCAAGGGGCAGCAGGGTGAGTTCTGCACTGCGGACTGGGCGACCATCCTGGCCGCGCACTACTCCGGAAAGACGAGACGTAAACACCTGTGGAACCTCGCAGGGGGGCTAGGAACCGAACCGCACCCGTGAGGTTAGCTCCAATCGTCGCTTTGCGCCAGACCTTCTGGCAGAACGCGCCTGGCCGCGCGGCTACGGCAAGTCGGTTTGCTTGGAAATGATATTCCCGACCAGTCCGTAGGCCTTCGCCTCCTCCGCGCCGAGCCAGAAATTCCGGTGGGTATCATCCTCGATCCGCTCCACGCTCTGGCCAGTTTCCCGCGCGAAAATCTGGTTGAGCCGCTCACGCATCTTGACGATTTCCCGTGCCTCGATGGCAATATCGGACGCCGTGCCGCCCATTCCACCCGCCGGCTGGTGCAGCAGGAAGCGGGTGTTGGGCAGGCAGTAGCGATCCTCGCGCGGCACCGACACGTAGATCAGGGCCCCGGCACTCGCCACCCAGCCGGTTCCGACGATCCGGACCTTCGGGGTGACAAAGCGGATCATATCGTGGATGGTGTCGCCGGCCTCGACGTGACCACCCTGCGAGTTGATGTAGATGGTGATCGGGTCGGTCGCCGATTCGGCGGAGAGCGTGAGCAGCTGCGCCATCACCTTCTCGGAGACATCCTGGTCGATCTCACCCGAAATCAGGATGTTGCGTGCCTTGAACATCCGCTGCCCGATCGGATCGGGGGCGGTCGCCATTGGAGTCTTCTCGGTATCAGCCATACTGAACGCTAGCCGCTCCGGGCCGTCGGGACTACCCCGGCAAGTCACCTGGGCTTTGCGCTGGGCTCCGGCACCACGATCGAGGTGTGTCCCACGAGAAATCGCCATCCCGAATCGGCGTGGACCATCGTCGCGGAAAAGACTCCGGCAAAGCCGTGCAGCGCATTGGCCGTGTCGGCCACCTTTTCGACAAACCGGGTCGACACGGCGGCAACCCCTGGCGCGAGCGGCGTCACCGTGGTCTCGAAATACGACAGTTCCAGCGACCGCACGGTCGCGCCGATGGCGCGCAGGGCCCCGGCCAGCGCGGCCGTGGAGCCATACCGCAATTCACCGTTTTCGTACCAGCGAAACTGGGGATCGTCGGAGTAGAACCCGACCGCGCGATCGAAGTCGCGCGCCACGAACGCCGCACGATAGCTCTCCAGCGCGGCGGTGACGCTGTCGGCGAGGGCCGCGCGATGCTCGGGCGTGAACGCCGGCGGCGGCGCTCCGCAGCCCGCGAGCGCCGCCACGAGGAATGCCGCTGCAGCGCGCAGGGAAATCACGGCCGCCGGATCAATCCACCAAGGCCACGCTTGACCTTGTTCGCCGCACCGTCCACGGCGCCCTTGATCGCCTCATTCTTCGCTTCATTGAGCGCGCTCTTCATCGCGTTGTTCATCGCGGTCGAGAGTGAGAAGTTCTTAATGGCATCACACATCTGCTTCTGCTGCTCGGCCGTCATTTCCGGCGCGGACGCGGCCCCGGGATTCCCCTCGCTCGCCTTCGCCATTTCCGCCCTGGCCTTCGCGAGGGAATCGGCCAGCGACTGTGATGCGAGCTGCGCCACCATCGCTCGCGCACCGGAGTCGGCGCGGGCGCGATCGAGATTCTCGGTCCACTTGATGCCGGCCGGCGGCTCGAACAGGGTGGGGTCACTCGTGCGGCTCACCTTCGTGGCCGTCTCCTCGAAATTCACGCAGAGAAAACTTCCCGACGAGTAGAGCACCACCGGCGCCGACTTCATCGTGCAGAATGAAAAGCTCCCCATTTCCGTCAACTCGCAGCTTTCGCCCGCATACGTCCGGGTGCCCTTCTTCTCCCCCTCAAAGGGAATCCCCGGGAAGGCACGGGTGACGAACTGCATCATTTCCTTGATGTTCGAGGCAAAGCGCGCCTTGGCGTCGCGGTCGAGGTCGTCGTAGGCCTTCGCCATCGACGGAAGGGGATTGACCGACTTGACGCCATTCTTCTTGTCGAGGTCGGCCGTCCAGATGTATTCGGGATCGGTCATCGACCAGGTGGACGTCGTGCTGGTCTTGCCGAAGAACTTGCCGGTGCGGGTCTGCGTCGTGGCGAAACGATCGTCGCCCGAGGTGGTGCGCCCGGTACCCGTCATATCTCCGCCGTAGCTGTACTCCACGGTATAGCTCGGCAGCCCCTTCAGCCTGGTCTTGAACGGGTTGGCCTGGGCCTGGCTGGCGACGGGAACGAGGGAAAGGAGCAGGAGCCACACGATGGAGCGGCGCATTGGAGCCTCGAACGGGAAGGAGTATGCGGGTGACGCCTGAATATATCGGCCGTTCGGCCTTCCGTAATCAGGCCACGCTGCGACGTCGGCCACCTCCGGGCTCGAGTCGCCGCATTGCGAAGCGCCCCAACCCGCGTGACCTTATACCTATGGTCAGTTCTCCGCGCCGCGGGTTGACGGTACTCGACCATCCGTTGATCCGGCACAAGCTCGCCCTGCTTCGCGATGTCGGCACCTCGTCCCGGGACTTCAAGTCGCTGGTCGGTGAGATCGCCGCCCTGATGACCTATGAGGTCACCAGGGACCTGCGCACCGAACCGATCGAGGTCGTCACTCCCCTGGAGACCACCCAGGGGGAGCGAGTCGCTCCCCGGGTGGCGCTGGTACCCATCCTCCGGGCTGGCCTCGGAATGGTCGAAGGAATCGTCCAGCTGATCCCCAACGCGCGGGTCGGCCACATCGGGCTCTACCGCGACCACGAGACCCTCCAGCCGGTATCGTATTATTTCAAGGTTCCGACGCCGGTGGCGGACCATCGCTTCTTCGTCCTCGACCCGATGCTCGCCACCGGAGGGTCGGCGGTCGCGGCCGTGACCGAGCTGAAGCAGGCCGGAGCCGCCGACCTCGTCCTGCTCTGTCTCGTGGTGGCCCCTGAGGGGGTCGATACCTTTACGACCGCGCACCCCGATGTTCCGATCTACGCCGCGGCGCTGGACCGCGGCCTGAACGACAGCGGGTACATTCTCCCCGGGCTTGGCGATGCCGGGGACCGACTCTTCGGGACCAAATGAGCGCACCTCGTACGCTGACATTCTTTGGCGGTGCCGCCACCGCGACCGGCTCGATGATGCTGCTCGAGGCCGCGGGTGCCCGCGTGCTCCTCGACGCCGGATTCTTCCAGGGCGACGTGGCGCAGGCATTCGCGAAGAATCGCGACCTCCCGCTCGACCCCGCACGAGTCGACGCCCTCCTGCTCTCGCAGGCGGGCCTCGCCTATGCCGGTCGCGTGCCTCAGCTCGTGCGCCACGGCTACAAGGGACCGATCTACGCCACGCCGGGCGCACGCGATATGGCCGCGATTCTTCTCGCCGAGGCCGCGCTCGGTCAGGCCGCCCGGGGCAAGGACGCACTCTACGACCTCGGCGATGTCGTGGCCGCCCAGCAGCTCTTCGTGGGCCAGCCCTATCATCGTCCCCTCCACCTGCGGCGCAACCTGGTCTTCGAGTTCGCCGACGCCGGTCACGTCCTCGGCTCGGCGTCCATTGAACTCCGCACCGGGGAAGGTGGCTCGCATCGCATTGTCTATTCCGGGTGTGTGGGCCGTCCCGGTTCGCCGCTGCTCTGTGACCCCGAGGCCGCACCCGGTGAGATTGACACCCTGATTCTCGGTTCGCCCTTTGCCCACGAAGAGCATCCGTCGTTCAGCGAGGCGTCCGACCAGCTCGCGGCCCTGATCAACGACGCCGTGGCGCGTGGTGGTCAGGTGATCGTCCCGGCCTCGTCGCTCGGGCCGATTCACGAGTTCGTTCGGGCCGTGCAGCAACTCTGGCGCGATGGCCGGATTCCCGAACTTCCGATCTGGATGGACACGCCCACTCCGGTCTGCCTCCCGACGATGATCCGGCTCCACCCCGAGTCCATCGCGCGCGGGGCCGAGGCATATCAGGGTGAGGGCGGAGCGTTCGACAAATCGCTGCTCCATTACATAGGCGACGCTGCTGCGCGCGCCCGGCTCGATGCCATCGACGGGCCGGCCATCATCGTCGCGACCGGCGAAAGTGGTGACGCCGGGCGCGCCGCACATCACCTGCGCCGCTGCCTCGAGGATGTCCGGCATACCATCCTCTTCCTGTCCTTCCTCGAAGAGGGCTCCGTCGGGCGCCTGCTGCAGGATGGTGCCGCGCAGGTGACCATCGAGGGGCAGGCCGTGGAGCGCAGGGCCGCGGTCGAAACCCTCGCTGCCTATTCTGGTCACGCGGGGGGAGAGGAGATGCGCCAGTGGATCCGCGCGCTCGGCGGGCCGATCAAGCGGGCCTTTGTGGTGCACGGCGACGACCTCGCCGTCGCGATGATGGTGACCATTCTCCGTGAAGAGGGAGTACGCGACGTGATTGTCCCGCGCGAGGGGGAGTCGTTCCCCTTCTGACGCTCGCCACCCGGCGATGGCTCGCCGCAATCGCGATCGGAATCGGCGGACTCTACCTCCTCTCCTTCCTGGTCGTCCTGCTCGTCTCGCGCCTCGACCAGCGCACGCACGCCGACGCCATCGTGGTGCTCGGTGCCGCCCAGTACAACGGTCGCCCCTCGCAAGTGCTGCAGGCCCGGCTCGACCACGCTGCCGCCCTGTACCGCGGCAACTACGCCGACCTGATCGTCGTGACTGGCGGAATCGTCGAGGGCGACCGGATGAGCGAAGCCACCGCGAGTCAGCGCTATCTCGTGGCCGCGGGAATCCCGGCGCGCAGCGTGGTCGTGCAGCCCGAGGGACACACGACCGCCGGCTCGATGGATGCCGTGGCGGAGTATCTCCACGGTGCCGGTCGCGAGCACGTGATCCTGGTGAGTGATCCGTTTCACCTCGCACGGCTCCGGCTCGAGGCCCGTCGTCTCGGCCTCGTGGCCTACACTTCCCCCACCAGCACGTCTCCCATTTCACGGGACTTCAGCACCGAACTCGGCTACCTCCTCGCCGAGGCGGCCAAGCTCCCGGTGATTGTCCTGAGAGGGTTCTTCTGATGAGCGGACCGAGTATCACCTTCTGGGGCGCCGCAGGCCAGGTCACCGGCTCCTGTCACCTGCTGGAATGGCGCGGGCATCGCGTCTCACTCGACGCGGGGCTGTTCCAGGGCAAGCGCGCCGAATCCAACGCGCTCAACGCCACCCTGCCGTACGACCCGCGCCAGCTCGACGCCATCATCCTGTCGCACGCGCACATCGATCACGCCGGCCGATTGCCGCTGTTCGCGGCGCACCAGTTCGACAAGGACATCTTTGCCACGCCGGCCACGCGTGACCTCTGCGCCATAATGCTCGCCGATTCGGCGCACATCCAGGAAAGCGATTTCCGCTGGCTGCAGAAGAAGGGGCGCGCACTCCCGGGATCGGCGCCGCTCTACACCCAGAAAGATGCCATTCGCGTCCAGGAACTGATGGAGGCACATCCGTATCACCGGCCCTTTTCCGTGGCAGGCGACCTCACCGTCACCTTCCGCGATGCCGGCCACATCCTCGGCAGCGCCAATGTGGAAGTGCGCATCGGTGGCAGCACGCCGCATCGGCTGGTGTTCTCCGGAGATATCGGCCGCTGGGGGCAGCCCATCATTCGCGATCCTGAAGGCCCCACGGGGCCCATCGATACACTGATCATCGAGAGCACCTATGCGCGCAAGAATCACGACACGACCAGCGGTGCGTCGGCCAACCTCGCCGAGGTCGTGAATCGGGTGGCCGCGCGTGGGGGCAAGGTGATCGTGCCGTCGTTCGCGGTCGGCCGGACCCAGGAACTGGTCTACGCGCTGCACGAACTGGCCAGTGAGGGGAAGATTCCGCAGGTGCCGATCTACGTCGATTCCCCGCTGGCGGTCGAAGCCACCGACATCTTCCGGATGCACCCGGAACTCTTCGATGACACCGAGGCCTTCATTCGCAACGACCCGAAGATCTTCGACACCCACCTGGTGCGGTTCGTCCGGAGTGTCGAGGAGTCGAAGTCGCTCAATGCCCTGCAGGGCCCGGCCATCATCATCTCGGCGTCAGGAATGGCCGAGTCGGGACGCATCCTTCACCACCTCGCGAACAACATCGGCAATCCCAGGAACTGCGCGCTGTTCGTCGGCTTCCAGGCCTCGTATACCCTTGGCTCACGGCTCCAGGCGGGCGCGAAGGAAGTCCGCATCCTCGGCGAGTCCTACGCCGTGGCCGCCGAAGTCGCGACCATCGACGGCTACTCGGCCCACGCGGGTCGCGATGAACTGCGGCAGTGGGTCAGGAACCTCGGCGGCCCGATCCGCCGCGCCTTCTGCGTCCACGGCGAACCGGAAGGGCTGATTGCGATGAAGGCGCTGCTCGAAGAAGAAGGCGTGGGCGAGGTGCACGTGCCCGCCCACGGAGAAAAGTGCGAGCTCTAGCAGGTATCGATCATCGATGATCGATCATCGATCCTATTTCTTGAAGATGCTGAGATACTCTCCGTACCCTTCGGCCTTGAGCCTGTTCACCGGGATAAACCGCAGCGCCGCCGAGTTGATGCAGTAGCGCAGCCCGGTGGGCTCGGGCCCGTCGGTGAAGATGTGGCCCAGGTGGGAATCGCCGTGGGTCGACCGGACCTCGGTCCAGCCCATCGCCAGGGTGTGCGCGCCGGCCTGCTTCACGTTTTTCGGGTCGAGCGGCGCCCAGAAGGAAGGCCACCCGGTGCGGGAGTCGTACTTTTCCCGGGAACTGAACAGCGGTTCACCACTGACCACGTCCACATAGATCCCCGCCTCGTGGTTGTCCCAGTAGGCGTTGTGAAACGGCCGTTCCGTGTCATCCTGCTGCGTGACGGCATACTGCTCGGGTGTGAGCTTCCGTTTCAGTTCGGCCTCGCTGGGCTTGACGAAACGCCTCACGACCGGGGCCGTGGAGCTGCCAGCGCTGGTCTGGGCGGGCAGGGCCGGGGCCAGGCCGATCAGCACGGCGCCGGCCGCCAAGGCAGCGCGAGCCATTCCTGCAACGTTCCGGGTCATCGTATCATCCTCCAGTTGTTTCCCCACCGGTAATACTGACACCGGGGAGGTCGAATCACGTAGGTTTCGTCAGGTCGACCGCCGCGTCGACGTCTTCCCTTCTTTCGACGAGTCACTCAGCCGATGAGATCAGGCATCCTCCTCGCCACCCTGGCCCTCTTCACCGGGTCTGCGCTTCAGGCGCAGGGCATCTCGGTACCCGCCACCGTAGATACGCTCAGCAACGGACTTCGGATCATTGTCCACGAGGACGCCTCGGCGCCCATCGTGACCGTGAACACCTGGTTCTGGGTCGGTTCGGGCTCTGAAAAGCCCGGCCGGACCGGCTTTGCCCACCTCTTTGAGCACCTGATGTTCATGGGCTCGGAACACGCCCCGTACCCGCAGTTTGACCGGTTGCTGGAGGCTGCGGGGGCCGACAACAACGGTTCCACCACCGAGGATCGCACCAATTACTACGAGGCCGGGCCAGTGTCGGCGCTGCCGCTGATGCTCTGGCTCGACGCCGATCGAATGGGGTGGCTCCTCCCGACGATGGATTCGGCCAAGGTTGATGCCCAGCGCGACATCGTCAAGAACGAGCGCCGGCAGAGCTACGAGAACCAGCCCTACGGAATGGTGGCCGATGTGATGCCCCGGCTGATGTACCCGGCCTCGCATCCCTACAGCTGGCCGGTGATCGGCTCGATGGCCGATCTCTCTGCCGCATCCCTCGAAGACGTCAAGGGCTTCTTCCGCACCTATTACGCGCCCAACAACGCGGTGATCACCGTGGCCGGCGCGGTCCGGCGTGACTCCGTCCTGGCGCTGGCGCGACGCTACTTCGGCGCCATCCCTCGTGGACCCGCCATCGAGCGTCCCGCACCGGTGCAGCCACAGCTCACCGCCGACACGGCCGTCGTGCTCGAAGACCGGGTGCAGCTGCCCCGGCTCTACTACAATTTCGAATCGGTGAAGTCGGGAGCT
>JAZJZU010000067.1:15565-19032 GCA_040389605.1 Gemmatimonadota bacterium
TCCCGACGATGCCGCGCTCGAGGTCGCGGGGTACATCCTCAGCGGAGCCAAGAATTCCCGCCTGATTCAGCGCCTCGTCTACAACGATCAGACCGCATCAAGCGTCAACGCGGGCCCCGACGCGAAGCGGCTCGCCGGCGAGTTCGGCGTGATCGCCACCGCTCGCCCCGGTCACGCGCTTCCCGAGCTGCAGCGCGCGATTGATGACGAGTTGCGCAAGCTCGCCGACCAGGGCCCCACCGATCGCGAGTTGCAGCAGGCACGCAATTCCATCGAGGCGTCCTTCATTCGCCGGATCCAGACCGTTCAAGGGAAGGCCGACCAGTTGAATCGCTACTACTACGAGACAGGCGTGCCCGATGGCTTCCAGCACGACCTCGACCAGCTCCGCGCCGTGACCGCAGACGACATCAAGCGCGTCGTTTCGCGCTACCTGATCGGACCGCGAGCCATCGTCTCCGTGGTGCCACAGGGGAAGCGTGAACTCGCCGCTGTCCGGAGGGTCACGCCGTGAACACTCTCCTCTCGATGCGCCATCGCCTCACCGCTGCCGCAGGCCTCGCAATCGTCTGTGCCACGATGGCCTCTGCGCAGGTCGTCACCGCTCCCGCCCTCGGCACCACTCCCACACTTGTGGTGCCGGCGGTGCAGCAGGCCCAGCTTCCCAACGGGCTCCGCCTGATGGTGGTCCGCAATGCCGAGGTTCCGCTGGTCGAAGCGCGACTGATTGTGGATGGCGGTGCCCGGGCACGGGGCGTCGCGCCGGGACTCGCGACATTCGCAGCCAGCCTGCTCACCGAGGGCGCTGGCAACCGCACTGCCCTGCAACTCTCCGAGGCGGCCGACTTCATCGGCGCGCGGCTGAACTCCGGCGCTGGGTGGGACAACACCTCGCTCACGCTCTCCGTCCCCAAGCGCTCGGTGGCCGAAGGCTTTGCGTTGCTGGCCGATGTGCTGCTGCGACCGACCTTCCGTAGCGCCGACGTCAAGCGGGAGCGCGACCTGCGGCAGGCCGCCCTGCTCCGCGCCAAGGATTCACCGGGTCAGGTCGCCTCGCGGGTGTTCTACCGCAACCTCTTCCCCGCGGGGCATCCCTATCACGTTGATCTCTCCGGAGATTCGGCGAGCACCGCAGCGCTCGATTCGGCCGCGGTGCGCAACTACTGGAATCGGGCCGCCGATCCGCGGCACGCGACCCTGATTCTCACCGGCGACGTGTCGCTCGCCGAGGCGCGTCAGTGGGCCACGAGCGCGTTCGGAGGCTGGACGCCGCCCGCCACGCCACTCGTGAAGGCTCCGGTTCCGGTCAACCCCGCGGCATCGACCACGCGGATCATCCTGGTCGACAAGCCCGACGCCGCGCAGTCGGTCATCTGGATTGGCGCACCAGGAATGCGTCGCGACAGTCCCGACTATCCCGCCGTGACGGTGATGAACACCATCCTCGGTGGCTCCTTCTCCGCGCGACTGAACGACCTGCTCCGCGAGCAGCTCGGCTACACCTATGGCGCCGGCAGCGGATTCTCCTTTGCACCCGTGCCCGGTCCGTTCCTCGCCCGATCGGATGTCCGCACTAATGTCACCGATTCCTCCCTGATCGTCTTCTTCCGCGAACTTCGCAAGATCGGCACCGAATCCGTGACGCCGGTGGAGCTCGATCGCGCCCGCAACTACGTCGTGCTGGGATCGCTCGGCGACTACGAGACCGCCGGCCAGATCGCTGGTGCGCTCTCGAGCAGTGTGCTCTTCGGCCGACCGCTCTCGGCAATCACCCAGGACCTGAACGCCATCAGCCGCGTCACCGCGGCCGACGTGGAGCGCGTCGCGCGCACCCACATCGACCCGGGCCACCTGACGGTCGTCATCGTGGGTGACCTGGCCAGGATCAGGCCGGGGATCGAGAAGCTGAACCTGGGGCCCATCGAGGTACAGACGTACTAGGGAAACGAAAGACGAGAGATGAGAGCCCGCAGGTTGTCATCCTGAGCGGAAGAGATGAGTGCCGGGAGGTTGTCATCCTGAGCGAAGCCCGCGAAGCGGGCGGAGTCGAGGGAGCACCCTCTCGCCGTCGAGACCAGCTCCTTCGACTGCGCGGCCTGACGGCCGCTCCGCTCAGGATGACAGCGCCAGTCGCTTGTCTCCCATCTCTCGTCTCTATCTTTAGGAATGACACTCCTATCCACAGTTCGCGTGTATTCCGGTCGTGTCGTCTCGCTCGACGTCGACACGGTGGAATTCCCCAATGGCAACGTTGGCGAGCTCGAGATGCTCCGGCATCCGGGCGCGTCGGCTGTGCTGCCATTTCTCGACGATCCGGCGGCGCCTGACCCCCGCATTCTGCTGATCCGCCAGTTCCGTCACGCCACCGGTGACTACCTGCTCGAAATCCCGGCCGGTCGGCGCGATGGCGAGGAACATCCCGACCAGACGGCACACCGCGAACTGGCCGAAGAGACCGGGTACCGCTGCGGCAGGCTCGACCGACTCACCCGGATCTGGACCACACCAGGGTTCACCGATGAAGTGATTCATCTCTATCTCGCTGCGGACCTCACGCCGGGCGCCACGGCACACGAGGCAGACGAGGTACTGGCGCTGCATCCGCTGCGGTGGTCGGAAGCCCTCGCGATGGTGCAGGCTGGCGCCATCACCGACTGCAAGACCCTCTCGGCACTGCTTTACACCGACGCCTTCGTCCGGCGGCGGTAGACGCCCTTAGATTCCGTAGATGCCTCGCCTCTCTCCTGACCAGCTGCGCCGTGCCCTCGCGAAGGGCAATCCCGCGCCAGCGTATTACCTCCACGGGAGCGAGGGCATTCTCAAGGATGAAGCGCTGGCGCTGCTGCTCGGCCAGCTTCTCGATCCAGGCCTGCGGGATTTCAACCTCGACTATCTCTCCGCGCAGCAGACCGAACCCGACCAGCTCGCCGCAGCCTGCGCCACACTGCCGATGATGGCCGATCGACGCGTGGTCGTGCTGCGCGATGTCGAGGCCTGGAAGCGGAAGAGCAAGGCCAAGCAGCCTGCCGTGCGCTACCTCGAACGGCCCGCCCCCGAGACGGTGCTGATCATCGTCCAGGGTAACGACGACGATCCCGATGCCGATCTCGCCCAGCACTGCACCACCGTGCCCTGCACGGCCCTGGTGGGCGACGCCCTCGACGCCTGGCTCGACGAACGGCTCACCGCAGCCGGGATCACGCTCCAGCCTGATGCGCGCGAACACCTGCTCCGGGCCACTGGCGGCGATCTCGGCCTGCTCGCTGCCGAAACGGCCAAGCTCAGCGGGCTCGAGATCACCGGCGCGATCGATCGCGAGACGGTGGGCGGCCTCGTGGCAATGCGCTTGCGTCCCGAGAGGATGCCAGAGCCGGAGCCACCGATTGGCGCGCTCATGGCGCTGGGGCTGGCGCAGCCGTGAGCCGCGCGCGCGCTCTGCTGCTGCTCGTGGCGCTGGCGGTGGGAGC
>JAZJZU010000068.1:0-4020 GCA_040389605.1 Gemmatimonadota bacterium
TCATCGGTGTGATGAATGTTGCGCCTTCGAGGCCGATGCCGAGACGAATGATCGAAGGCAGCGGCGTCGTCCCCTGCCACGTCTGCACCACGGGCACCATTTCAACGGCGATGGTCGATTCACCCGGTCGGATGGAAGTCGTGCCGAAGACATTGCTCGCCACGGGAGACTTGGGGCCGAGGTCGGCGAGTACGGCGCGCACATCGAAACTCGTGCTGTCGCCGGGAATGCCGAAGAGCGGCGTCGCAAGTGTCAGCTCGAGTGTGGCCCTGACGATCTGGACCGAGTCCCGGATGTACGGCGGCAACGCGAACCGCAGGAAGCTCCGTGCCGCGGGAAAGCCGCCAACCTGCAGAATGTCAGGCCCGGGCGGTGCCTCGGGAGGACCAACCGAAAAGTTCTGGAGCGGATTGCGATTGATGAGTTGCTGCTGAAGCGCGGTGTCGGCGATGGCGACGTGGACATAGCTCGAGAAGAGCGGCGACTCGCTGCCAGCGAGCAGTGATCCGATGCGCACTCCGGCCGCCGACGGCCCCACCAGCTTCACGCCAATCGCGAGTCGCGTGCTGTCGGCTTCGGTGAAGGCGATCCGGTCCAGGTCGGCGCCAGTCAGCGTCAGCCGCATCCCACCGGACTTGACCCCGTTGGGAATCGCGATGGTGCCGATCAGGTTCGCGGGCACCATCAATGCGTCGATGGTGGCGAAACTCGCCAGCGTATCCAGCGTGCGCGGCAACCGGTACAGTTCCAGCGCAAGGTCGTTGACCGTGGTGTCGCGCGCCTGCAGTGCGAGCAGGATCTGGACGGAGTCGGTCGTGAAGGTCCGCTGGGTATCGCGCACCAGGATCGAGTCACCGACGCCGAAGAACTTGATGACGGCACGCGAATCGCCGTAGCCCCCGCCGTTGCCGAGCGGGAGCGAGGCCGCGTCGAGCAGGCCGGAGTAACCCGAATAGCTCGCGTCCTGACCGATCACCGCGTCGATGATGGTGTCCCGGAACGCCGACTGACCGCCCGGGCAGAGCGCGGGGCAATCGGCCGGCGTAGTGAGCTTCTGGGTGCAGGCGCTGAGCGCAATGACCAGGGCGAAGACCAGCGATGACCAGCGATTCACTGCAGCACGTCACGATTGAAGGAATTCGGGATCAGCTCACCCACGGTCCAGCTGGCGTGGTGCGTCCCGGCAAAGCTGTCGATGGTCCAGTCCAGCCCGAACTCTGCAAGCACCTGTCGGCAGGCGCCGCAGGGCGCCACCGGTTCAGGGGCGTCGCTCACGAGCGCCATCCGCACAAAGCGCTGGTGGCCCGCCGCCACTGCGGCGGCGACCGCGTTGCGTTCGGCACAGATGGTCAGCCCGAACGAGGCGTTCTCCACGTTGCACCCGGTGACGATGACCCCCTCCTCGGTTTCCAGCGCCGCACCGACGTGGAAGCCGGAATACGGGGCGTAGGCGCGTGCTCGGGCGGCGTCGGCCGCAATCCGCAAATCAGTCATTCAGTCCAGATCTCGCTCAGGAACGAGGTCCCGGCTGCCAGGGGCGGCACACCGAGAAATTCGGCGATGGTCTGCCCGACGTCCGCAAAACTGTTGCGGGCGCCCAGATCCACCGCCTGGACGCGAGGGCCCACCGCGAGGATGGGTACTCGCTCACGGGCGTGGTCCGTCGAAGCAGTCGTCGGATCATTCCCGTGGTCGGCCGTGAAGATAATCAGGTCTTCTTCCCGAACCTGCCGCAGGAGGCGGGGAATCCAGAGATCGAGCTCAGCCAGTCCTCCCCGGAAGCCGGCCACGTCGTTCCGGTGCCCCCAGCTCTGATCGAACTCGATCACATTGGCAAACAGCAGCCCGCGCCGCATCGCCAGCAGCCCCCCCTCGATCAGCTCGTATGCCTCGCGGTTCGTGGGGGTATGAATGGATGAGATGCCCCGTCCGGCGAAAAGGTCGTCGACCTTCCCGACTCCGACCACAGGGATATGCGCCGCGGCGAGGCGATCGAGGAGGGTGTCGCCCGGGGGCGCGCTGGAAAAGTCCTTCCGGTTCGGGGTCCGTTGCCAGTGCCCCGGCGTCCCACGGAAGGGCCGGGCGATCACCCGTGACACCCCGTGGGGCTCGACCAGCAGCTCCCTCGCGATCGCGCAGGCCGCATAGAGCTCTGTGAGCGGCACGATCTCTTCGTGGGCGGCGATCTGAAACACCGAATCGGCCGAGGTGTAGACGATCCACTTCCCGGTGGCCCGGTGTTCGGGGGCGAGCTGCTCGAGGATCGCCGTACCCGACGCCGCAACATTGCCAATCACGCCGCGACCAGTGCGTGCCGCGAACTCGTCGATGACTGACTGGGGAAAGCCGTCGGGGTACGTGGGAAAAGGGCGCTCCAGCACCACGCCGCACAGCTCCCAGTGCCCCGTCGTGCTGTCCTTTCCCGGTGAGTTCGGTTCCGCGACACCGGACGCAGCCGTGGGCGAGTCGGTGGCCGTGATGCCGCTGTCGCCGCAGCGCCCCAACCCGAGCTGCTCGAGATTGGGCAGGCGCAGCGCGGGACCGGCACGCATCACGTGGCCGAGCGTGGCGCTCCCCGCGTCGCCGTACGCGGCAGCGTCCCGCGCTTCCCCGACACCGAGTCCATCGAGGACGATCAGCGCGGCGCGACGAGTCACTGGACCTTGGCCGTCGCGAACCGGAATCGGAGCGATGTCAGGGCCTGCTCGAGCAGCTTGGCCTCGTCGGCGTCGAGGTTCCCGCGGGTCTTCTCTTCGAGCGCACCGAGGGTGTCGATCAATGCCTGCGCGAGCTGGCGTGCGTTCCCTGCCCCGGCCTGCTCGGCGCCTGCGGGAAGCTGCCCATCGAGAGCAGCGTTGGCCTGGGCGGCAAGGCCAAGGATGAGCGATCCGAAGTGTTGGTTCATTCTCTCGGCAGGTAGCGGCGCGGAAGGCGACTTCCGAGCGTGGTGAGAAGTTCGTAGCTGATTGTGCCAGCGAGGGCTGCCTGTTCGTCGAGCGTCACGACCCCGCCAAAGAGTGTCGCGACATCTCCGACTGCCACGGGCAGTTCCCCGGCATCGAGCATCAGGTTGTCCATCGTCACGCGACCCACGATTCGCACGCGCTGGCCCAGCAGTTCTGCCGCGCCGCCGTTCGACAGCCGACGGCTGACGCCATCGGCATACCCGATCGCCACGGTCGCGATGGTGGTCGGGTTCGGTGCCCGCCAGGTGGCGTCATAGGAGACGGTGTCGCCGATCGCGAGTCGACGGACGGCAACTACCCGGGCCCGCAATGCCGCAACCCTGACGGTATCAAAGCCCGCTACGCGACCACCGTAGAGGTGAATGCCCGGGCGAGCCAGGGTGCCGCAGTAGGCCGAGCCCGAGGCCCCCGCAGCAGAGTTCGCTGCGTGCACGAGTGGCGGACGACGCCCGAGCGCCGTGATGGCATCCTGGAGGCGGAGCCACTGACTCGCCGTGGCAGCCGAATCCCGCTCGGCCGAATGGAGGTGCGTGAACACACCTTCCCATCCCGGGGCCGTGGAGAGCAGATTGCGCGCTTCCTGCAGGCTCTCGAGATCGTCCCAGCGAAAACCCGAGCGGGCCATTCCGGTATCGATCTCGACGTGAAAGGGGCCGGTGCCCTGCGCGATCCACGCCCGCAGTGCCTCGAGATCGCCGATCACGGGCCGGGCTGCGACCGCGTTGACGTACTCGATGAGGTCTGGCGCGAGGGGCGTGAAGATCACGATGGGCCGGAGAATTCCGTTGACGTAGAGCTCGCGCGCCTCATCGACGGTGGCGACGCCGAAGCCCCAGGGCTCGGTCTCGGCGAGGGCCTGGGCCACCGCGACGGCGCCGAGGCCATAGCCGTCGGCCTTCACCATCGGGAGCAGGGGTACGCCGACCCGGGCGGCGTAGGATCGCGCATTCCTGACGAGGGAGTCGAGGTCGACGTCCACCCAGGCGCGAGAGGTATCGGGAGTAAATGGTTTGCGCACGGTCGGAGACTAGGACCCCGGGAGGATGGATGCAAG
>JAZJZU010000068.1:4030-4972 GCA_040389605.1 Gemmatimonadota bacterium
CGGCAACCACAGCGTTGTAAGCATCGGATCCACAGTTAAGGTCAAGATTGGCGGCAATGACGTCAGTTACACCATTGTCGGCTCAAACGAAGCCAATCCGGCAGCAGGCAGGATTTCCAACGAATCGCCGCTGGGACGGGCTGTTGGTATGGTGGCCGACCTGCGAGAGCGCTGCAGCTGGGACCGGATCCAGACCCGGCAGACCCTGCGGCCCTACCTCATCGAGGAGGCCCACGAACTCGCCGCGGCCCTCGGCGCGGACGACCCCGTGGCCATCCGGGGCGAAGTGGCCGACCTGATGCTCCACCTGGCCTGGCAACTCGTGCTGGGCGCAGAGCACGGTGAGTTCACCCCCGACGACATCGCCGACGACCTGGTGGCGAAGATGCGCCGCCGCCACCCCCATCTCTTTGATCTCGGCGAGTCCGCAGGATGGGAGGAACTCAAGCGCAGGGAGTCGGCCATTCCTCGCGGAACCCTGGACGGCCTCCCCGCGACGCTGCCCGAACTGCTGCTCGCGTATCGGTTGCAGGAGCGCGCGGCCGAGGTTGGCTTCGACTGGCCCGATGTGCAGGGGCCGCTCGACAAGATCCGCGAAGAGCTGGCCGAAGTGGAAGAAGAGCTGGTGCACCCAGCCCCGTCAGCGGATCGACTGCGCGACGAAATCGGTGACCTGCTCTTCGCGGTCGTCAATCTCGCGCGCAAGGCCAATGTCTCACCCGGCGCCGCACTCGAACGCAGCAACGCCAAGTTTCGCGACCGCTTCGCGGAGGTCGAGCGAATCGCAACGGAACGGAATGTGAAATTGGGAGAGGCGACGCTGGAGGAGCTGGATGTGATCTGGGATGAGGTGAAACGGAAGGGATGATCGATGGGCGAGGGGCGAGGGGCGAGGGGCGATCATCGATGGGCGAGACAAACCTGTCATCCTGAGCGAAGCGA
>JAZJZU010000068.1:4982-7620 GCA_040389605.1 Gemmatimonadota bacterium
GTTCTGCTGCGCGACTGGTTGTGAATCGCACTCCGAAGCCCGAAGATCCTTCGCTTCGCTCAGGATGACATTCGGGCCCATCGCCGATCGCCCATCGCCCATCGCCCATCGCCCATCGGCTGTTACGGATAAAGCCGGTGAATCTGCCGCGGGAACGCAATCGCCTCCCGGATATGCGGAATCCCGCAGATCCAGGCCACGGTGCGCTCGAGGCCGAGGCCGAAGCCGGAGTGGACAAAACCGCCGTACTTTCGCAGGTCGAGGTACCAGCCGTAGGACTTCGGATCGAGCCCCTGCGCCTCGATGCGCGCCAGCAGCTTGTCGTAGTCATCCTCGCGTTGTGAACCCCCGATGATCTCGCCATAGCCCTCGGGTGCCAGGCAGTCGTTGCTGAGCACCGTGCGTGGATCGTCGGGGTTCTCCTTCATATAAAACGCCTTGAACGCCTTGGGATAGTTCATCACGAACAAGGGTTTGTCGTACGCCTTGGCCAGTGCGGTTTCGTCATCGGCGCCGAGGTCGGCACCCCACTCGATGTCGCTGCCCTGCGCCTGCAGTGCGGCGATCGCATCGGTGTAGCTGATTCTCGGGAACGGCGTCGTAATCGCCTCGAGCTTCGACGTATCGCGCTCGAGTTCCTTGAGCTCTTCCTGCCGGTTCTCGAGCACGCGTGCCACCAGGAAGGCCACGAAGTCTTCCTGCAGCCGCATATTGTCTTCCGAATCGGCGAACGCCACTTCAGGTTCGATCATCCAGAACTCGGTCAGGTGCCGACGAGTCTTGGACTTTTCGGCGCGGAAGGTCGGGCCGAACGTGTAGATCTTGCCGTGCGCAGCGGCCGCCGCTTCACCGTAGAGCTGACCCGTCTGCGCGAGGTACGCCTGCCCCAGATCGAAATATTCCGTCGCGAACAGCTCGCCCGCCTGTTCACCGATCGAGCCAGTGAGGATCGGTGTATCGACGCGAATGAAATCGCGCTGATAGAAGAAGTCGCTGATGGCGTGCTCGACTTCGTTGCGCACCCGCGCGATCGCCACCTGCTTGCGCGAGCGCAACCAGAGATGCCGATGCTCGAAGAGGAAGGCGGTGCCGTGCTCCTTGGGACTGATGGGAAAGTCCACGCTCGGCGCCAGCACCGTCACGTCGCTCGCGGTGAGTTCGTAGCCGCCGGGGGAGCGTGCGTCTTCGCGCACCGTGCCGGTGACGGCCACCGTGGTCTCCTGCGTCAGCGTCGCGAACCGCTCCCAGGCGCCTTCGACAATCTCGTTCCGCGGGAACACGGCCTGCAGGTAGCCCGAGCCGTCGCGCAGGACGAGGAAGGCGATCTTCCCCGAGGAGCGCGTCGTGGTGACCCAGCCGCGGACGGTGACGGGCTGGCCGGTGTGGTGACGAAGATCGGCAATCGTGACTGCAGGCATATCGGATACGGGGCTGGCGTGAATGTCCGGAACGATCCGCGCATTCTAGGCCGGCTCCTCACCCACCGCCAGTCGGTCGGCGATCCTGGCAATCCGCTCTGCCGCCTTCCATTCCCGCTCGAGCAGCTTGAGCTCCCCCTCCAGTGCACGGCGCTCGGTCTCCTCGTGCGCACTCATTTCGAGCGCCAGGCGAATCTCCTCGGGGACCTCCCGAACCACGTAGCGCCGCTGGGTCGCAAAGCGGAGCGGCCGCCCCACGACATATTCCATCAGGTGGTCGCTGTCACGGGCCGATTCCACCAGCCGCAGCGCCTCGGCGACCTGACCGGGCTGCCGCCCGCCGGGCCCGAGCGCCGGCAGGATCCGCCCGAGGGTCGGAAAGAGATCGGCGCCGTCGAACAATCCCAGTGAGGGGACGTCGCGAATACTGGGGAGCGCCGGTTCGTGGGGGCCGAAGAGGCGTTCGAGGCCAGTGCGGTAGGGGACCTCCAGTCGCCAGCTCCCGCGCTCGTCTGCCGCCAGGGTGGCGTGGAGCAGGGCGGCGAGCGGGACCTGCACCAGCTTGTCGGTCCAGGGGTCGCGCAGGACGTGTGGCCGGTGGAAGGCGCGCCGGATTCCGCGGACCAGTTCCACGAACGGGAGCTGCGACGCACGCTGTTCCCGGCGCTTGAGCATCGCGCCATAACGCCAGGCAGCAATCTCGGGCTTGAGCGCTGGCCCGATGCGGATCAGTTCCAGTCCTTCGGAGAGTCGCGCGAGCCCGATATGATCGGTGGAGTAGCGCGCCCGGGTCTCGCGGAAGAGCGCCTCGCAGGCGTCGATGCTTTCGAGTCGCGTGTCGAACGGTACCAGGTTCCATTTGGCACACTGCGGGCAGACCACCCAGAGCCGGCCCAGGGCGCCATCGAATGCGAGCCGACGCCCAACGGGCTGGCTCTCGATGATCGTGTTGGAGGCCAGGTCGAGGCTACAGTAGAGGCAGGTGCGATACATCGGCGACCCCCGACGAGGGCGTGACACATTCCTGTTCGAATGTCCGTCTGCGAGGTGGCCGGCGTCTGGCGGCAGGGTTACAGAGCAGTATCAGACCGATGACAATCACGGGAGCGGCGTCGATGAAGCCTTCCACCACCCAAGGTGCTCGCGCGGCCTTCTCCAGTGCCCTCTCGGGGCTGCAGATGTACTGGCGCGGTGCCCTGCTCGCGACCATTGCTGCGGCG
>JAZJZU010000069.1:0-26087 GCA_040389605.1 Gemmatimonadota bacterium
ACAACACCGGTGTCAGCGATTCTCAGGCGTTCCTCCGCGATCGACTGGCCGACCTCGAGGCGACCTGTTACGAGCCCGAGTTCGTGTACTGGCCGAAGGAGTCGGCCGTTCGGCGCAAGCGGTAGGAGCGCGGTCCGACTCCCGCCCGTTACTTTGAAGCCGAGGAAACTCGTCCCACCCGTTCGTGCGTCGGATCTCTGCCGGTCAGAAGCGCCGGTGATGTGCCGCAATCCTCGCGAGAGAAGCACGTAGATTCCAGACTGCAATACAGCTCGACCTTCAACCGAGAATGGTCCGCTCTCACCGCGTCGAGCGCACATACGCCCGCCCGATGAGCTCACACGAGGAGGAACGATGGCAAGAATCACCGGAATCGGCGGGGTGTTTTTCAAGAGCAAGGGCGATAATGCCGCACTGGCTGCGTGGTACCAGCAGCATCTGGGGATGCCCGCGGAAGATTGGGGCGGCGCGATCCTCAGGTGGCCGGACGACACCGCCGAGGACAAGGGCCTGACGGTGTGGAGTCTCGCGGGGAAGGATAGCAAGTGGTTCGCCCCGAGCGAGTCCTCTTTCATGATCAACTACCGGGTCGACAATCTCGACGAGATGCTGGCGCAACTCGGTACCGGCGGGGTCGAGATCGTGAAGGGCCCAGAATCACACGAGAATGGCAAGTTCGCCTGGATCCTGGATCCCGACGGGAACAAGGTGGAGCTCTGGGAGCCGATGCTCTGGGACGACAAGAACAAGGACAGCTGATCACCCTGTCGGTGTTCGTCCCGTTCTCCCTCCTGTACCTCAGGGAGCCGCTCAAGCTCGACTATCTCTGGGCGGGTCTCTGTCTGGTGGGCGCGGCGTATTTCATGTTCCGCGGATTCGGAGTCCGCGTGTAGCTACACCACCGTACCGAACAGGCGCCCGATCAGTGCCGTGACCCCCATCGCCACGGCGCCCCAGAAGGTGACGCGCAGTGCGCCTCGCAGGGGTGGCGCCCCACCGAGGCGTGCCGCCAGGGTTCCGAGTGCTGCGAGCAGGAGCAGCGACGCCCCGATGGTTGCAGACACCACCACCGTGATCGGGAGCAGCAGCACGATCAGGAGCGGCAACGCCGCACCGGTCGCGAAGGAGGCAGCCGATGCGAGGGCGGCTTGCAGGGGACGGGCGAGGCTCGATTCCGACAGGCCGAGTTCGTCGCGAGCGTGCGCGCCCAGCGCGTCGTGCGCCATCAGCTGGGTGGCGACTTCGCCTGCGAGCTCGGGAGCAAGCCCCCGGTTCACATAGATGCTGGCGAGTTCTGCGTGTTCGGCGTCAGGTTCCGTGGCGAGTTCACGGCGTTCACGCGTGAGGTCGGCCTGCTCGGTGTCGGCCTGTGAACTCACCGAGACATACTCCCCAGCGGCCATCGAAAGGGCGCCGGCGACAAGCCCGGCCAGCGCCGTGAGGAGGACCGGACCGCGTCCTGCCTGGGCCGAAGCGACCCCGACGACCAGACTGCTGGTGGAGATGAGGCCGTCGTTGGCGCCGAGGACAGCGGCGCGGAGCCAGGCAATGTGTGCGGTACGATGACGTTCGGTGTGGCGCATCCTGAAGGGTACGCCAGGCGCACCCGTTGTGCCAGCCGGGTCACGCGATGGGCGTCATTCGTCCAGCTCGCGTGTCATCTCGATCATCGTGCGGCGGAAGCCGGCGCGGGTAAAGATTCGTTGCGCCGCTTCGTTCGGCGCGGCCGTTGACAGCACGATCCGCGGCGCGCCGCGAGCCGCGAGCTCCTCGAGCACCCGATCCAGCAGCGCGCGACCAATCCCCCTCCCGCGTGAGCGCGGCTCCACGACAATGTCGTACAATGCCCCGGCCGGGCCGCGCAGCTGCATATAGTCGTGCCCCTCCAGCCCCGCGTAGGCATAGCCGACCACCTGCCCAGAGTCTTCGGCAACGAGCACCACGACCTGCGGCTCAGCCAGCTGCGTGCCGAGATAGGCGCCATAGCCACGGGCCGTCTCGGCTGTTGCGGGGATGAAGCGCAGGCGGTCGAAGTCGTGATGCTCGGCAACCAGCAGCGCCCCGAGTCGCCCGATCGCGTCGATATCGGCGGGAACGGCCGCCCGCACGGCGAAGGCGCTCATCGATCGATCATCTGCTGCGCGCCTTCGGAATATCGATCCCCACTCACCGTGAACTCTGCCGTGGCGGTGTCGATCTCTCGCAAGTCGTCCGGCGTAAGTGTTATGCCAACAGCGCCGAGATTCTCTTCGAGACGATGCAGCCTCGTCGTACCGGGGATCGGCACAATCCACGGGCGTTGCGCGAGCAGCCAGGCCAGGGCAAGCTGGGCCGGTGTCGCACCCTGGCGTGCGGCCAACCTGCGCACGAGTTCCACAACCACCTGGTTTGCCGCACGGTTCTCGGCCGAGAACCGCGGCACCGTGTTGCGGAAGTCACCGGCATCGAAGGTGGTTGCCGCATCGATCGCCCCGGTGAGAAATCCCCTCCCCAGGGGCGAAAACGGCACGAAGCCGATGCCCAGCTCCTCGAGAACGGGAAGGATTGCTTCCTCGGGTTCTCGCCACCAGAGGGAATACTCACTCTGGAGTGCCGTGACCGGCTGGACGGCGTGCGCGCGCCGGATGGTGTTCACGCCAGCCTCCGACAGCCCGAAACGATGCACCTTGCCCTCGGCAATCAGTTCCTTCACCGTCCCGGCGACGTCTTCGATTGGCACGTCGGGATCAACGCGATGTTGGTACAGGAGGTCGATGGCGTCGACCCGGAGGCGTGCTAGCGAGGCTTCCGTGGTGCGCCGGATGCTCTGGGGGCGGCTGTCCACTCCCGGGAGCTGCCGTCCCGCCTCGTCAAAACGGAACCCGAACTTCGTTGCGATGACCACCTGGCCCCGGAACGGCTCGAGCGCCTCGCCCACGAGCGCCTCGTTGATGAAAGGCCCATAGACTTGCGCCGTATCGAAGAGCGTTACGCCGCGCTCGGCGGCAGCGCGCAGAAGGGCAATCGCCGCAATCCTGTCGGTGGCAGGACCGTAGGCGTGGCTCAGCCCCATTGCGCCGAGGCCGATGGCCGACACGGTCAGGCCGCTCTGTCCAAGGGTTCGTGTCTTCATCGGGGTTCCTCGTCGTCCAGGATGGGTACGGGCAAGCGGCGTTGCCGAACCCCGACAAATCTATCGCCGCTCCGCCGGGCACTCGCCTCGGAGTCCAACGAGCCTCGGCCACGCCGGCCAGGCATATTGCACCGCAGGAAGGTGCCACTCGCGCAACGCTCCCAGGAGGGAAATGCGGCTGTCGAAGTCGGCACGGACCACCATCTCTCTCTGGCTCGTCGACATCCATCGAGGAGAAACAATGGAAACGCTCTCCCTGTTGTTCGCGCTTGCCGCTGTGCAGGACACCACCCTGGGGCCGGTCCGGTCGGTCGAACACGTCGACTTGGCCCGCTACGCCGGCCGCTGGTACGAGGTCGCGCGCTTTCCCAATCGATTCCAGGAGAAGTGCGTGGCCGAGACCACGGCCGAGTACGAACTGCTTCCGGACGGACAGGTGCGCGTGATCAACAGCTGTCGGAAGGCCGACGGATCGGTGGCTCGCGCGGAGGGGAGGGCCAAGCTCGCGCACAAGGAGGGGCCGGCATCACAGCTCAAGGTGCGGTTCGCCCCGCGGTTCCTCTCGTTCCTGCCGATGGTATGGGGCGATTACTGGATCCTCGACCTCACCGCTGACTATGGAGCGGCGCTGGTAGGCGACCCGAGCCGGAAGTACCTCTGGGTGCTGTCCCGGTCGCCGCAACTCGACGCTGAGGTCTATCGGCGATTGCTCGCCACGGCGACGGCGCAGGGGTTCGACGTCGCGCGGCTGCAATGATCGATCAGGTCACCCCTTCAGTGGAGTGGAAACGCCAAGCTTGAACCCGTCGAGATCCTTGAACTGAAACATCCGCGTTCCCCACGGGCGATCTTCCGGTTCATTGAGGAGGTTGCCGCCGGCGGCCTTGATTCGCGCTGCGGCCGCATCCACATCGGCGTACTCCTTGACGTTGATCTGCAGATAGAACCCCTGACCCTTGATCCGGTCCCATCCGAGCTTGCCGTCATCCTGGTTGAGCACGATGCGGATATCGCCGGCGGAAATGATGGCGCCGACGACCTTGCCGTCGCGTTCAAATGTCTGGTCCACGGCGAAGCCAACCGCATCCTTGTAGAAGCGGAGTGACGCGTCCAGGTCCTTGCAGGTAAGGGAGCATCCCAGGGTGGTCGCCTGGAGCGGGGCAGTACCGTCGGTCATTGCTATCTCGGGTTGAGGTGAGCCAAGGGTAGCAATGATAATCGAGGGTCGGGGGGCAGGGGCCAAGGGCTGAAATGGCCTGTCCTTTCCTCACCGCGAGGTATACTCCCCAACCGTCCCTGCGGCCCGAGCATCGTATTACCGGCCGCCGGCCGTTCCCCCGGAGTTCCCAAGCTCTCAGGAGTCCCCAATGGTCAGGAATATGGGTACCACCGATCGCCTGCTCCGCACCATCGCTGCCTTGGTCGTGGCGTTCCTCTACTTCACGGGCCGTATCAACGGCACCCTGGGTATCGTGCTCCTGGTCCTGGCCGCGATTTTCGTATTGACCAGCTTCATTGGGTGGTGCCCGATGTACAGTCCGTTCCGCTTCTCCACGCGCGGGGCCGCCGACAAGTAGACAGCACCCAGCGACTTGAGTACTCGGTACCCGGCCTTGCTTCGACCGGGTGACGTCCGTTCTCCGCTGTTACGCCCCTCCCGTCCGGCGCGGCGGATGCACGCGGTCGGGAGCCGGCGGCACCGGCTTGAGCTCAACCGGATGCTCTTTCAGCAGCCGCAGCGCCTCGACCACCGCTCGCTCGAGTTGGGTATCGCGATCAGCGAGCTCATCTGCCGCTGATTGCTCTACCTCGATGTCCGGGGCGACGCCCTCATTTTCCACTGCCCACTTCCCATTGAGATCGTAGAAGCCGATGCTCGGTGCGCTGATGAAGCCACCGTCCACCAGCGGTGGTTCGCCACCCCATCCCACCAGGCCGCCCCAGGTGCGCGTGCCGATGAGCGGACCGACCTTCATCTGGCGAAAGAGGTAGGGGAAGGCGTCGCCGCCGGAGCCGCTCGCTTCGTTGATGAGCAGGACTTTTGGGCCCCAGATGCCTGCCCCGGGGGTCGTGAAGAACGCAGGATTATCGCCCACGCGCATGTTGAAGTAGCCTTGGAGCTTCCTGGCCAGCACATCGACGAGGTAGTCGGCGATCTGTCCGCCGTGATTGAACCGCTCGTCGATCACCGCACCTTTCTTGTCCTGCTGCGCGAAGTAGTAGCGGTTGAAATCGATGTACCCTTCGTTGGTGGTGTTGGGTACATAGACGTACGCTAGCTGACCTCCGGAGAGGGAATCCACCTTGCGGCGGTTCGACTCGATCCACTGCCGGGTGCGAAGCGCGCCTTCGTTGGCGATAGGGACCACGGTGACAAGCCGGCCACTGTCTCCTGTGGGCCGGCGACTCATCAGAAGCTGCACCTGCTTGCCAACGGTGCCGACGAACGGAGCGTAGGGGTTTTCTGCTGAGGTCAGGTTCTGTCCGTTTACCGCAAGGATATAGTCGCCCGCGCGAACATCGACACCCGGTGCCGAGAGCGGCGCCCGAAGCTCGGGGTTCCAGTTCTCGCCGGTGTAGATCTTGGCGATCCGGTAGCGGCCGTTCGACACTTCCAAGTCCGCTCCCAGGAGTCCGGTCGGCAGCGCGTCCACCGTGGGAAGATCGCCGCCGCCCACAAAACTGTGGCCAATGGTCAGCTCGCCCTGCATCTCATCCAGGATCCTGTTGAGGTCGTCCCGATGACGCACGAACGGGAGCAGCGCGCTGTATTTCGCCTTGAGCGCTGGCCAGTCGGCGCCGTTCATATTGCTCACATACAGGTAGTCTCGTTCGATCCGCCACGCTTCGTTGAAGATCTGGCGCCACTCCGCGACGGGATCGACGTCGATCTTGAGCTCGGATGTCGCGAGCGTGCCCTTGGAGGCGTCGGGCACGGCGCCGGTGGCGTCGACGACCGCCCAGCGACCGCTGGGCTTGCCGTCGGGCGCGGCGCCCTGATAGAGCAGTTTCTTGCCGTCGAAGGAGACCGCGAATTCTTCCGCTGCCGCTCCGACAAAGTCCATCGCCTTTCGTTCCTTCAGGTCGTAGCGGTGCAGGATGTCGGCGTGGTGGGGTACGCGCTCGAGATAGAACCACTGTCCGGCCACGCCAGCCCGCAGGTTGGTGTAGTCGCGGCTCGGGACGTTGAGTGAGATGATGCGCTGCATGAACCCATCGGCATCGACCGTCACGTTCACGGCAGCGGTGCTGTCAGCTTTCCCGGGCTTCCTGGCGGCGACGTTTCCACTCGGCTCATCGCCTGATTCCGGCAGGAGTGGCGACGGATCGTGCTTCGCCAGGACGGCGAGGTACACGCCCCGTTCGACGGGGTGGTCGATCGAGCTCATATCGAGCCATCCGGTATTCAACGCAAAATTGGTGGATGCCAGGAAGATGAGGTACTTGCCGCTCCTGTCCCACGTCGGGTTGACGGCGTCGGAGAGCCCGTCAGTGAGCTGTTGTGATGTCCCTGTGGTGACATCGTAGACGAAGACCGCGTGGAATTGGGATCGCGGGAGCCGTTTGGTGTAGGAAATCCAACGGGAATCCGGCGACCAGGAGGGCGACATCTCGCGATCCGTCCAGCTGAAATTGTCCTGAGCAACGCGCGTCTGCTTTCCCGATGCGAGATCGAGAATCGACAGGAACATGTTGGCATCGCCGAAGAGGATCTTGGTGCCGTCGGGCGACCACGCTGGCGAGTAATAGTAGCTCGGCTTGTCCAGCGGATAGGCCCGGGGCGCGGCGATGCCATCCTGGCCTCCAACCATCAACTGATACTCCCCGCCAGCGTCGCTGAACCAGGCGACCTGCTTCCCGTCGGGGGACCAGATCGGGGTCCGCTCCGCTGAGGCCGAACTGGGAGTGAGGTCCCGCCACGTTCCCTTGTCGGTCGGAACGGTGAGAATATCGCCGCGCGCTTCGAACAGCGCGCGCACGCCGGTTGGCGAGAGTTGGGGGTTGACCAGGTTTGTCGAGACGTCGGCCGGGTGTCGCATCGCCCACGGGAAGTCTCCACTCGCTCGGATGTTGAGTATTCGGTCCTGGCTCGTTGAGGGGTCGTAGAGATGAATGTTGCCGCCCTGTTCGTAGGCCACCACACCACCGCCAGCGCGAACACTCTTCACTTCGAAGTCGCTGAAATGGGTTATCTGCTTCAACGCCCCGCTGCGGCTGTCGTACGACCAGACGTTGTCGGTCCAGTCGCGATCGGAGATGAAGTAGATCGTGC
Organism: Gemmatimonadota bacterium; assembly: GCA_040389605.1. GTDB lineage: Bacteria > Gemmatimonadota > Gemmatimonadetes > Gemmatimonadales > GWC2-71-9 > Palsa-1233. The sequence goes on from JAZJZU010000069.1 coordinate 7,386, forward strand.
TGCCGAGCCACACTGGCTGCTGGTCCCTGCTGTCGGTCCACGGCAGCTTTTGCGTGGCGTGTGACCGGACATCGATCAGGCGGATGGGTTGATTCTGGCCGCCTCGATATCGACGCATCTCGGACTCCCACGGCCGCACCATCGCGTAGGCGATCTGGCTGCCATCCGGCGAGATGCTGCCGGTGAGGGCGCGCGGCACCGGAAGGGCGGTTGGGAGCCCCCCGGCAAGTGGCACGGTCCACAGCTTCGGCTGACCATCCGGGGGACCCACCCGTCCCGACATGAATACGACATTCTTGCCATCCGGCGTCCAACCACGAACAGCGTCGCCTCCCGGGTGCCACGTGAGCCGCCGCGGTGTGCCCCCATCGGCCGCGATCACATACACGTCGGGGTTGCCATCGTATCCACCGGTGAAGGCAATCGACTTGCCATCGGGTGAGAACACTGGATCAAGCTCAAGCGTTGGAGACGAGGTCAAGCGCCTTGCATCGCCGCCGTCGCGCGATACCAGCCAGAGATCACCACCGTAGGAAAACACCACGGACGTGGCGCTGACGTCGGGCTGGCGCAGCAAGCGGGTCGACTGCGCGCCAAGCGTTGCCGTGACGCCCCAAAGCGCTGCGGCGATGACGAAGGCCGGAATCCGAGCGATCATTGGGTATCTCCGTGATGGGGGACGGGCGATCGTAATCGAGGGAGGGGGCGCGGCCAGAGCGCCCGGGGTTCGGTCTTCGGCACCTGTACTGAAGTAGCAGGCGCGACCGCGATTGCGTAAGGGGGAGTGCCGTTCGGTATTTCTCGGGGTGGTGCGAGGGAACTTCTCAGCACTCTCCGTTGTTGAGAATTGCCAAGATGTCTTCCCTGAGACGAGGATCTACCAGTCGCCCCACTCCGAATCACCTACATCGGCGGACCGACGGCCCTTCTCGAAGTCGACGGCCTCCGCGTCCTGACCGACCCGACACTCGATCCCGCGGGCACCGAGTACCCCACCCCAGCGAACAGCTAGTCACCGACGACGCGCTCGACTTCTGGCGGGTTGAGGCGTGCGAACCACCTTCGCGGCGGGGCTGGGCGATCGGGACGAGACCCTGCGGTCTCGCCCCGTGCACCGAGTGCCCCTGCTTATTGTACGATCACCTGCTCCCAGCTGAACAACTCAGGCGAACGCGGATCGACGTGGAGCCGCAGCCACTCGATCACCGATGGGGTGCCCGCATCGCTCGCCGGCGATTCGATGGTGCGATCGACGATCACCTGCGTGACGTTGGCCGGTGCGGTCACGCCGTAGGCCGTGAAGAGCCACGGCGCGCCCTGGTCCACGCGGTAGTCGTGGCTGTCGCCGCTCACCAGCAGGACCTTCCCCTTGAACGCGCTGGCAAGCTGAGCGAATCGCTCGACCCACGCCTGATGTGCGAAGAACTTCTTGCCCCCTGCGCGGTCTTCCGGGTGCCAGAGGTCGGCCTGGAAGAAGAGCACAATGCCGAGGGAGCCTTCGGCTTCGGCGGTTGCAAACGCGTGCTCGAGCCAGGCGAGGTTGGCAGTCTGCCGGGCGGCAACCTCCGCGGCGCGCGCTGCGCCCTCCGCAGGCGTCTCAGGCACGAGCGCGCCATTCACCTTGCGATCCTTGAACCAGACATCGAGCCCGTTGTTGGAGCCGATGATGTGCAGCACCGCGAAGGTGACGCGCGACTCGGCCCAGAGCTGGTTCTCCGGGTACCCTGCCTGCGCCTCGACCGTCATGTTGCGGCCACCCAGCGTCTTCCCTGCGACGGGATAGAAGAGTCGGCGAACCTCTGAGAGCCGTTCCAGGGGATTGTACCCGCCGTTATTGGCACGGTTGCAATCGGTCCATTCGTTGTCGCCGATCGCGTAGATGAACGGGTCCTTGAAGGTATTGTAGAGGTCGAGCGACGTCCGGAAGCGCGAATCACTGCAGAGTTCGTCGCCAGCCTTGAAGTCACCCACGTGCACAATCTCCCGTACCTTTGCATCGCCGTTGATGGCATTCACCAGCGTCGGAAAGAGGCCGATCGCCGCACCGCCGTAGGGCGTATCGCCGATCACTGCGATGTCGAAGGGATTGGCCGAGGGGCTGATCGCCTTGCTTGCACTGAGTCGAGGCTGGCCGGCAGTGTCCGTGGATATGGGAGACTGGTCGCTGCAGGCTGCCGCGAAGACGACGAGGACGGCGGTGGCAATACGGTGCATAGGTGCGGTGCTCCCAAGGCAGGTACTCGGTGCCACTCGTCGGAGGCATTCGAGGGCGGTGAGGGGTTACTGACGAGCGACGGAAGGCTAGGGAGCGAACTCAACGGAAGGGTCACAAAATGACGCGCCGACAGTAACGAAGTGGAACCCCGGCGAGGGTGGAGGGTGCGCGCGTGAGGCCGGCACCACTTCAATGCCCCCGAGGCTGCGATCTTCTTGTGTGTGGCGCGCCGCCCGGAGACGTCTCCCCGCTCAGGTGAACCGAGACTCCTTGCACGAGGGAACCACATATGCCCGACGACAAGAAGGTGATCGAGACCAGCGAAGTGACGACCGAAGTCGAGCAGGACAACGGATTGAATTCGGCCAGCAAGACCACGAAGCAGACCACCGTCAAGACAGAGCGGAAAGTCGAGAAGGATGACGAGCCAATCGTCATCATTCACCACGAAGGCTGATTCAGCAGCGGTATGGTGGCTGGATGAGAGCGAATCAAGGGTCGGCCGTCGCGGTTGCGATGTCCGGCCTTTTGCGTGATCTTCGGGCCCGACCGCTGGCGCCTCCGCGCAGGGGTCGCGATGTTCTTCCGCTCAAGCACCGGCCGCAACTCACCCACCCAGGGAGCACCGTATGGCCTTGTCGCCGGACGACCTCGACGCCCTCAAGTCACTCGGTCGCTACCGCCTCAATCGTGGCACCGCGGAGTTTTTCGCCCTGAAGAAGCAGGGCACCTACAACTTCGACGGCGACGCCCCCGTGCCCGGGCTTTCTCCGGAAACGCTCCAGCGCCTGCTTGACGCCGGCCTGATCGAGGTCCAGGTGCAGGGCCAGGGAGGCGATCTCGTGACGCTGACCGATGCCGGCGCCGCGAAGGTCGACGAGCTCCTCGCAAGCGAGTAGGGCGCGACGCTTGCCAAGTTCGCGGACCTTGACATAGACTCCCGGTGGCTGGAAGGAAGCCACCGGGTCCGCGGAAAGAGTCCAACTCACCTTCAGGAGTGTCTTGTTCGCAGCACCGACGAGACCTTTATGCAGCCTGTTTGCGGACCGCAGGCAATGCATGGAGGCCCTGTGACCCACTCGCTCCCGCCCCGTCCCAATCTCGAGCACCTTCGTGGTCAGGCCAAGTCGCTTCTCGCGGCCTGGCGCTCCGGCGATCGCGACGCCACCCAGGCGTTCATCGATTTCCTCCCCAAGGCGCGCGACCTGACCGTCGCGGCCGCACGTCGCGCAGCGTTCAGCCTGGCCGACGCACAGTCGGTCATCGCGCGCCGCAATGGATTCCCGAGCTGGTCGAACCTGACGCGTCACGTCGAGATCCTGCGCGGCCTCGAAGGCGAGTGGCGCTTCGAATCGCTTCAGGTCGACGGGCAGCAACTTCCTGCGGCGATGCTCGGTCACTCGCGGCTGCTCTTCGACGGCGACCGCTTTCGGATGGAATCGCCCGAAGGCCATTACGACGGCCACTTCGCGATCGACACCGCGCGCAAGCCGATGCGGTTGGACATCGCGTTTGTGGAGGGACCAGAAGCCGGAAACTCGTCGTACGGAATCTTCCAGCTCAACGGCGACGCTCTCACCATCTGCCTCGGCCTGGTCGGCTCGTCGCGGCCGACTGCTTTCAAGACCACTGCGGGGAGCGGCCACGCCCTGGAAGAGTTGCGTCGAACCTCGACAGCGCGGCCAGCAGGCGTCAGCGGCGGCGTGGCACGGCCACGTGAATCCGCACGGGCCGAGGCGGTCCCGAGCAGCGATCCCGGTCAGTTCGGCCCCGCCACGAGCCCCCTGCTGCAGCAGCTCGAAGGGGAATGGTCGCCAGTGCGCCTGGTTGCCAACGGAGCAGAGATGGGTGCCGAGTGGTTGGCGTATGGATTACGAATGGCGAAAGGCAACGAAGTGAAGGTCGTCTTCGGAGGTCAGGTGATGGTTCACGCGAAGGTGCGAATCGACGACAGCACGTCGCCGACATCGATCGACTATCTCCATCTCGCGGGAGCGGGGAAGGGAAAGGTCAGCCACGGGATAATGGAGTGGATCGGATCGGAGGTCGTCTTCCTGATGGCCGGGCCGGGGCAGCCGCGCCCGGCAGATTTTGCGAGCCCCTCGGCGACGCAGACCTTGAGCCAGTGGAGGCCGAGGGGATAGTCCTGCTTCACCCCCACTCTGGGGGGTCCCGCCATCGACTCGAAAAGCCACATGGTAATCGTATATCGATATCTGACTTGCCTATAAACGATATTAATATTATCGTTAATCAGTAAGTCATTCGACACGATCAACCCTGGAGCTAGCGTGGCACTACCTCATTCCGATGCCTTGGCGCTCTCGCGCCGAGTTTTGCGAGTCTTGGTCGCCCTCAATCTCCTGGTCGGCTTCCTGATCGTGGCGCTGCTGGTCGCCTCACTAATCGCGCCCGACTGGGTGATGCGCGGGCTCGGCGTCTCGACCGCCCCGAATTCCCCGCCGCCCCTGCTCGGGCTACGGCTGATCATGGTGGTCGGGATTCTCGCGACGCCTCTGACGCACGTCGCGCTGACTCGATTGCGGGACATCGTCGGGATGGTGAGTGCGGGCGATCCGTTCGTGGTTGAGAACGCGGTGCGGCTTCAACAGATCGCCTGGGCCGTGCTGGGACTCGAGCTGCTGCATCTCGCGGTCGGTGTCATCAGGGCGATCGCGTCGCTCGACCTCCACTGGAGCGTCTCGCCGACGCCCTGGCTGTCGGTGCTGCTGCTCTTCGTGCTGGCGCGAGTGTTCCGGCAGGGGGCATTGATGCGTGAAGAACTCGAGGGGACGGTCTGAGATGCCAATCACCGTCAAGCTGGATGACATGCTGCACGACCGGCGGATGACGCTGACCGAACTGTCGGAGCAGATCGGTATCACGCTCGCGAACCTGTCGGTGCTGAAGACCGGCAAGGCGCGCGCCGTGCGCTTCTCCACCCTGGAGGCGATCTGTGCCACCCTCCAGTGCCAGCCCGGTGACCTGCTCGAATACACCAGCCCCCAGACCAAAGAGAGTGCACCGTGACGAACGCACCAGAAGTCGGCGCAATGTCCGCATCGGCCGCACCACTGAAGGAGATCTCGCCCAAGGGAATGGCAAGGATCATCGGGGGATTGCTGCTCGTTTCCATCGTGGCGGGGGGCGTCGCCCAGGGATTCATTGGTGGGAGCCTGATCGTACCGGGCGATGCGAGCGCCACCGCCGCCAATATCACGACACATCAATCGCTTTACCGTCTTGCCTTCGCAGTCTATCTGATCGAAATGTCTTGTCAGATCGCGATGACCGTCCTCTTCTATCAGCTCCTCAAGCCGGTGAGCAGGAGCCTCGCCCTCGTGGCCGCGACGCTTGGGGTGGTCGGTTGTACGGTCAAGACGATGAGTCGGCTCTTTTTCTTCGCGCCTTTGCTCCTTCTCGGAGGGGCGCATTACCTGGCCGAATTTGGACCGAAGCAACTCGAGGCGACCGCATTCCTCTCGCTGCGGTTGAATTCCACGGTAGAAACGATGGCGATGGTCTTCTTCGGCCTGTTCGCCATCAGCAAGTCGTTGCTGGTACTGCGGTCGACTTTCCTGCCGCGCTTTCTTGGGGTTCTTGGAGTGATCGGAGGTCTCGGCTGGTCACTCTATCTCTACGAGCCACTCGCTCATCGTGCCGAAGCCTGGATCGTCGGCACCGGCGTACTGGGCGCGTTGACGGAGGTGCTTTGGCTCCTCATCAAGGGCGTGGATGAAGAGCGCTGGTACGTCCAGGCCAGTGCGGCGAGAGCTTCCATTTGGCTTTGACAGACGACTGCGGACGCGCCCACCCATCGCCTCACACCTCCCGAACCCGGATCGGCAGCGTGATCATCGGATGCCCTGCCCATTGCAGGCGTTCCTGGATGGCGCGCGCGGTCCCATTGTGGAGCAGCCCGTGCCACCAGTGGGGACGCTGGAAGACCAGCTGTCCGGCGAAGAACGTGGCCCTCGGGTACTCCTTGAGGACGTCGAGGCATAGCGTCTCGGCGGTCGCAACCACTTCGGTCCCGATGGCCATTCGCACCGCGGTCGGCTGATGCAGTTCCGCGCCCAGCGCCCGGTACTCCGCCAGCACCTGGGTCGTGCGCTCCTCGAGGTGTTCCACCGCGTGTCCACCCTTGAACTCCCCGGAATCAATCACGCCGACGGACACGAAAATCAGCCCCTTGAAATGACCCGGGAAGGTTCGGAACACGTTCAACACCGTATGAATTCCGACGCCTCCGAAGTTCTCGACCAGGACGACCGCCACCGGGTCACGGGGGTCCGGTTCCGGGAGTGGCGTCTGGTCGTGGCGTCGGCGCGGGAGATCGCCCAGCTCGCGATACAGGGCGTCGACCTGGGCCGCCGCAGAGCGGTAGTGGCGGCGGGTGAGGAAGCAGGCGGCGATCACGACCAGCGTGATGCTCACCGTGACCCACCCTCCGAGGAGGAACTTCTCGTAGATGGTGGTCACCAGGATGCTCGCGCAGAGTGCGAACGCCACTCCGAACAGCACGAGCCGCTGCCGTCGGGCCGGATGCCCTCGCTGGTCACGCCACCAGTATCGCGACATCGCGAACATCGACAGCGAGAAGGTCAGGAAGACATTGATGGCGTACATCACGACGAGTGCTCCCACATCGCCGTGAGTGTAGAAGAGCGCTGCCATCGCGGCACCACCCATCAACAGGATGCCGTTCTGTGTCGTCAGGCGGTCGGAGAGCATCGCAAGTCGATGCGGCATCCACGAATCGATCGCCATATTCGAGAGCACGCGCGGCCCATCGAGGAATCCGGCCTGTGCCGCAACCACGAGAAGCATCGCCTCGGCGAACAGGGTGAGCACTACGAAGGTTCCGCCAAAGGGTACACCGGCGCTGACTCGCTCCACGAGCACAGCGTTCATTGTCTTGCCCGCCACGGGGGTGAGCTGCCAGAGCAGGTAGCCCAGCAACAGGCCGGTGGCAGTGAAGGCGAGCGAGGCACCCATATAGATCATCGTGCGCTTGCCCGTTTCGATCTTTGGCTCGCGCATAATGGGCAGGCCATTGGAGACGGCTTCGATGCCGGTGTACGTCCCGCCGCCGAGCGAATAGGCGCGCAGGAACACGACCAGCATCCCCCCGAAGCCGATGGTGGCCGCTCCGTGGTGGAACTCGGTGACTACGCGATGCGTGGTGGCACCCAATTCGGGGAGGTGCCCCACGATGGCCCAGACAATGAGCACCGCGTGGGTCACCACGAACAGCAGGAACACCGGCACGAGTGCGAGGACCGACTCCTTCACACCGCGGATATTCAGTACGATCAGGCCGAGGATCAGGAGGACCTCGACGAGAAACTTCTCGCTGCTCGTGCCGAGGGGTAGCAGCGAAAAGAGCGCGTCGCCTGCGGCCGCAATCGAGATCGTGATCGTGAGGACGTAGTCCACGAGGAGTGCCGAGCCCGAGATGACGCCGACACGCTCCCCCAGGAGTTTCGTCGCGACCACGTAGCCGCCACCTCCCGAAGGGAAGGCCTCGATGATTCGTCGATACGCCGCCGAAATCAGCAGCACGGTCGTGGCCATCAGGACCGCGAGTGCGACCGCCAGGTAGCGATGCTCACCGAGTTGCTTGAAGGCCTCTTCCGGACCGTAGGCCGATGAGGAGAGACCGTCGGCCCCGAGGCCTACCCAGGCGAGGAACGCCACCAGGGAGAGTCGGTGAAAGAGGGACCGGTCCGCAAGGTCGCGCGGTTTTCCGACCAGGATTCGACGGAGGCGTCCGCGCGGCGCGCGTGACGGCGATGAGTCAGGCATAGGGGGCAATATTGGAGCGACCCCCCGCGGCCGTCAGGGGGCCGATGCAAATCTTGATACTTTCCTGATCCCCCCAAGGGCTAGATTGCCGGCGTCCAATGAAACCCCGCGTCGTACGCTCCGAATCGGATGAATACCTGAAGGCCGCCGGGATCGTGATGGTCGCGACCGTGGCCTGCCTGGCGCTGCGCAGCCGGCTCGCGAGCATCGATGTCGTGATGATCCTGCTCCTCGGCGTGGTCGCGGCTGCCGCGACGCACCGGCGAGGCCCTGCGCTCGTCGCCTCACTGTTGAGCATCGCGGCGTTCGACCTTCTCTTCGTGCCGCCCTACGGAACCTTCAACGTCTTCGATACGGCCTACTATCTCACCTTCGGCGTGATGCTCCTGGTCGCGCTCACGATGAGCGGGCTGACCAGCCGGATTCGCGAACAGCGCGAGGCGGCGGCGCAGCGGGAAAGGCACACGTCCGCACTGTATGCAATGGAGACGGACCTGGCGGCCGCACCGGACCTCGAGGCCGTCCGAACCGAAGCCTCGCGGCATCTCGGGAAGCTTGTTGGCGGGCGCGGATGGATCCTCCTCACCGACACCCCCGGAGATCCAAACGCGCCAGCGCTGCCCGAAGAGCCAGTATTCGATGATGCCGAGGTGCGCGTGGCTGCCGCCTCAGCCTGGACGCATCAGGAACCGGCGGGTTGGGGGACGCCGCGTGGCAGGGAAGTGCCCGTGCTGTTTGCGCCCCTCCTTGCCGGCGGAGCCACGATCGGATTCGCGGCTGTCGCGCCAGACGATGCAGAACACGATCTCCCGCGCGCAGACCGGGAGACATTGTCGGCGATGTTCGCCCTCGCGGCGCACGCCATCGAGCGTCGGCAACTGGCCAAGGTCGGCGAACACGCCCGGCGCGAGATCGAGGCCGAGCGGCTCCGCACTGCGCTGCTGAGTTCGCTCTCCCACGACCTCCGCACTCCGCTCGCCGGCATCGAGGGGTCGGCGAGTACGCTGCTCGATCAGACGGTTACGCTTGGCTCCGCAGTGCAGCGGGAGCTGCTCGAAAGCATCATTGCCGAATCGCGTCGGATGACTCGTCTCGTTGGCAACCTGCTGGATATGGTGCGGGTCGAGACCGGGACGCTCGCCGTGCGGAAGAGCTGGCAGCCGCTCGAGGAGCCGTTGGGTGTGGCCCTGCTCCGGATGGAGGCCCGTCTTGCGGAACATCCCGTCACGACCCGGCTGCCGAGCGACCTCCCAATGGTCCCGATCGATGAACTCCTGATCGAGCAGGTGTTCCTCAATCTGCTCGAGAACGCCGTGCGCTATACACCTCCTGGCACCGCGATCACGATCACGGCCTGGCCTGAGGCCGAGGGTGTGACCGCCGAAGTGGCCGACAGTGGCCCCGGCGTGCGGCCCGGCGATGAAGAAGCAATGTTCGAGCGCTTCCGTCGGGGGCCGAGTGCGAGCCTCGGCGCGGCTGATGCCGGTGCCGGGGCGGGTCTCGGGCTCACGATCTGCCGAGGGATTATCCGGGCCCACGGCGGACGCATCTGGATCGAGCCTGGCAGTGCAGGGGGGACCGTTATCCGCTTCCACCTCCCCGGTGTGAACGTCCCCGAAGGGATCCCTACCGTCGAAGCAGTAACCGGCTGACGCGATGGCCACTCCCGGTCCTGTTGCCCTGCTGATCGAAGACGAGCTGCCGATGCGCCGGTTCCTTCGCACGGCGCTTGAGGGGCACGGCTTCCAGGTGGTCGAGGCAGCAACGGCGCGCGAGGGCCTCTCCCACGCGGCGGCACGGAACCCTGACGTGATCCTGCTGGACCTCGGTCTGCCTGATCGCGACGGCCGCGAAGCGATCGGGGATCTCCGCGGTGTTACCAGGGCACCGATCATCGTCATCTCGGCCCGCGGCCAGGAGCAGGAAAAGGTCGAGCTGCTCGATCGTGGCGCCGACGACTATCTCACGAAGCCCTTTGGCGCAGCCGAACTCCTGGCCCGGATCCGGGTCGGGTTGCGCCACGCGTCGCGCAGTCCGGAGAGTCTCGACGAGCCGGTCCTGCTCGGTGGAGGTATCCGCGTCGATGCCGTTCGCCGGCAGGTGTTCCGCGACGACGACGAAGTGCACCTCACGCCCACCGAATACAAGCTGCTTGCGACACTGGTTCGTCACGCGGGGAGAGTGCTGACGCATCGGCAACTGCTGGAGCAGGTGTGGGGAACCAACTATGTGAAGCAGACGCACTATCTCCGGGTCTATATGGCCCAGCTGCGCCACAAGCTGGAGCACGACGCCACGCGACCGAGGGTTCTCCTGACGGAGCCCGGCATCGGCTACCGGCTGCTGGAGCGCGAGCCGCCGTGATCGGGGTGGGGCACGACCGGGGCAGCAGCCAGTGCCCGCCGCGCCTCACTGCCGCATTCCTGGCATCCGGCCGCTCGGCACGAGCGAGGCGTCGACCACCCCGGTAAAGCAGCGGATCGAAGACGCCGGCCCCGCCGCGGCCTTGACGAGGCTTGCCAGGAGGTATTCTGATGCAGGGAGCGCCCGGCAACGCAGCCGGGCCGATCTCTGTCTGGAGGCCGTGGCGTGGAGCTTCCCTGTACCGCAGGCACTCGCCTGCGCTCGCTTACCCCTGAGGATGCCTCACAGCTTCTCGGAATCCTCGATGCTGATCGAGCGACATTCGATCGCTGGCTGCGCTGGTCAGCGGGCGTGACCACCACACCGACGGCACGCGCGTTCATTGAGCAGGCACTCCAGCGCGAGGCGGATGGAAATGGCTTCCACCTCGGCCTGTGGATCGGAGAGACCCTCGTTGGCGGCGTGCCCTGCTGGTCGCTCGATCCTGTGCATCACGTGGCCGAGATCGGCTACTGGCTCTCGGCTGGCGCGCGCGGCGCTGGTACCGCCACCACGGCTACGCGGAAGGTGATCGAATTTCTCTTCACGGAATGGGGAGTCAATCGCGTGGAGATGCAGTGCCGTATCGAAAACGTGGCATCGCGTCGGCTGGCCGAGCGGGTTGGGGGTCAGCTCGAGGGAATCCGCCGCCAGTCACATCTCGTGGCGGGGGCGTACCGCGACCACGCCGTGTACTCCGTGCTTGCCGGTGACCGCCAGTCCGCCGAGCATCAGGACGTTGCTTGAACCGCCTCGGCGGTCAGCCGCCATCTCGAATTAGGTTTGCTGAGCGATCGACCCCTACGTTGACAACCCTGCCACTCCTGGCGCAATCATAGCCGCTCACGCCGAGGGAAGAATGCCGGATTACAAGCCGCACGGATACTCCACTGTCTCGCCGTACCTTGTTGTCACTGGTGCGCAGCGAGTCATCGATTTTGCCATCGCTACCTTCGACGCGACACCTCTCCGCCGCTTCGAATCATCGGCGGGAGCGATCCAGCACGCAGAAGTCCGGATCGGTGATACCATCGTGATGATCGGGGAAGCCGGCGAACACTGGCCCGCCATTCCGTCGCATCTTCACGTCTACGTCGCTGACGTCGACGCCACATACCAGCGGGCGCTCGCTGCCGGTGGCGTGTCGATCCAGGCACCCGCGCGGAAGGGCGACGACCCGGACCGACGCGGTGGAGTGAAGGGTCCCGCAGGGAATTCGTGGTGGATCTCGACGCAGATCGAAGGCTGAATGCCGAGTCGTCGGTATTTCATCCTCATCTTCACGCTTGCCCTCATCGCGCCGCTCTCCGCGCAGCAGCCACTCGGCGTCACCGGCCTGAGGGCGGAGTACCGCAGCAATCCCGTGGGCACCGACGTTCCCCGACCCCGGCTCAGCTGGCAGATCGAGAGCACCCGCCGCAACACCGTGCAATCGGCCTATCAGCTTCAGGTCGCGACCAGCAGGAGCGCGCTCCTGGCAGGGAAGAGTCTGCTCTGGGATTCGGGACGCATCGGGAGTGACGCTTCCATTTTCCGGCCTTACGACGGGCCCGCACTGGCGTCACGCACGCGGTACTTCTGGCGCGTCCGGGTGTGGGACGCGACCGGCGTTGCCGCGTGGAGCGAGCCGGCATTCTGGGAGACCGCGCTCCTGAGCCCGGCAGACTGGTCGGCGCAGTGGATTGGCCCGCCGGCCGCCGCACACGATTCGGCCGGCGCGCCCGCGCCGATGCTCCGCAATGCCTTCACGGTGCGGGGCGCGGTCCAGTCGGCCCGGGTGTACGTCACGGCCCGTGGCCTCTACGAGTTGCATCTCAATGGACGACGGGTCGGCGAGGATCTGTTCACGCCCGGATGGACCAGCCTCAACCGACGCCTTCAATACCAGACCTATGATGTCACGAGTGCCATCACCCAAGGCAACAATGCCATCGGTGCGATCCTGGGCGATGGGTGGTACCGTGGCTATCTCGGGTTCAACGGCCGGCGTCACGCATACGGCACCGGGGTCGCGCTGCTCGCCCAGCTCGAGATTCGCTACGCCGACGGTCGCACTCAGCGCGTGACGACCGACAGCACGTGGCAGATGGCGACCGGGGCGATCACCTTCGCCGACATCTATCGCGGTGAAAGCTACGATGCGCGCCTCGAGCAGGCGGTCTGGGACCGGCCGGGCTTCGATGCGCGCGGCTGGTTGCCGGTCACACTCGCACCCAGCACGACCGCCGTACTGGTGGCTCCGACCACCGAGCCAGTCCGTCGCACGCAGGAGCTTGTGCCCATCGCAATCCTGCGGTCGCCGAGTGGCAAGACGATCTACGATCTGGGCCAGAATATGACCGGGTGGGTGCGGTTGCGGGCACGCGGAAGTGCCGGAACCACCATCACCCTCTCGCACGGCGAGGTCCTCACGCCGCAGGGCGAGCTCTATACCGACAACCTGCGCGATGGCTTCCAGAAGGATCGCGTCACCCTGAAGGGTGGCGGTGACGAGACGTGGGAGCCGCACTTCACGTACCACGGCTTCCGCTACGTGCAGGTCGAGGGTCTGCCTGGAACACCAGCGATCGGCAACATCACTGGCGTGGTCATACACACCAACCTTGCAGAGACCGGGACGTTCGTGACCTCGGACACGCTGCTGAACAAGCTGCAGCACAACATTGTCTGGGGGCAGCGCGGCAATTTTCTCGACGTGCCCACCGATTGTCCGCAGCGTGACGAACGCCTGGGGTGGACCGGTGATGCGCAGGTCTTCGCGCGCACGGCAAGCTTCAATATGAATGTCGCCGGCTTCTTCGCGAAGTGGCTCGGCGATCTCGCCGTCGATCAGCATCCGGGGGGAGCCGTGCCCTGGGTCATTCCCAACCCGCTGGGCGGCGACAGCACGCACTACGCTTCGGCCGCTGGCTGGGGCGACGCTGCCACGGTCGTGCCCTGGACGATGTACCAAATGTACGGCGATCGCGGCGTGCTCGAGCGACAATTCCCGAGTATGATGGCGTGGGTCGATTACGAAACGCGGCGCGCGGGCCCCGCCCTCATCTGGAAGCGCGATTCCCACTTCGGTGACTGGCTCGCGTGGCACAGTGATGACGCCGGGTATCCCGGTGCCACCACCGGGACCGACTTTATCGCCACCATTTACCTCGCACACTCGGCCGACATCGTGTCGCGCTCCGCGGCAGTGCTGGGACGGACGGCGGATGCGGCGCGCTACCGTGACCTGTTTGACAAAGTGCGTGCTGCATTCCGAAGGGAGTTCGTGACCCGCAATGGGCGGGTGGCGGAGAACACGCAGACTGCCTACGCGCTCGCCCTCAATTTCGGCCTGCTCGACCCGGAGGAGATGCCCCAGGCCGTACAGCGCCTGGTCGACGACATCGGCCGGCACGACGGGCACCTCTCGACCGGTTTCCTGGGGACACCGGAGCTCACGCACGCGCTCTCGCGGAACGGTCGCACCGACGTCGCGTTCGCGCTGCTCAATCAGCGCGACTATCCGGGATGGCTCTATCCGATTTCGCGAGGCGCCACCACGATGTGGGAACGCTGGGACGGTATCCGTCCCGATGGCACGTTCCAGGAACAGAGTATGAATTCGTTCAATCATTACGCATTTGGTGCGATCGGCGACTGGATGTACCGAACCATCGGTGGGCTTGACGTTGATGACGCGGAGCCGGGGTACAAGCACGCGATCATTGCGCCAGTCGTGGGCGGCGGAATCACGAGCGCGAAGACCGAGTTGCGGACGCCCTACGGCACGCTCGCTTCCGACTGGCAGGTCGTGGCTGGAAAGATGTTGCTCATCGTCGAGATTCCCGCGAACACGACTGCGAGCGTGACGCTGCGAAACACCTCGGAGGCGCAGGCCCGCGAAGGGGGGAGGCCACTCAGCGCCGCTCCCGGTGTGCGCGAGGTCCGCGCGGCCGGAAAGGATCTGATCGTCCTGGTCGGATCGGGCGACTACCGGTTCGAGACCGGCACCCCGTAGCGGCCCCCCCCCGGGAGGAGCGCGGCAGCCAGCGCGGAGCGTCGGGCAGCCCGACGACCCCGGACCCCGGTCTGAAACAATATGGAACGCTATCCCGTCGAACGTTCCAGACGGGAGCGTAGGGCTCCCGGCCAGACATCAATCGGGAGACCCTATGCCGCCGACATTCCGCTTCACCTGGGCCGCAGCCCTCTGCCTCGCGGTGGTCGCTGCCCCCGCCCGCCTGCCGGCTCAGCTGGGAGGTCTCGCCCGAAAGGCCAAGGCCGCCCTCGGCGTCGAGAAGACGACGACCTCCGTGGCAGCGGCGGGCCCGGTTGCGAACAAGCCAGTGGTGATCAGGCCCACCGACCGGATCGACGCGGAGTCGATCGAACTCTTCTCCCAGGCGCTGGAGGTCGAGCGGACCTGGCTGGAGGAGAGGGCCCGGATCCGGAAGGGGCTTCGTCCACTCGCCGACTATCGCGACTGTGCTGACGGCGCGGTGCAGCGCTCTCCGGAGGGAGCGAGGCTGCTGAAGATGTACACCGACGCAGTCACTTCGTCGGAGAATGACGGCAGCGCGGAGTATATGACCAGGCTCGCGAACCGGATGAAGGCGGAGCAGGAGAAGATCGTCTTCGCTGCCTGCGGCTACGATCCCGGCGAGTATGCTGCCGAGCCGAGTGCCTCTCCCGCACGGCCATCGGAGTATGCGGCCGCAGCCAAGGTGGGACTCGATCAGCGGCGGTATGCCATTCTCAAGGAACGGGTCACACCATTCTGCGCACTCGATGCCGCCGAGCGGGGCGACGGTGATGTGCGCGTGCGCGGCATAGGCTACGGCATATTCTACGTCTACGATCGGGCCGAAGCGGAGGTGCTGGCCCCGCGTTGTGACGCACTGCGGCGGGCGATACAGGCGATCATCTGATGCATCGCCTCGGGCTGCTTCTCGTTGGCGTGTTCAGCGCCGCCTCGTCGGTGGCACCGCCGGGATGGGTGCCCGTCTCGCCAGCGATGGAGCGAGTGGAGTTTCCGTTGGCCGAGCGCGGCCTGCTCGCCTCGGTGCACGTCATCGCGTTCCGGCTGCAGCCGTGTGGCGCAACCCTCGAGTTCGTGGAGCGAACGCGCTACGAGGGATTGCGCGGGGCCTGGGCTGTCGACTCGATGGATGCGACCTCCGTGCTCGCCATCAATGGAGGCCAGTTCCGGGAAGGCAGCCCGTGGGGGTGGATCGTGCGAGACGGGGTCGAGCGGCAGGCCCCGGGGATCGGCTCGCTTGGGATGGCACTCGTGCTCGACGGCGGCGCCGTCAAGCTGCTCAGGCCCGATGAAATCGCCGCTGCGCGCGGAACAGTTCGAGAGGCGATGCAGTCGTACCCCACACTGCTGGTCGACGGCGAGATGCCACCGCCGTTGCGCGCGCCCGGGCGCGGGGTCGATCTCGAGCATCGGGACAGCCGCCTCGCGATTGGAGTCGATGCCGAGGGGCGCGTGCTCGTCGTGCTCACGCGCTTCAAGGGACTCCCAGGTGCGGGCGGCACGCTCCCTCTCGGGCCGACGATTCCGGAGCTGGCGCGGGTGATGCATCGACTCGGCGCTGTCCGTGCGATGGGTCTGGATGGTGGCCTTTCGAGTCAGCTCGCAGCGCGCGCTGCCGACGGTTCGGTGGAACGCTATACCAACTGGCGACTGGTCCCGATGGGCATCGTCGCTCGCCCTGCAGCGAGGGGGTGCTGACCCGTTTCTTACGGTCCCCCCTGTTGAACCCTCGATTTCATCGTACCTTCTCGGCTCCCCCCACATTCCCTACCCTGACGGGAGACTCCGTGATGCCGCTTCCCAAGTGGTTCAAGCCCGTGGTCGTCGTTGCGCTGCTCTGGAATCTCATTGGCTGTGCATCCTACCTCTTCGACGTCACGCGCAGTCCGGAGGCTATCGCCGCGCTTCCTGCCGATCAGCAGGCGATGTGGGCCGCGCGTCCGGCCTGGGGCGTCTCGGCGACGGCGGTTGCTGTGTGGTTCGGGGCGCTCGGTTGTATCGGCTTGCTGCTGCGGAAGCGCTGGGCTGCCTCGGTGCTGCTCGTGTCGCTGATCGGCGTGGTGGCTCAGGACATCGGAATGTTCTTCCTGTCGGGTGTGCCTGCCGGCAGTGATGCAATTCCCGCCTCGGCGTATGCCATTCAGGGGATGGTGCTGCTCATCTCCATCGCACTCCTGATGCTGGCAAGGCGAGCGAATCGCGAAGGGTGGCTCACCTGAGTTGCGTCGAGATTTCGCTTCGGGAGCGAGTTCGATAGCCCGATCGGCTCCTGATCCTTCCGCAGCGGTGGCACCTCTGGGGGAGCACCCCGCCACCAGGAAAGATCAGGAGTCGGCCGCCTTCCGCGCCATCGAGACGCCGATCACGATCGACAGAATCAGGAACGCGCTCATAAACACGATGAAGAACATCTGGGCAATCATCAGGACCACCGTTGCAATGAGTGAGAGTCCCCCGAGCGCAGCGAGTATGGCGCCGGTGAGGAGGATGGCGACCCAACGCACATTCGGCGCGCGGACCTGGTAACGGTCCAGCCACGGCAGGGTGAGGCGCGGGGTGGTCATATCAGTCCCACACTTCTACGCCGGCGACGGCGACTTTCAGAACGGCCAGCGGGGTTTCGGCGTCGCCCAGCGGGAACCAGGTGGCGATGGCGGGATGCCAGAGCCGCTCGACGAGGTCGCGGTCTCGTTCCACCCGGGCAACGCCGTGCACCACGACAAATCGATCGGAGCCCGGAGCACTGAAGGTGACCAGCACATCGGGTCGCTCGCGCACTTCCCGCACAATCGGCAGGTCGTAGGGCGAGAGGAAGCAGAGTTCGTGCTCATCGCCGGTATTGGTGTTCGGCAACAAGCGAGTCTGGATGATCCCGGTGGGATCGATCGTCGTGATCAGCGCCGACGGAATGTTGCGAACAATCCCCGCGAGGCGCCCGAGCGGGAGCGCGCTGTCGAGGGACGGTGCGGCGCCGGGAGCCGAGGTCATTCCCATACGTCGGCACTCATTACGTCGACCCGGATGAACGTGATCGGCGGGGCCGTCTGGCGGCGAGGCATCAGGGCCGAAAACCCCGCGCCGTGCGTCGCGCGCTGGCAGACGCGTGCGATGCCATTGAGCACGAGTGAACGATGCGTTTCCCGGTCGAGATAGGTGACCTGCACCGGTGCACGTGCGCGCACGTGGTCCAGCACGGGGTCGGCGTCGGGTGTGGCAAACCAGATTTCACCGTCGAAGAGTCGCCGGGTCGGTGCCATTGGACGGGAATGCAGCTTGCCTCGACGATCGCGAGTCGTGAGCAGGGCAACGCCACTGTTTCGAATCAGTCCGCGCAGTGCAGCCGGGTTGGCACACAGCCCCATTCCCGCCGACGGCGCCGCCCACAGGGCGACGCGGAAGGTATGCGCCGCCCACCGGGCCAGCTCCCGGAGAGCGGCCCACGTGCCCGGCTTGCGTTGCGCGTCCGCCGCCGCCGCGGAGGCGAGGCGCAGTGCAGGACGGCGGGTCGAAGCATCCGCCGATGAGGCTGGGGGTGGGGGCGACGAGACAGCCCGCCGGTCTGCCAGGGGCAGCTGGATCTCATCGAATCGAGCAAGGTCGTACGCGTGCTCCATACACGAGCCCCGGGTTGGGGGTGGATATCGCAAACGCAAAAGCGGGCACGCCAGTGGACTCTGAAGTCCAGTGGTCGCGCCCGCATCTTCCGGGACCGGTGTCCCGAGCGATCGAACGGACAGGAGGCGTACCCCCCGTCGATTGTCGTGCTACAGACCTACATTGTGCCAGCGACGCGAATCGCGCAAGGGGGGGTAGGGAGATACCTTTCCGGGCCGCACAACCTTGAGACGAATCGATGGCGCAGGATGACACATCGGACCCAGAACTGGCCGAGGCGCGAACCACATTGAGTCAGCTGAGTCAGCTGACGGGGTGGCTCGCTCACGAAATAAACAACTCCCTCGCGGCCATCCATTCATCGTTCGCCCTGCTGCAGCGGCTGATCCCGACAGACCACCCTCACTACCGTTATGTCGGCGCCATCGACCGTGAAGTCGCACGGACCACGGCACTCACGCTTCGGCTCCAGAAGGGTTACGATTTCCCCCCCGGGCGCGCCAACGCTGCGCCGCTTGCCCGTGCGGTGGGGTCGGCACTCAACGCGCTCGAACCCCTGCGTGCCGCGCGAGGGGTGGAGGTCATCGCGCGAGGTCCCGGGCCAGCAGACCCTGACCCCGCGGTCTCGACCGTGGCAGAGGCG
>JAZJZU010000069.1:26097-57409 GCA_040389605.1 Gemmatimonadota bacterium
AATCCGTCACGCCCTGCAACACGCCATCGAGAGTTGCACCTCAAGCGGTGGGGTGCGAATGGAGGGGCGCGAGCAATCGGGGAGGATCGTGGTCGATCTCTCGTGGACGGAGTCGGAATCAACCGCCGAACGGTTGCCGCGTCTGGCGCCTCCGGGCTTCGCGCTGGCGCTCTCGCATCAGCTCGTGGCAGCCGTCAGTGGTGAACTTATTGTTGCGAAACAGGATGGACCTGGCGGAGCGATTCGTCTGCTGCTGCCCAAGCCTGCCCCCGAGGAGTAATGTGCGATGCCAGAGGAACTGAAAATCCTGATCGCGGACGATGATGCCACGTTTCGTGATGCCACGGCCGACCTGCTGCGCGTGGAGGGCTACACGGTCGACACGGCACCAGACGCCGCCGCCGCGATGGCGGCGGTTCGTCAGGGGGGCTACGACCTGCTCATCAGCGATCTCGAGATGCCAGGCAATGAGGGCCTACAACTGGTGCGTGAAGTGGCGGCCGAGGCCGGTGGCCTTCCGGTCATCATCCTCACTGGCCTCCCCACGGTCGAGTCGGCGATTGCGTCAATCGACCTTCCGGTGAGTGCCTACCTCCTGAAGCCCGTCGATCTCCCGACGCTCTTTGAGAAGGCGGCGACCGCCATCGGCCGCTTCCACACCTACCGCACGATGCGGGAGACCGAGCAGCGAATGGAGCAATGGCGCCACGAGCTGGGTCAGATCACCACGACTTCCCAGACTCCGGCGCGGGGAACCCCTTCGGTCGATGCCTTTCTGGCACTGACGCTTCGGAACGTGATGGGGTCGCTGAGTGACCTCGGGCTTCTCGGGCAGGCGCTCAACGGGAGGCAGGTCGGCGCCAATCCCTGCCAGTTGATGAACTGCCCTCGCGGCGCCCAGCTGCAGGCGGCTGTCCGTGAAACGATCGCTGTCCTGGAGGACACCAAGGGGGCGTTCAAGTCCAAGCAGCTTGGCGACTTGCGGCACCAGCTGGAGCTGTTGCTCAAGCACGTCTAGCGCCCTGGGGCCTTGACGGCCTCAGACTTTGGCTGCACGTTAGATCCTGCGGGTCAAAAAAGGCTGGAGCCTTGTCGCGAACGAATACAGGCGTTCCGAGACGAAGGCGTGATCACTCCCCCCAGCGGGGATGGTGGTCGCGCCTTTGCTGTATTCCATACACGTCCGGCACTGGAGGACACTTATGACTCCCCGTTATGACGACCTGCCGCCGCTGCGGCCCGACGAAGGAATGGGCGACTTCATGAAGTTCACAACCGACGCTGCCGACCCCGACGGAGCGGAGTCGACCATCGGCTTCGCGCGCCACCCGGAAACCGAACCAGCCAGCCAGCGTCTCTCACGGATTGGCATCTTTCGTCGACTCAACAGTCGCGACCTGTTGAGGTTGCTATGAATCGCCCGATTCGGAACAGCCTGCTCGCCAGCCTCTTCCTTGCGCCGCTCGCGTACGGGGTGGGGCTCACCGGGGCGCCGGCGCTGTTGTTGCGCCTGCTCACCGTGTTCCTTGGCGTGACGTTCGTGCTGCTCGTGCTGCTGCACCTCTTCTTCAACCGGCGCTGGCGGATCGACCCCGGCCCGCAGTGGCGGTCGTCGGTGGCGCGACGATCTCGCGGGCATCTGGCGCATCCGCTACCGTGGTAGTTGTCGTGCTGAACGTGTGCGCCGTCGCATCCGAGGTGCGATCACTTCACGATCCGATTTCGGGGTCGGGCCCGGGCACGCGCCTGACGCGGCCCACCCCGATTTTCGTCGAGGGACGCGATGGCGACGCGTAAGACCATTCTGCGCTATCTCGTGGCGGTCGGGCTCGTGGCCGCCGCAACCGGCCTTCGCCTCGCGCTGACGCCGATCGTGGGGAGTTCGGTTCCCCTCTCCCTCACCTTGATCGGCGTTGCCCTCGCCGCGTGGTATGGCGGCAACGGCCCCGGGCTCCTCGCGTTGATCCTTGGGGGAAGCGCCGTCCTGTACTTCCTGCTTCCGCCAGCTCACTCGTTCGACGTCGCAGGGGAAGGGCAAGTGCTCTCGCTGATTGCCTTTTGCGTGATGGCCCTGGGCGCCATTGCGCTGATCGATTCACAGCGTCGTGCCCGCCTGCGTTCCGAGGCCGAGAGTGGGCTGCTGCGCACCACCCTGGAGAGCATCGGCGACGGCATTATCACCACCGATTCGAACAACCGCATCACCCGTCTCAATGCAACTGCCGAGGCGCTGACCGGCTGGAGCAACTGGGCAGCGGTCGGTCAGCCACTGGAGACGGTGTTCCGGATCGTGCACGAAGAGAGCCGCGAGCCGATTGAATGCCTGACACCAGGGGAGCGTCGTACCGAAGGACCCAGGGGCCCTCGCTACCCGCTGCTGATCAGCAAGGATGGCAGTGAACGCCTGATCGAGGAGAGTTGCGCGACGATCCGGAACGACGATGGCCAGTCGGTGGGGCTTGCGGTGATGTTCCGCGACGTGACCGACCGCTACGTTGCCGCCGCCGCGCTTCGGGAAAGTGAGGCGACGCTCCGGGCCTTCTACGATACTTCGCCGGCGTGTATGGGAATCGTCGAAGCGACGGCCGATGGGGACCTGCTGCACATCTACGACAATCCAGCGAGCTCACGATTCTTCGGGGCCGAGCCGGGTACGATGGAAGGGAAGCGCTCTCTCGCGGATCTTGGCGTCGATCCGGCCGATCTCGAGCGACGGCTTGCGCACTATGCCGAGAGCAAGCGCACTGGAAAGCCGGTGCAGTTCGATCAGGCGTATCACGGGCCCCAGGGGACGCGCCTGCTCGCCGCGACGGTCTGTCCCATTGGCGTGGGCCCCACTGGTCAGACCCGGTTCTGTTTCGTGGGGGAAGACGTCACCGAACGGCGGGCCGCGGAAGCTGCACTGAGTTCGAGCGAAGAGCGGCTTCGTCTGGCCCTGGAGGCCGGCGGAATGGGTGTCTGGGACTGGGACATCCAGACCGGAGCCCTCTCGTGGACCGAACAGCTCGAGCCGCTGCACGGGCTTGAACCCGGCACCTTTCGGGGAACCTTCGATGCCTTTCAAGAACTGATCCTCGAAGCCGACCGGGAACGGGTGGGCGCCGCGATCTCCCGCGCGGTGCAAGCCTGCTCAGGATTCCAGGTGGAGTTCCGGAACCGCCGCTCCAACGGCGACATCGTGTGGATTGCCGGCACGGGACGCGCGATTCCCGGTCCCGACGGACGCGCGAAGCGAATGATCGGGATCGGCCTCGATGTCACGCAGCGCCGTCGCGCACAACAGACCTCGCAATTCCTGGCCGATGCCAGCGCGGCGCTCGCCGTCCCCACCGATCTCGATAGCATCCTGCAGAAGGTCGCGGCGTATGGCGTGCCCTACTTTGCAGACTGGATCGCCATTGACTTTCTCGAGGCAGACGGAAAACTGCGCCGAATCGCCACCGCACATATCGACCCGGCAAAACTCGAGCTGGCGAAGGACCTGCACGATCGCTTTCCTCCCGATCTCTCGGCCCCGCAGGGCGTCGGAAACATTCTTCGTACCGGAAAGCCGGAGATGATTTCGACCATTTCGCGTGACCTGCTGACCGAGTCAATCCGCGACCCCGATCAACTCCGGATTGCACAGGACCTCGGCCTGCGCTCGTACATCGGCGTGCCCCTTACGGTGCGCGGGAGGACACTCGGGGCGATCACCTTCATCGCGGCCGAGTCGGGGCATCGCTATGACGAGAAGGACCTCGCCGTCGCGGCGGATCTGGCACGTCGTGCGGGCATTGCGATCGAGAACTCGCAGCTCTATGGCGAACTGCAGCGGGCCGATCGCCGGAAGGATGAGTTTCTCGCCACACTCGCGCACGAACTCCGCAACCCGCTCGCCCCCATCAGCAATTCCCTCGCGCTGATGCGGCAGGCCACCGAGAACGGGGAGGTGGTCGTGCGCGCGCGAGGCGCGATCGAACGCCAGCTGTCGCAGCTCGTCCGGCTGGTAGACGACCTGCTGGACGTGAGCCGGATCACGCGTGACCGCCTCGAGCTGAAGCGAGGACGCATTGAACTCGCCTCGGTCGTCCACCACGCCGTGGATGGGGTCCGGCATCTCTGCGAACGCTTCGGCCACGAGCTCTCGGTCAAGCTGCCCGCCGAGCCGGTCTACCTCGACGCGGACCCGGTGCGCCTGGCCCAGTTGCTGGGCAACCTGCTCCTGAACGCCTGCAAGTACACATTACCAGGCGGGCGGATTGCGCTCACGGCCGAATCAGAGCCCGGCGAAGTCGTTATCGCGGTCCGCGACAACGGTATCGGAATCACGCGCGAGATGTTGCCGCAAGTGTTCGACCTCTTCACGCAAGCCAACCGTTCCAAGGCGGGGGGCGATGGGGGGCTGGGGATCGGACTCTCACTGGTCAAGCGGCTCACCGAACTGCATTACGGAACCGTGACCGCCCACAGCGATGGGCCGGGCCTCGGCAGTGAGTTTGTGGTCAGGTTGCCGATGCTCGACGAGCCCGCGACCGAGCCGGCTGCGGAGACTCCCACGAAATCGGTGAAGGGAACTGGTCGGAGGGTGCTCGTAGTAGATGACAACCGCGACAGCGCCGACAGCCTCGCAATGCTGCTTGAGATGGAGGGCCACGAGACCCGGACGGCCTACGATGGCGACGAAGCGCTCGCCCGGGCCGAAGAGTTCCGGCCCGAGCTGATCCTTCTCGATATCGGGCTTCCCAAGAAGAATGGCTATGAGGTCTGCCGCGCCATCCGGGCCCAGAGCTGGGGCAAGCCGATTGTGGTGATCGCCCAGACCGGCTGGGGCCAGGCCGAAGACCGACGGCGCTCCCGCGAGGAAGGATTCGACAGTCACCTGGTCAAGCCAATCGACCACGGGGCCCTCCGACGGCTCCTGGCCGCGTCGTTCGGCCCCTCCCACTAGCACCCACCGGGATAACCCTGACTCCAGAATGTCCTGTGTCGCGTCCTCAGGGCCACGCGTCTACTTCGTGACAACCGTGTATGCTTTCGTGCGACCTGGAATCCCGCGCTCACGCCGAGCCCGAGCCGGGAACTGCGTGGGAGGTGTGGGATGGGAAGAACTGCACACGGGTGGAGTACTACGGGACTCTGGGCCGTCATCGCCCTGCTGATCGGCGCCTCGCCAGCGCTGGCCCAGACCGATACCCTACCAGCTCCGGCCAAGCCCGCCTGCGGGGCTTGCCCTGATGGGAACCGGGCCGGCCTCGCGCCACTCAATGCCGCCGCCGCGAGGGACACGATCCGGCAACGGCCGATTGAGTACAGCCCGCTCTACAATACCGCGCTGACGATCCACCGCGTGGCGAGCTATGCCGAACTGCCGCTCTTCGTTGCCGAATATTTCGTGGGAACCAAGCTGCTTGATGACGAACGCAAGTCCCCCAATGTCCGATCGAGCCTGAAGGGCCCCCACTCGGCGATCGCCGCCGGGCTCGGAGTCCTCTTTACCGCCAACACGGCCACGGGACTCTACACCCTGATTGCATCGCGGAAGGAGCCCGCCGGTCGGACCCGTCGGTGGATCCACGCCATTTCGATGCTGGTCGCCGATGCCGGCTTCGTGGCGACTGCCGGCGCGGCCGAGTCGGCGCGTGAGTCCGACGCCGGCGCGGTCCGGCATCGCAACCTGGCGATTGGTTCGATGGGACTCGCGATGGCATCCACCGTAATGATGTGGGTCTGGAGAGATTGATGTATGCCTCCCTGGTCGACACGCTGACGGCCTGGTTCGCGCCGTGGAATGCGCTCTATGCGGATTCGAGGCTGCTCGAAACCCTGGTTGTTTCGGTGCATCTGGTCTCGATGCTCATCGGAGGCGGAATCGCCATTGCCGCAGACCGCGATACGCTCCGCGCCAAGCGGCACCGTGACGCCACAGGAGATGACGTGCTGCGCCGGCTGCACGCGACCCATCGCCCGGTGCTCATTGGACTGGGGGTGCTCTTCATCAGTGGCGTTGCCCTCGCCGCGGCCGACGTCGAGACCTTCGCGCATTCGTGGATGTTCGTGGTCAAACTGGCCTTCGTGACGCTGCTGACGCTGAACGGGATCGTATTGGCGCTCACCGAGCGGCGTTTGCGCCGCGGCCAGGATGAGCCGCGGCTCTGGCGTCGGCTGCATCGTGCGACGGTGTACAGTCTCATCCTCTGGACGTGTACTGCAATTGCCGGGACCGCGCTCACGAACATCTGATGCCGGCCCGCGCAAAACCATACTGGAGTGTCAACGTGAAAAGCCCACTCGAAATGACCGACCTCCCTGCGGATGAATGCGCAGACTGCCCGCTCGATGGCGGGCGGCGGACGTTTTTCAGGCAGGCTGGTCTTGCAGCCGTTGGTCTCCTGCTCTCGGCCGGCCTGCCCGACGCGCTGGCAGCGATGACGCCCACGTCGCTCGTCGCGCGTGGTCGGACCGGCGGCAATCCGATCTACCCCATTCCGCTCAAGGATGGCGTCCAGATCGACAAGGAGAACGATGTGATCCTGGTGCGCTGGGAGGCCAAGGTGATGGCGTTCAACCTCTCGTGCCCGCACCAGAACACGGCGCTGCGCTGGAACGAAAAGGATGCCCAGTTCCAGTGCCCCAAGCACCATTCGAAGTACACTCCGGATGGCACCTT
This sequence comes from Gemmatimonadota bacterium, assembly GCA_040389605.1. GTDB lineage: Bacteria > Gemmatimonadota > Gemmatimonadetes > Gemmatimonadales > GWC2-71-9 > Palsa-1233. Next base: position 32,747 of record JAZJZU010000069.1, read on the forward strand.
CATCTCGGGTCGCGCGACGCGCAATATGGACCGGTTCACCCTCGCCAGGATGGGTGATGCCGTGGTGGTGAACACGCAGGTCATGCACAAGAACGATAAGGATCCGACCGGCTGGAGCGCGTCAGTGGTGGCATTGCCCACCAAGGGGTAGAATCGAAGGCGGAGCGGGGCAGGGGGTGTCCCTGCGCCCCGCTACGCCGTCGCAACGCCACCCACCCCCATTCTTTATCGAGCCGCGTTTTCTCTTTACCTTCTCGGCACACAAGGCGCACTGCAGTTTTGCGCCGTCTTCCGCTGCGCTGAAGCACTTTCGCAGGGAACTGAAAGGCCACCAGACCACCACGAACTTTCTCAAGCTGCCGTACAGCGAACCACTTCCCGAGGGGCTGATTCGCAGGATCGCCGCCTACCAGTGCCTCCTCGTCGCGACCCGGAAGGACGACGCCTTCTGGTGACTCAGGGGCGCGGCTGAAGCAGGCCGGTCCCCAGACGGATTCCCTCCTTGCATACCTAGCACTACAATGTATAATGGTGCAAGGCATCGGTGAATGAATCCCTGGGAGAGCCCGACGTGGAAATCAACAAGGACCTGATGGCGGCGAGCTCGACCCCTATCGTGCTCTCCATTCTGGCCGAGGGCGACAGCTACGGCTACGCTATCCTCAAGCGGGTCAAGGAGTTGTCTGGTGGCCAGATCGAATGGACCGACGGAATGCTGTATCCGGTGCTGCACCGGCTCGAGCGCCTGGGTCACGTCGAGGCCAGGTGGGAAGTCCCCGAAGGCGGTCGGCGCCGGAAGTATTACCAGGTCACGACGCGTGGTCGAGCGCAGCTCGCGGAGGAGCACCGGCAATGGCGCGCGGTTGACGCTACCCTGCGCGGAATCTGGCAGTCGGTCGTGACGGCTGGTTCCTCTGTTCCGGTTGCCAATGGTCCGCTTCCTCAGGGGGCGTGGTGATGTCCGTTCCCACGAGCCATTCATCCCTCGACGAGCAGGTCGCACTGTGGCGTCAGTTCCTGAGCCGCCGACAGGCCATCCACGCTGTCGACGTCGCCGAGCTTGAGGACCATCTCCGGGAGCAGGTGGCCGGACTCGTTGAGGCAGGGCTGGCACAGGACGAGGCGTTCCTGATCGCCGTCAAACGGATGGGCGATCTCGATTCGCTGTCGCGCGAGTTTGCACGTGAACACTCTGAGCGGCTCTGGAAACAGCTGGTGGCGTCGCCCGAGGGTGTCACAACGGTCACACGACAGGAGAGTGTGGTGGCCTGGGCGCTTGCCTTCGGGGCCGCGCTGGCCCTCAAGCTTCCGGCACTGTTCGGCATCACGATGGAGGAGCACGAGCACTTCTACCTGCGCAATGCCCCGTTCTTCTCGTTGCCGATGCTCACGGGGTATTTCGCCTGGAAGCGGCGCCTCGCCCCCGCAACCGTTCGATGGTTGGCACTCGCGTTTGTCTGCGCTGCCGTGTTCGCCAACGTCTACCCGGTCAGGGAGACCGGTTCCACTGCCATCCTCGCGTTCGTCCACCTGCCTGTGGCGCTCTGGCTGGTGGTCGGGATTGCCTACGCCGGTGGTCGATGGTCGCAGGTCGCGGGCCGGATGGATTTCATCCGTTTTTCAGGCGAGCTGTTCATCTATTTCGCCCTGATTGCAATGGGTGGGGGTGTGCTCGCCGCATTCCTCGCAATGATCTTCGAGAGCATCGGCATCAAGGTCGAGGCATTCCTCGGGACGTGGCTGATCCCGTGCGGTGCCGCTGGAGCCGTGGTGATCGCATCCTGGCTAGTGGAAGCGAAGCAGAGCGTGATCGAGAATATGGCGCCCGTTCTGACGCGGCTCTTTACCCCGCTTTTCGCCGCGGTCCTGGTCACCTTCCTGGGTGCACTGCTCTGGACCGGCAACGGCGTCAACATCGAACGTGATATGCTGATCGCCTTCGACGCGCTGCTCGTGGTTGTCCTCGCACTGGTGCTGTACTCGATTTCAGCACGCGATTCCACCGCACCGGCCGGGGGCTTCGACGTGCTGCAGGTTGTGCTGCTGGTCTGCGCATTGCTGGCCGATGCGGTGGCCCTCTGGGCGATCGCCGGGCGAATCTCCGAGTGGGGTCTGACCCCGAATCGCGTCGCGGTCCTTGGCATCAACCTGATTCTGCTCGTCAACCTCGCGTGGTCGACCGTGCTCTACTTCCGTTTTCTCAGGCACCGCGGGAGCTTCACGGCACTCGAACGCTGGCAAACCGGCTACCTGCCAGTCTACGCCGCGTGGGCCGCGCTGGTCGTGATCGTCTTCCCGCCGCTCTTCGGGTTCGCCTGATGCCACGGTGGGCGAGGGTGCTTCGCGCGGCGATCGGCACCGGGCTGATGGTCGGCGTGGCTGGCGGGACGGTGGCGGCTGTCATCGGACTCGTTCCGTTGCTCGCGGGCGAACTGAGCGTGCGAGACTGGGCAGGGATGAGCGGCAAGCTCGGCGTTGTGACCACGCTGCTCGGCTTCGGATTCTCCGGGGTGCTCGCCCTCATTGCGGGGGGCCGTTCCTTTGCGACGCTTTCGCTGCGCTTCGTGGCCTCGGTGGGCGCAGGCGCCGGGCTGGTCTACTGGCTGGTGATCGGATCCACGAATGCATTCCGTGTCTGGACCCTGTCCGCAGCGTTGTTCAACCTGACCCTCCTGGTCGTGATGGGTGCCAGCGCTGCCAGCGGCGCGCTCATCCTCGCGCACAGGTCCAGGAGGGCGCTGACGCAGGAGGGGGAGGCATTGGGGAGCCTGGGGGAGGGAAGCCTGGAAGACGCGCTTGCCGGCCGTGAGCGTGAGCTTGCGGCCGCAGAGCGGCGACGCTAGAACTATGCTCCCCACCACCTCACCGGAGTTCTGCTGATGCGCCTGACCGCCCTGTTCGGACTCGCCCTGCTGGCCGTTGCCTGTGCCCCCAAGGCCGAGGCACCGGAGACTCAAGACGCCGCTGCGCCGCTCTCTGCTGCAGCACTCGATTCCGTGAAGGCGGTCGATGCCGCGTTTGCCTCGGCGATGAACGCCGGAGATTCTGCGGCCGTGGCCGCAGCGTATGCCGACGATGCCACGCTGATGCCCCCCGATGCGCCTGGAATGCAGGGCGCCGCGCTGCAGGCATTCATCGGCGGCTTCATGGCCGCGAAGCCCAGCGACTTCGTCCTTCGCCCGACGGTGGCATACGGCGTCGGCGACCTCGCCTATATGGTCGGAACTGCGACGTTCAAGCTCGGCGGTGTGGCCGACTCCGTGAAGTACACCGAAGTCCTCCGCCGCGGAGGCGACGGCAAGTGGCGCTACCTCGTCGATATGTTCAGCGGAATGGCTCCGCCGGCCGCGGCAGCGACGCACAAGTAGGGCGCTGACCTCACGACAATGGGCGAGTGGCCACCTTGGCCACTCGCCCATTGTCGTGTTCTGCAACCAGGGTGTCGCTAGAAGCGCGGCTTGGTCTTCCGCGGCGCGTCACCACAATTCGCCGGCCAGTTTGCCGGCCAGGTGCCCGGTGACCGGGTCCGATCGATGAAGGTCGGGTCTTCGGATGCCAGATAGGCCAGCATCGCCGCGAGCGTCGCGTTGTGCTTCAGGTCATCGAAGACAACCTTGTCGTAAGTGTCGCGGTTGGTGTGCCAGGTGTAGCTGAAGTAGTTCCAGTTCACGGCTCCCATTCCGATCGATGGCGTCCCATAACACGCGAACACGGCGCCATCCGTCCCGCCGGGGTTTCCGGTGGGCACGTTGCGGAAGCTCCACGACACGACATTGGAGCTCATACTGTCGGTATAGAAACTCGGCAGTTTGGAGTACCAGTCGCGCAGGTGCGCGCCAATGGCTGGAAGCCCCGCTGCCGAAAGCGACTGCACGCGACCCGTGCCGTTGTCCTGATTGAAGAGCGCCTGCAATCCCTTCATCACCTCGGGATGGTCGGTGGCAAAGGCACGCGAGCCATTCAACCCCTGCTCCTCGCTCGCCCAGTGCCCGACCAGGATGGTCCGCTTCGGGTGAGGATAGGTCTTCTTCAGGATGCGCATCGCTTCCATCGCCATCAGCGTACCGGTGCCGTTGTCGGTCGCACCAGACGAGCCATCCCACGAGTCGAAGTGGGCCGACAGCACGACGTATTCGTTCGGCTTCTCAGAACCACGGATCTCGGCGATGGTGTTGAAAGCCGGGACCTCGCCCAGCAGCTGGGCATCAAGATCGAGCCGCAGCCGCGGCTTCATACCGTTCTCGGCGAGGCGGTAGAGCAGCGCATAGTCCTCGCAGGAGAGCGCAACCGCCGGCGCGACGGTGTTGTAGGTCTCGAAGATCTCGATGGCTCCCCACCCGCCGGCTCCCGGTGCGGTCACTGGCGGAGCGATCGCCGACGCTGCGCCACCACCGCTCATACTGCCTTCGGCAGGGCCCTGGGGTCCGCGGCCGCCGCCATTGCCGCGAGGCGCCGGGATGCCGAAACCGCTCAGCTTGTTGCGCGACGTGACCATCCCGACAATGCCGGCCTGCTCCAGCCGCATTCCCAGGGTGCCAGTGCCGAGGCCCATCGAACGGCCAGTGCCGCGATAGAGTTTGGTGCTGTCGGGGTCAACGGCCCAGTCGGCCTGCAGCGCGGTGATCATCGTGTCCATACGCGCCTTTGATTCGGCGGTCGCGAAGCGATACCAGTCTTCCGACGGGCGGCACGTCGGCCACGCGGGCGACAGCATCACGATCTTCCCCTTCGCCGTCGGCAGCCACTTCACGAACGCAGTGCTGTCGGTGAACTTCGGCAGGGTAATCACCTCGGCCGTCACTGGCTTCGCGCCAGTGCCCGGGCTCCAGGCGAGCATCGTGCCCTCGAGCGACCGCGTGCGCGGACCGACGAGGTCGATGTGGGACACCCCGCGCCGCCAGCCACGCCACGTGCCGTAGGTATCCCGCCTGGCGTCGATGCCCCACGACTTGTACTGGGCGATGGCCCAGTCACTCGCGGCCGTGAGTCCCGGGCTTCCGGTGAGTCGGGGTCCGACCGAGTCGAAGAGGGAAGCCGCGAGCCGCTCGAGGCGCGAGCTGTCCATCCCGACCGACCAGATGTGCTTGAGGACGGCATCATTGGTCGGGAATGTCAGCGGAACCGTGCTGGCCACGAGGGGTTGCTGGGCCGAAAGCCCGGATGTGGAGAGAATGAGGGCGGCGGCGAGTGCACGGGCAATGCAGATGGCGGGTCGGCGCATAGCTGGTCCCAATCAAGTGAGGAGGAGAGGGGTGGAGTCCGAAAGAGTACGATGCCGCACGGCTCCGGACAATCTCGGTACGCGCCCGGGAAGGCAATGGTTGCACTCCCGGCCCCTCCTGCCCACTGCCTCAGCGCGCCACGGCATACCCTGCGGCTGAGACCACCATCGTCAGGACAGCTCCCCACGCGAGATCCACGATGACGATTTTCAGCGGAAAGTCGCGAATCAGTGCCAGGCTGGTGAGGTCGTAGGTCGCATACGCGGCGAACCCGAAGAACGCACCCATTCCGAGTGCATAGGTCAGGGACTTGCGCTCGGCCGCTGGGAGGACGACGAAGGCGACGACGGCGATCACGTAGATGGTGTAGAAGAGTAGTGCCGGCACCCACTTCACGTCGGGTCGCAGGAGGCTCCCCAGCTCGCGTGCGTACAGGCCCTTCGCGACGACGCCGAGCCACACGAGGTCGAGCGCGAGCATCACGCCGCCAGTGGCGCCGAACACCTTCAGCAAATAGGTCAGATCCATCGTGCGCTCCGGGCCGAAGTGAGTGATGTCGCGTATGCGGTGCGCGAGCGCTGCCCCGTCATCGGAGCGCGGCCTCGCGCGACAGTTCGCGACGAAGCGCCGTGATCGTCTGCCGGACGCGAATGCCGTGTTCCTGCAGTCGGTCGATCAGCAGCATCGCACCTGATCCACCGGCAATGACCAGAACCGTGAGCGGAATGGCGGCGCGTACCGCGATCAGTTCCGCCGCCACTTCGTCGAGCCGCTCGGAACGCACCACGCTGAAAGCCACGGCGTCGGGTCGCCGCGCGTCGACCGCCTCGATGATGTCGGAGGCCGGCAGGTCGACGCCCAACTGAATGACGGTCCAGCCATCACTCGAGGCGGCCGCACCGGCCAGGGCAGCTCCGACTCCGTGTCGCTCGCCAGCAGGCGTGGCGACCAGAAGCGTTGGTGCGCCGGGTGCCTCCGGCGTGGCGCGAGTGATTTCCGCGACAATCGCAAGCACGACCTCCGTCGCGACGTGCTCGTGTGCGATGCCGATCCGGCCGGCGTGCCACTCCTCGCCGATGCGTCGCATCAAGGCGGGGACGATGGTTTCGATGAATGCCGACGTTCCTTCACGCCCAAGTGCCCGCCGGAGATCGCGATCGAGAGCGGAACCATCGAGCCCACTCACGCGCGCGAGGGATGCGTCAATCAACTGGGTGAGCGCGGTCTCTGTGCCTTCCGCCGGTTCGACGCGCTCCGCCTCGTCCTGAGTCACGAGCTCTTCGAGTTCGTGATCGGTCAGTGCCGCGATCAGTCCGATCCCGCGGCCGGGTCGCGATGCGGCGGCGAGGAGACGGACACGACGGATCTGTGCGTCGGAATAGAGACGCTGGCCGCCCGGGGTGCGGTGGGGCTCGACGGCGCGATACCGGCGTTCCCAGACTCTCAGGACGTCCTGTGAGAGGCCGGTCCGCTCGGCCGCGACCCGGATGGGATGGCCGATCGAAGCAGGTGCCCCGAGGCTCGGGGGATGGCTTGGCATCAGACGAATATCGGCTCACCACCTATATTTGTCAAGGTATTTCCTAGACAATACATTGACAATCGAAGTCCTCGGAGGCATACTCTCGTTCTCGATAGGGAATGGCAGCTGTCCGGGAACTCGGGGTGACGTCAGATGCTTCGCGGTCGGAGGGGCGGGATGAGGGTCGGATGGGAATGATGGCGAGGGCCGCTCAGGCCAGCCGGCAGGTGCTGGTGACCGTGCGGCAGTGGTTCGACTCGGACTACTTCCCCGAGGGGGCCGAGGCGGTGCGCGAGCGTCCCGACCAGTTCGAGTTGAGGCGCTGCCTTCCGTTCCTCTTTCTCCACCTCGGGTGCCTTGCGGTCATCTCGGTGGGGTGGAGCTGGACGGCAGTCATCGTGGCCGTCGCGCTCTACTGGATCCGGATGTTCGCCATCACCGGTTTCTATCACCGGTACTTCTCGCACCGGACCTTTCACACCTCCCGCGGGGCGCAGTTCGCCTTCGCGGTGCTCGGCAACACCGCGGTCCAGCGGGGTGCCCTGTGGTGGGCCGCGGTGCATCGTCACCACCATCGGCACGCCGACACCGCCGAGGACGTCCATTCCCCCGGGCTGCGCGGTTTCGCCTGGGCTCATATCGGGTGGATGACGAGCAGCCGGAATTTTCCGACGAACTACAACGTGGTCCGGGACCTCGCGAAGTATCCCGAACTGGTCCTGCTCAACCGGTTCGACCTGATTGTGCCCGCACTCTTCGCCGCGGCGCTCTATGGCGTTGGCGAAATCCTCGGTTCCGTAGCGCCTGGGCTTGGCACCTCGGGCGCCCAGCTGCTGGTCTGGGGATTCTTTGTGAGCACGGTCGTGCTGTTGCACGGGACACTGCTCATCAACTCGATGGCGCACGCATTCGGTTCGCAGCGCTTCGAAACCGACGATGACAGCCGGAACAACTTCCTGCTGGCGCTGATCACCCTTGGCGAGGGTTGGCACAACAATCACCATCGGTTCATGAGCGCCGCCCGCCAGGGTTTCTACTGGTGGGAATTCGATCCGACGTGGTACCTGCTGCGTGTGCTCTCCTGGACCGGCCTGATCTGGGACCTGAAGCCCGTGCCGGCAAGCGTGTACGCCGAAGTCGCAGGGCGCACGTCACAGGCCGAGGCGGCGTGAGCGTGGAGCGCGTGCGCCGATGACCTCCGTGGCCATCATCGGCACCGGTATCGCCGGGCTCGGGTGCGCCCACTTCCTGCAGGATCGGGTGGAGCTCACCCTGTTCGAGCAGGCCGAGCACATCGGCGGACATACGAACACCGTCACGGTCGACGAGCAGGGACGTGGCGTGCCAATCGACACCGGTTTCATGGTGTTCAATGAGGTCACGTACCCGAATCTCACCCGCCTGTTTCGTGATCTCGATGTCGAGACCAGACCAACGGCGATGTCATTCAGTGTGCAGCACGTGCCGGGCGGGCTTGAATACAACGGCAGCAGCGTGAACCAGCTCTTCGGGCAGCGGCGAAATCTCGTCAGTCCCCGGCACTGGCGGATGCTGATGGCCATCAATCGCTTCAATGTCGAGGCGGTGCCCGCGCTCGACCAACCGCAGTGGGACGAGTACACGCTTGCGGAGTACGTCACGGAACGCGGGTACGGCAGCGATCTGCTCGACCGCTATCTCCTGCCGATGAGCGGATCGGTCTGGAGTGCTGCCCCGGAGCGGATGCTGGAGTTCCCCGCGAAGACCCTGCTTCGCTTCTGGCACAATCACGGCTTTCTCGGCCTGCACACGCAGCACCCGTGGCGCACCGTGAGCGGGGGAGCCCAGGCATACGTGAGCCGCCTGACGGCTCCGTTCCGCGACCGGATCCGGCAGCGGGCAAGGGTCGTTCGCGTCATCCGGGGGGAGGGCTGGGCAGAGGTCGTCACGGCCGAGGGTTCCGCGAGGCGGTTCGACAAGGTCGTGTTCGCCTGCCACGCCGATGAGGCCCTGGCACTCCTTGCGGATCCGACCGAACGGGAGTCCCGGTTGCTCGGGGCATTCGCCTTTCAGCGCAACACCGCGCTCCTGCATACGGATGCGCGCATAATGCCGCGCGTCCGTCGGTGCTGGGCGAGCTGGAACTACCGGATCGATCCGCTGCCCGACGGCGGCGACCTGCCGACGATCCACTACTGGATGAACAGCCTCCAGGGCGTGTCCGAGCGGGAGCAGTATTTCGTTTCGCTCAACAGCGAGCCCCTGATTGCGCCGGAGCGAGTGCTGCGTCGCATCGAGTACTCCCACCCACTGTTCGATCTCGCCGCCGTGAAGGCCCAGCGGGAACTCCCACGGCTCAACCGGCTCACACCGCATCAGGAGACCTACTATGCCGGGGCCTGGTTCAAGTACGGCTTCCACGAGGACGGCTTCACGAGTGGCCTCGAGTGCGCACGCGCCCTCGCGCGCGAGGATTTCTGGGAATGAGGTCCGGCCTCTATGAATGCCGTGTGATGCACCATCGCGTGACGCCGCGGGCGCACCGGTTCTGGTATCGCATCTTCCTCTGCGCATTCGATCTCGACGAAATCGACCAGCTCGCTGCACAGATTCCGTTCTTCAGCCGCAACGGGCGCAACCTCTACGCCTTCCGGGACCGTGACCACCTCACGCTGCCGGGACTTGAGCGCGAGGGCGTGAAGGCCAATGTCGTGGCCTGGCTGGCGACACAAGGCGTCAACTTCCCCGATGACGGCCGAATCGTCCTCGTCACGCTCCCTCGCATCCTCGGGTACGTCTTCAATCCGGTGTCGTTCTACTTCTGCTCCAGCCGCGAAGGCACTCCGCTCTGCGCCATTGCCGAAGTGGGGAACACCTTTGGTGAGCTGAAGCCGTATCTGGTGCGCAAGCACAGCGGGGAGGCCGCGTTCCGGGAACGGCTCCCGAAGCACTTCTACGTCTCGCCGTTTCTCGAGCTGGGCCTGAGTTTCGACTTCCGCCTCTCGGTGCCCGGCACGCGACTCGCCATCCGGATCGACGACTGGGACGGCGACACGAGGGTCCTGCGGACCTCCCTCACCGGCAGGCGCTCCGGCTTCAGCACGGCTCGACTGGCGTGGTTCACCGTCAAGTATCCATTTCTCACCCTCCGGGTGATCGCACTCATCCATCTGCACGCGGCAGCCCTCTGGATCAAGCGGATTCCTTGGTACCGGAAGGCCCAGCGCGCCGACCTGCAGCGGGACGTGTACCGCCCGCACACCTCCATCCGGAAGCACCCCGTATGACTGATCCTCTCGCGCGCCTGACCCCCGACCGGGCGGGCATCCTGCCTTCGGCTCGCCAGGCGCTCTACCAGCGGCTGGTGCTCAGCACCTTCAGTCAGATGCGTGCCGGGTGCCTGGTTCTGGACCTCCCCAATGGCGAACGCTGCGTGATGGGGACGCAGGGCCGCGATGCGTCGGCGGTGATCCGGGTTCGCAACAGCGCGTTCTTTCGCAAGTGCGTCCTGTTTGGCGATATCGGCTTCGGAGAGAGTTATGTCGATGGCGACTGGGAGACCGACAGCCTTGCGCGGGTGATCGAATGGGTGATCCGCAACATCGAGAATGCGCCGACGCTGTCGGGATCGAAGGCCCGGCGGCTCTCGCTGAACCTGCTGCGCCTCGGCAACCGGGTGGGCCACCTCCTTCGCGCGAACAGCCTCTCGACAAGTCGTCGGAACATCGCCGAGCACTATGATCTGGGTAACAGCTTCTACGAACTCTGGCTTGATACCACGATGACGTATTCGAGTGGCTACTTCACGGAGCCGGGCCAGTCCCTGGAGGCGGCACAGTCTGCGAAGTACGATGCCCTCTGTCGCAAGCTGAAGCTGGCGGCCGGTCATCACGTGCTGGAGATCGGGACAGGGTGGGGCGGCTTTGCATCGCACGCCGTGCGGCATTACGGCTGCAGGGTGACGACGGTGACGATTTCCGAAGCGCAGCGACGCTACGCAGCGGACCGGTTCGTACGCGAGGGAATCGATGACCGTGTCGAGGTGCGGCTCGCCGACTATCGCACCCTCGCGGGGCAGTACGACCGGATCGTGGCCATCGAGATGATGGAGGCCATCGGCGACCGCTATCTCGAGACCTTCTGTGCCAAGCTCCACGAGCTCCTTACGCCAGTCGGGCTGGTGGGGGTGCAATACATCACGGTACCCGATGTGCGACACGCCGAGCTGGCGCGCGGCGTCGACTGGATCCAGAAGCACATCTTCCCGGGCTCCCTGCTGCTCAGTGTCGCGAGGGTGGAGCAGGCGCTCAACCGCACGGGCGACCTCTTCCTTCACGATCTTGAAGACCTCGGCGCGAGTTATGCCAGGACACTCCAGCTCTGGTGGGAGCGTTTCAATGCGCGGGTCGCCGATGTGCGGGCGCTGGGATTCGACGAGCGGTTTGTACGGAAGTGGAATTACTACCTGCAGTACTGCGAGGCGGGGTTTGCGACGCGAAACGTCAGCGTCGTCCAGGCGATCTACACTCGCCCGAACAACCGGACCCTGACCTGGGATGCCAATGCCAACGAGTGAGGGGCCATTCCCCCCGGGGATGCTCGCGTGGCTTGGCATCGCCGGCGTCATCGCGTGTGTCGCCTTCGCGATTACCTGGGCACTCAGCGTCCGGATCCGGAACTATGGTTTGCTCGACGTGGCCTTTGCCCTGGGCGTCGCGATTCTGGCACCTCTGTACGCCCTCGCGAGCCCCGGAGCAGGGTTGCGGAAATGGATCTTTACTGCGATCGGTGTTGTCTGGAGCATTCGGCTCGGTGTCTATATCCTCCTGCGGGTGCTCAGGCACCATCCGCTCGAGGATCCACGGTACCGGACCCTTCGCGAGCGCTGGCCCAGTCCGCTGCACTTTCTGGGATTCTTCCAGTTGCAGGCGATGCTGGTTGTCTTCTTCTCGGTGCCTTTCCTGATCACAGCGTGGAATACCGAGCCCGGTGTCACTGCGCTTGAAGCGGCGGGACTGCTCCTGACCACACTCGCCGTGTGCGGGGAGGCCCTTGCCGACTGGCAGATGCAGCGCTTCAAGCGTCGAGCGACGCCCGAGGCCGTTTGTGATGTCGGACTCTGGAGGTACTCACGCCACCCCAACTATTTCTTCGAGTCACTGGTCTGGTGGGGGTGCTTCCTGGTCGCGCTCCCGGCCCCGTGGGGATGGGTGACGTTGGCCTGTCCGCTGCTGATGCTGTACTTCCTCTTCCGGGTCACCGGCATCCCCCTCACCGAGGCTCACGCGCTCGAGCGCAAGGGCGCCGCGTATCGCGAGTATCAGCGGACCACCAGCGCGTTCGTGCCCTGGTTCCGCAGAGCATAACCTTCCACGCCTTGGCCTGTGACGCTGCGCTTTACGAAGCGCGAGGCCCGGGCGGGGCCTCCTGGATGCCAGGATGTCCCGCCTCGCCTCCGGGCGACGTGTGCTTTTCAGGCCGCCGAAACGTCCGCAGTTACATCCGCTCGTGTCACCCATAGGGGCATGGGGAAAGGGGACCGAACCGTTCCCCGGGGTGAAGGCGGACGACCTCAGCGAGGAGCCAACCGATGCAGACCCTGGTACAAGTCATCTGCACACGCGGACGCAGCCTCCGCGACGCAATCGTGAATGACCCGCGGCTTGCCGCGTACCAGCTCGACGTTGCGGCGAAACTGCGGCCCGGTCGCTCTCAGGGTTGGGCCAAACTCCATAGTACGATCCGGAACCGTCGCGGCGCCCTCAATCTTGAGTGGGATGGGGACACGGCGATCCTGCTCTGCCGGGTGGTCAACCGCGGCGCTGCCCGACCGCACCTGATCCTCGGTGATTTCGTCGAGTACCTCTTCCATCGCCACCGCAAGCGGATCGAAGCCGTCAATATCATCCCGCGGTGACGGTTTCCGCCCGCCGAATACGCAACGCCTCAGAGGGAGGTTCCAACCCACCACCTCACGAGGGCTGGCATATGCGCGGGAAGATCCTGCAGTACAACGGGAATGACGGCACGGGCACGATCGTCGCCAATGGCCAGCAGTACCGATTCACACTGGCCAGCTGGGTGGGAGACGCCGTGCCCGGCACAGGCAAGACCGTGGAAGTCGACATCGCCGACGCCCAGGTGCGGTCGGTGGAGCTCGTGGGTGACGACGTGCTGATGCGCGAGCGAGCGAGCGAGATCGGTGGCAAACTGGGCGGGATCGTGGGCGGCCTCGGCGGCACCCTCGCCAAGAGCGCCGCCGAGCGCGCGGGAACTGGCGCGACGCCCGGGACGCTGACGGCACGCTATGGCACACCGTTGCTCATTGCCTACGCTGTCTTTCTGTTCGGGACCACGGTGTTCAAGGCGCTCACAATCCCGATGCTCGGCGTGGGTTGGACCCTGTTCGATATGGCGGGGTTCCTCAGCCAGCTCGGCGGCGGTGGCGGCGTCAAGATGCTGCTGATCTTCTCCTATCTCTCCATTGGCGTACCCCTGTTCTGGCACGATCGTCGGGCGTGGCTCGCCCTGCTGCTCCCGCTCGGCACGATGGGGTGGGCAATCGTGAAGGCGATGTCGGCCGGTGGACGAATGGGTGGTGGCGCGTCCGGCCCCGGCATTGGCGATTTCGGTCTGTTCGGGTTCTACCTCCCGCTGCTGGCCGCTCTCGTGCTCGCGCTCCAGGCTCTCAAGCGGTTTTCGTCGGCCGCCTAGCGGGCCAAGCCCTGCCGCCTGCTAGCTTTGGTGAGGACTCCCAGAAGCGGGCAAGCGGAATGCAAGAGCGGGAACCGAGCCGTACCGCGATGGCGGCAGCGGCGCATCGGGCGGCGCACCAGGTGCTGGAGCAGGGGCGGATCTTTGCCGACGGGCTTGCACTGCGGATTCTCGGGCAGGACGCCGAGGCGGTCGCGACCGAGGCCACGGCGCACCCGTCGCGGCGCGGGATGCGGTACTTCATCGCGGCTCGCAGCCACTTTGCGGAATCGATGCTGGGTAGTGGCGTCCAGCATCGGGAGGTTCGACAGGTCGTCGTTCTCGGGGCAGGGCTCGACACCTTCGCGTACCGGAACACATACGGCTCGCGAATTCAGGTGTTTGAGGCCGACCACCCCGCGACGCAGGCGTGGAAGCGCCGCCGGCTCGAGGAGGCAGGCATCACGCTGCCGGCCAACCTGACGTTCGTTCCCGTCGATTTCGAGCAGGATGCTCTGCTCGCCTCACTCTCCAGCGCCGGCTTCTCGCCAGGCGTTCGGAGCTTCTTCTTGTGGCTCGGCGTGGTGCCCTACCTCACGAACGCTGCCGTGCGCGATACGCTCCGTGTTATCGGGCGGCTCCCGGGAGGCGCGGAAGTTGTGTTCGACTATGCCGATCCGCCGTCAACCTTTTCCTCGGCACTGAAGTCCGCCCACGCCGCGCGCGCCGAGCGAGTGGCGACCCTTGGCGAGCCCTGGCTCACCTACTTCGAGCCGACCGAGCTGGCCGAGCTGCTCCGCCTGTCGGGCTTTGGCACCGTTGAGGATCTCGGCCCGGCCGCTCTCGCGACGCGTTACTGGCCTGCGGCGACGAAGCCGGCAGGTGACCGTGGCGGTCACGTCCTCTTTGCAGGAACTTCACCCTGACTTCAACCGATGGCCCGAATGAAATCGCGCACGATTCACCTCTGGTTCAAGATCAGCGTGCTCGGCAAGGCGATCGATGGTGTCCTCGAGATCGTCGGGGGATTCCTCCTCCTTCTGCTCCGGCCCGGCACGGTACATCGTATAGTACAGAACCTGACGCAGCACGAGCTGAGTGACGATTCGCGCGATGCCATTGCACACTACTTCGCACAGAGTCTCCAGCATTTCTCCCACGACACCCAACGATTTGCTGCGCTCTACCTGCTCTGGCACGGTGTGGTGAAGGTCGGGCTGGTCGTGGCCCTCCTGAGGGAACGGCGGTGGGCCTATCCGGTGGCGATCGTGGCGTTCGTGCTCTTCCTCCTCTATCAACTCTATCGCTATTCCCATACGCACGCCCCGGAATTGCTGATCCTCTCGGTCGTCGATGTCATCGTGATCGTGCTGACCTGGCTGGAGTACCGGCGACTGACCGTGGCGCACGGATTCGAGTAGACTTCTCGCACCGGACTGCCTGATACCAGAGGAGGTGTCCAGTGAACGCCAGCGAGCCCCCTATCTGCCCCAGTTGCGGCGCGGCGAAGGCGCGGCCGATTCTCCGGACGCACTCGCTTCGATGAGAACTACCCCGACCAGGACCAGCCGTGATCCACGTTCATACGTCCGCCCGACTCGCTCTCACTCGCCTCCTGCTGGCGTCTCTGGGGCTCTGCCCGCTCTCACAGGCACTCGCGCAGGCGCCGCCGCCTTCGCTCTACCTGCCTCGCAATGTCAGGCAGGCCTACGCGAAGCAGACCCGGTCGCCCGATGGCAGGCCCGGGGCGGCGTACTGGCAGAACCGTGGGCGGTATGAGATCTCGATTGCGCTTCAGCCACCGGACCGCACAGTCCGGGGCACGGAAACCATCACCTATTTCAACAACAGCCCTGACACCCTTCATCGGCTCGTCTTCAAGCTGCTGGTGAACATCCACAAGCCAGGCGCGGCGCGAGCCGGCAATGCCAATCCGGCATATCTCACATCGGGCGTGCACGTCGACGCTTTCACCGTCGACGGGAAGCCTGGCAAGTGGCCCCCGGACGGCGGGGTGTTCACCTCGCAAGTCGTGGCACTCGCTGCGCCGCTGATGCCGCGGGATTCCGTCCAACTGCAATTCATCTGGCATTACGAGCTGTCGCGACTGAGTGGCCGCGAAGGGGCGATTGACTCCACGACATTCTTCCTCGCCTACTTCTATCCCCGGGTCGCCGTATATGACGACTACAACAGCTGGGATACCGCGTCGGCCGATGACCGTCTCGAGTTCTACAGCGACTTCAACGACTACGACGTGCGCGTCAGCGTGCCCGCCAACTTTCTCGTCTGGGGCACCGGGACGCTGAGGAATGCGTCGCAGGTACTTCAGCCGGGAGCGGCGGGGCGCCTGGAGCAGTCGTTCGCCTCCGATACCACCATTCGTGTCGCGACCACTGCGCAGGTGGCAGCCAGCGCGGTCACGGCACAGGAGTCGATGAACGCTTGGCACTTTACCGCGGCAGATGTGCCGGATGTCACCTTTGCCGTGAGCAACCATTACAACTGGGATGCACAGAGCGTGGTCGTCGATGACGCAACCCACCGACGCGCAAGCGCCCAGGCCGCGTACTCCGATCAGGCCAGGGACTATCGCGGGATGGCGCGCTACGCGGCGCACGCGCTCGACTGGCTCTCCCACTCCTGGCCCGGGGTGCCATACCCCTGGGAGCACGTGACCGTCGTGCAGGGCTTCGCCGGGATGGAATACCCGATGATGGCGAATGACGAGAGCTACGCCGACACGGTATTTTCGCGCTTCGTGGCGGAGCACGAGATCGCCCACAGCTACTTCCCGTTCTATATGGGGACCAACGAGACCCGCTACAGCTTTATGGATGAGGGCTGGGCCACGGCCCTCGAGTATCTGATCTCGCAGGCTGATCTCGGCCCCGATCGGGCCACGGCTGAATTCAAGCAGAATCGCGTGGATGGCTGGGTGCACGATCCGTCGCCGGTGCAGGACGTGCCGACCGTGACGCCGTTTACCTCCGGCAACAACGGCTATGTGAAGCCGGCGCTCGGCTATCTCGCGGTCAAGGAACTGCTCGGCGATTCACGATTTCGTGCCGGGCTCCATACCTATATGGACCGCTGGCACGGCAAGCATCCGATGCCCTGGGATTTCTTCAATTCGATGAATGCTGGCGCCGGGGTAAACCTCGACTGGTTCTGGCAGAACTGGTTCTTCAGCAATTACTACATCGATCTCGCCGTTACGGCCGTGACCCCGACGGCATCGGGATATCGCGTGACCATCCAGAACATCGGAGGGATGGCCGCCCCGGTGGACGTGAAGTTCAGCTTCGCCGACGGAACCCACGAGACCCTGCATCAGACACCCGCGATCTGGCAGCCCGATCACCGGGTCGCACACGTCGAGATTCGCACGACGCGTCGGCTGCGCTCGCTCGAACTCGATGGCGGGATCTGGATGGATGCCGACCCGGGCAACAATCGCTGGGCGGCGCCATGAAGTTCAAGCCATCTGTGTGGTACCCTGTCGCGATCGTGCTCGGTGTCGTCAATCTGGCCGCTGTCGCCTTCGCAGTTGATCCGATGATGGAGGCCTGGCATGCGACGGGGCACGCAGCCCTTGCGGTAGCGTTCGCCCTCTGGGCACAGCACCTGCGGCAGGCGCGGGCGGAACAGTCGGAACAAGGGCAACTCGAGCCTGCCGATGCCATCAGTGAGTTCGAGGGTGAAATGGACATGATGCGACAGGAATTGAATGAGATGCAGGAACGGGTGGATTTTGCCGAGCGGATGCTGGCTCAACGACCGGAGCCCCGACCGCAGGACCCGCGCGGACAGGCCGAACCCTGAACATGCCGCGAGCAGGTACTGATCCGGCCAGGATTGTCGTCTTCGGCAATTCCGGCTCCGGCAAGTCGACCTGGGCGATCGCGCAATCGGCGCTGCTCGGTTGTGCGCACCTCGATCTCGACACCGTGGCCTGGGAACCAGCGCTCTCGCCGCCCACGCGGCGGTCTCTCCAGGAGAGCCAGTCCCGCATCGACACGTTCGTATCGGCCAACGAGCAATGGGTGATTGAGGGATGCTATGCCGACCTGCTGACGCACGCGGCACGCTCTGCCACCGAAGTGATCTTTCTGAATCCGGGCGTCGATATCTGCATCGCGAATGCCCGCCAGCGTCCGTGGGAACCGCACAAATACAGCTCCCCCGCGGCCCAGGAGCGCAATCTCGAGATGCTGCTCGAGTGGATCAGGCAGTATGAGGTGCGAACCGATGAATTCTCCCTGCTGGCGCATCGCGAGCTCTTCAGTCGCTTCGCCGGTGCCAAGCACGAGTTCCGCTCGAATGCGCGGGACGGCCGCAGCGAGTCTCTTCCCGAAACCGGGGGCGTGGAATCCGCGTGACCAGGCCAACCAGATCTACACGGTCTTTCTCGAGCTCGATGCCATCGCCGAGTGGCTTCCGCCGCACGGATTGACGGGGCAAGGTGCTTGTGATGGATGGCTGCGTTGGCGGAGGGTACCGGATGATGTTCACCGTGTCGCCGGCGAACGGCGAGACGGGAACACCCCCGAGGAATGGCGTGAGCACGTGCTGACCTTCGGCGATGCGAGTGAGTCGGATGTGCCGACGATCGTGGCCGTACTCAACGAAACGGCCGCCTCGCTCACGGATCGTTTTGGCGAGGGGCACTGGTCCACCATGGTCACTGAGCGGGGTGTGTTGCGCGGACTGGATCGGGGCAGGCTGCGCCTCGGTCGATGGGAAGGTGAGATCGAGACCCTGCTGCACCTCGCCCCGCGAAAGCCGTGGGCCATCGATGTCGCCTGGTTCACGCCTGTCCGGCGGCCGTTGTACCTCACGTCGATGGCTGTGAGGGTAGCCCGGCAGGGTCAGGGGCTCGGGCGCCTGGCCCTCACGGATGCACTGAACGTTGCACGTGAATGGCCGGCTGACGGCATCCGGCTGGATGCGTACGATGCAGCGGCCGGGGCAGGTGAGTTCTATCGGCGATCCGGATTCCGGGCATGCGGGCGGGTGGTCTATCGGACCGCTCCCCTCACCTACTACGAATACGTGTTCAACGGACAGGACTGATCCGCAGGCCCTTTCGCGATCCCGGTCCGGGCCTAGAATTGACTCGCGACCCCTTTCCATCGGAGCTCTCCAATGAAGCGCCCTCTCCTCGTGGCTGCTGTTGCCGTCCTGAGCCTGGGTTTCGTGCACCGTGCGCCGCATCCCTACCACATCGTCTTCGATCTCTCCAGTCGGGATACCCTCGATCAGAAGATGGCGCTCCGCCTGATGACGGAAGCCAGCAGCAGCGCGAATCCCACCGTGCAGGTGGAGCTGGTGATGTACGGCAAGGGTTTCGAGCTCGTGATGCCCGAACGGTCCCCGTACCTGGCGCAGGTGCAAGAGCTCCTGAGGCGCCCGAATGTTGCCTTCCGGGTCTGCGAGATTGCGATGCGCAACAACGGGATCGAGAAGCGCCAGCTCCAGGCCGGGGTGGGGACGGTGCCCGACGGACTCTACGAACTGGTCTCGAAGCAGCAGGACGACTGGGGCTACATCAAGGTGGTGCACTGAACGCGCGCGGGAGGACGGCCACGCCGCTGACTCGACGCGAACTGCTCCAGCGGTTGAGCGCGCTGTTCGCGGTGCCGCTGCTGCGCTGGCCGGATCGCGTGGCCGATCCGCTCGCGGGCAGCATCGTGGAATTTCAGGCCGGACGAATGGCTGGCGAGTGGACCGCCGCGAGCGTCACTCGGCAGGCACTCGACCGATGCGCCAGGTGGAACGGAGCGCTGCACGCCGTCGACGAGCTCGCCACGACGGCCCTGGAGGATGCGCGCACCTCGGATGCGCGCGCCCGGCGCGGCGCCTTGCGCGGGCCGCTCGACGGCGTCCCGCTGTTCGCGAAAGCGATCTACGATCTGCAGGGGCTCCCCACCACCGCGTCCAGTCGCGAGTGGGCGCGACTCTTTCCCGGGCCGGTGCGCCACGACGCACTCGAGGTCGCGCGGATGCGTGCGGCTGGTGCCGTGGTCCTCGGGAAGACCGTGGCCGATGATTTTGCCTATCGCGGCAATGGTACCAGCTCGCTCTCGGGCCAGGTCCGGAATCCGTATGACTCGACGGGAACTCGGACACCGGGTGGATCGAGCGCGGGGTCCGCGGTGTCGGTCGCGTGTGGCATCGCCTTCGCGGCCCTGGGCACCGACGACGGCGGGTCGAACCGGATCCCGGCCCAATTCTGCGGCGTGGTGGGGATGAAGCCCACCTTCGGACTGGTGCCACGCACGGGAGTGATCCCCACCTGGCCCTACCTCGACACCCACGGCCCCCTGGCGCGGAACGTGGCCGACGCCGCCCTGTTGCTCGATGTCATTGCCGGGCCCGATGCGTCGGACGGGCTCGCGCTCACCACACCGTGGACGCGTGGGGCGCTCGCGCAATTGCGCGATGATGCCCTCGTCGGCGCGCGACTTGGCCTGGTTGAAGCCCACGTTCCGAGGAGCCAGATGACTGCGGAGTCCGTGGCCCTCTTCGATCGGGCGGTGGCCGACCTGCGGGAGGGCGGGGCCGTGGTGGAGCCGAGCCACCCGACCGTCACCCGGAGCAATGTGCGAGCGCTCTTCACTGCGGCGGCCAGGAACCGCGGAGATGTGCCGCCAGACCCCAACTCGCCAGCAGCGACGGCCAATGCCTTGCTGCGATATTTCGCAACGCACGGACGGAATGCCAGGGCGGACGTCGAGCGAGGGCTGGCGGCGTACCAGGCGTTCTATGATGTCCTCCCCAAGGAGTGGGCGGAGGCAGCAAAACTGATCGAGCAGCCCTACGAGCGTGACGCGGCCGGACAGTCGTTTGCACGCTCCCGGGCCACGGTACTCGAACAACTGGCGGTCACGTTCGAGGTTGAGCGGCTCGATGCAATGATCTATCCGACGATGCCTTTTCCAGCTCCGCGGGCCATTGATTCCTGGCCCGACATCCGCACCACACTGGGGTACGGCAACTGGCTCGGACTCCCCGAGGTCTCGGTTCCTTCCGGGCTGGGGGCCGATGGGATGCCGGGCGGCAATATCTCGTTCGTGGGGCTCCCGGGGAGCGATGCGCGCGTGCTTGCCATCGCGCACGCCTACCAGCGCCGGTCACTTCGCTTCATCGCCCCGCCCGTCCCTCATTGACCCGGAGCAGCTTCTGTTCGACCTGACGCGTTCCGCCACTGCAGGACTCGGCCTGCTCGTGCTCCTCACGGGGTGTAACCGGGGCGCCTCCCGCCGGGGCCCGGAACGGGACACCACCCTCGGGGCCGCCGCAGAACCGCACTTCCTCTTTCCTGGCCCGGGCGACACGCTTGTGGAAGGATCGACCTACGTGCTTCGGTGGGTTCCGTGGGCAAGGCACCCCGTGAACCTCGGTGCCGTGATGGGCGGCAAGGACAAGGGGATGCTCCTCACGCGGGCCGTAACCGGTCTTGATTCGCTGGTCTGGACCGTTCCCGCGGGTTTTGTCACGGGGTTTGGGATTCCGGCTTCGGATCAGGTACGACTCCGACTCGAAAACGCCGACAGCACCGATCAATGGGTCGACACTGCCCCGTTCACGATCATCGGGAGCGCCGCCTCGGACACGCTGCACCCGTGATCAGGGCGACTCCAAACGGCAATCCGGCGTGGCGCCCCCAGGGAATTGCCTGAGGATGCCACGCCGGATCGTGTACTGAACCTGCCCCAACGCCTAACGAACGACAGTCGTGCTGCTTCCGCCGCTGTTGCTGCGGGAGGAGACGACGAGCAGGATGATCACCAGCAGGACGACCGCCGCCCCGATGGCGATCCACATCGGATCGGTGTACCAGACGGTGTGCGTCTCGGTGGTATGGACATCGACCTGCACTGGCGAGGCCGGATCCTGCAGCGTCATCAGTGGCGCGGCCATTGCCGTGGCCGCCGTTCCGAGCAGCATCCCCGCCGAAGCCATCAAGGTCTTGAAGAAGCGCATTGGTTCCTCGCAGAAGAGTTGACTACTGTGCGGATGGAGACGTTCGGGTACTGCCGGTCCCCACACATTCCGATTCCCAGCCCATCCTTAGCCGTCCGAACGGCAGCCCCATCAGTCGAATCGACTGACGGGGCCACCAGCGCATCAGGTCGTGACTACGGCCTGCTGCGCATCGAGCTTGCCGGCTCGGCACACGCTGTCATCCCCGCGCCCTTCCGGGCTGACGTGATGTCCACGCGTCGATCCCACCACTTGCCCTTGTCGTGGGTCCGGGTGTTGATGTCGACCCAGGCCTGCGGCACCTGAGCGTCTGGAATCGGATAGGCCTCACCGAAACCCTCGACCAGGCTGATCTGATCGGCCGCGACCCCGAAGCCGAGCAGGGTACGCTCGACCGTGTGGGCGCGGCGCCACGACAGCGCACAGTTGTATTCATCCGAGCCCACAAAGTCCGCGAAGCCGCCGAGCCGGACCTTGATGTCGGGATAGAGCTTGAGGGAGTCTGCGGCGGCGCGGACGCTATCGCGGCCAGCGGCCGTCAGGACGTCCTTGTCGAAGGCGAAGTTGGTGCCGTAGATCACGACTTCCAGCGGCACTTCGACGGCCGACTGATCGGTCTTCCCGTCACAGGTCGCCGTGACCGTGTATTCGCCGTACCGGCCCCAGCTGAAGCTGTTGCCTTCGTGCTTGGCATTGCCGGTGGCCGTCAACTGACAGTTCGGCATCGGCTTGGTCGTGCCATCGCTCATACTCGCGCTGACCGTGAACATCACCGGCTCGTTGACCTTTGCGCGGGCATTGTCCGGCTTGAGGTCAATGCTCTGGAGCGTCACCGGGGGCGGTGGCGGCGGCGGGGCCTTGATGGTGACCGTGGCGGTGCCCGTAAGCCCTTCCTTCGGCTCGGTGGCGGTCACGGTGTAGTTGCCCGGCGTGGAGCCGGCGGTGTACATCCCCGTAGCGGAGATCTCGCCACCCGTCGCGGTCCAGGTCACGTCACGTGGCTTGCCACAGTGGAGGGCCACGGCGCTGAAGTTCGCCGTCGCACCGCGTTCCAGCGTCACACTTCCGGGCGTCACGGTCACGCCATCGCCCGATTCGTCGCAGCCGTTGCCCAGCAGCAGGCTCAGCCCGGCGTTCACGCCGAAGTTGCGGTACTTCTCGTGCGCGGGGAGGTCGCTCTTCATCCAGTCCATCGTGGCCTCCACCCGGACGATGCCGAGGCGGAGCCCGGCAACCGCGCCGAGCCCGTGGTCGGTGTAGTCCGCGGTCTTGCCGTACTTGTTGTGGACGTACCGACCACCGAGCAGGAAGGCAGAATGCGAACCGAGCGGGACGTTATAGGTCAGCCCCGCGTGGATCGGCATAATGGTCACGTGATCGCCGCCGGCTCCTGCCGCGTCGACCTTGGTGTGGCTGATGTCTGCTTCGAGTTCCATATTCCTGAACAGGAAGATTCCGAGGCGTCCTCCAAATCCGGCGCCATTCTTCGCCGGAAGGTGGTTGGTGACGTCAGTCGCCAGCGGATCGCCAAACTTCGTCCACCGTCCGAATGCACCGATTTCTACTGCTCCGCCTCGTTGAGCGGCCAGGGGGGCGGCCGAAAGCATCGCCACCATCGCGATGAGTAGTTGTCTGCCGTGTCGCATTGTGTCCTCCGAAAAGGTGATTGCGAGAGGGTGACGCCTGAGGGCCGCCAAACTGACACCCGCCGGGCAATTCCGGCCGATCGTCGCGTGCTGCGGTGTCGTCACGGTGGCGGGGCTGGGCGTGGGCGGGAGATCGCTGCACATTTCCGTGCCAGACGGCCAGATACCGATGCGCTCGCGGATTTCGGGGCCGCCGAGGGAGATCGATATCGTATTGAAGGTTGAATGCGCTGCGGGCCACCGCCGGGGCGATACTGGCTCGTCGCACGCGCCGTACGACGCCGGCGGAACGGTGGCAGAGTTGAGATTCTGGGGAGGGAAGGGATCGTGACGATGGAACTGGCAACGCTGCGCCGGATGCTCGCGCATACTCCGGCGGTGCTCCGTAACCTGCTATTCGATCTCCCGCCGGAATTCGCGGTGGGGAATGAGGGCCCGGGGACGTGGAGTCCGCACGACGTGATCGGACACCTGATACTGGGGGAGCAGACCGACTGGATTCCGCGGGTGGAGCACCTGCTCAGGCACGGAGACGAGATTCCCTTTCCGGCCTTCGATATGGCCGCGCACCTTCAGGCCGGGGTGGGGCAGACGCTGGAACAGCAGCTCGATACCTTCGCGATGCTCCGCGCCGAGAGTCTCGGCCGACTCGCCGAGTTCGCGCTCACGTCAGCGGACCTCGAGCGCCGCGGTCGCCACCCCGAGTTCGGGGTGGTGACGCTCGGCCAGCATCTGTCGACCTGGGCGGCCCACGACCTCGACCACCTCCTGCAGGTCACTCGGTGCCTCGGTCGGCACTTTACGGTGGCGGTTGGACCGTGGCAGGAATATTTGCGGGTAGTGCGGCCCGCCTGAGGAGCTTGCGCGCTACCGCTGCGTCATCCGCCGGTCGCTGGGGTCCTCAAGCTCTGGATTGATACCCAGTCCCTCGATGCGGATACCGGCCTGCTCGAACTTCCTCGCCAATTCGATCTTCGCGATGGCCTTGCGATATGCCTCGAGCGGCTCGACCTGACCGCTCTTCACGAGGTCGAAGAGGGCATCGTTCAGCAGTCGCATTCCGAGCGCGCCGCCCGTCTGCATCGCCGAGGGGATCTGGTGGGTCTTCCCCTCGCGGATGTTGTTCGCGATCGCGCTGTTCACGACCAGGATCTCCATCGCGGCCACGCGGCCCGTCGGCTTCTTCTTGCAGAGCGTCATCGCCACGACGGCTTTGAGCGATGAGGAGAGCATCGTCCGGATCTGGGCCTGCCGGTCTGCGGGGAACTGGTCGATGATCCGGTCGACCGTGGACACGGCCGTCGACGTGTGGAGCGTCCCGAACACGAGGTGCCCGGTTTCGGCCGTCTCGAGCGCAATCTCGATCGTTTCGAGGTCGCGCATTTCGCCCACCAGGATGATGTCCGGATCTTCCCGCAGCGCCGCACGCAGCGCACGCTTGAAGCTCGTCGTGTGCCGATGCACTTCGCGCTGGTTGATCAGGCACTTCTTTTCGGGATGCACGAACTCGATGGGGTCTTCGATCGTGATGATGTGATCAGTGCGCTGCGAGTTGATCTGGTCGACCATCGCGGCCAGGGTGGTCGACTTGCCACTCCCGGTCGGTCCCGTC
>JAZJZU010000069.1:57419-74947 GCA_040389605.1 Gemmatimonadota bacterium
GTGAGATGGCAGAGATCGGTGATCACCTTCGGGAGCCCAAGCTCCTGGGCGGTCGGAACCGCGCTCGGGATCACGCGGAAGACGGCGCCGGGACCGTTCCGATCCATGAAGAGGTTCGCGCGGAAGCGCCCAAGCCCCGTCACCGCATAGGCAAAATCGGTGTCCCACTCCGATTCGAACTGGGTGCGATTCCGCTCCGGGGTGATTTCGGCAAGCACTTCCGCGACCCGCGAGGCCGGGAGTACTTCGCTCCCTTCGACCGGCTGGATGTCGCCGTTGATCCGGAACATTGGACGCATCGTCGAACTCACGTGCAGGTCGGATGCACCGAGTTCCACCATCTTTGCGAAGTGAGTATCGAGCCAGGCCATTGGGGAGTCCTTGAAGGGAAGGGGCGAGGGCTGCCGTGAGAGAAGTATGCTCCAGAATGGGACAAGAGTCGAGGGGCCCACCGAAGCGGGCCCCCCTGACTCTCCAGCAGGCGAGGGTGGAAGCTCGCTATTGGATTCCCGCGGCCGCCGCGGGCACGCTGTACGACCACCACTGTGTCGGCAGCGTACGCTGCCGCGGGTAGATCTCATTGAGGGTGTTGCCGTCGAAGAGGCGCCCGTTCACCATCACCTGGTTCACGGTGTTGCTGTTCCGGATATTCACCAGGGGATCCTTGTCCAGGACAATCAGGTCGGCAAACTTTCCGGCCTCGAGTGACCCGATGTCGCTCCCGAGGCCAATTGCCTCGGCGCCGACGATCGTTGCGGCCCGCAGGGCATCGTGAGTCGAGAGGCCGCCACTCTGGAGCAGCCAGAGCTCCCAGTGCATCCCGAGCCCCTGCAACTGCCCGTGACTGCCCACGCCAATCCGGCCGCCGGCCGCAACGATCTTGGCGACATCCTGCGCGTGCTGCCACATCGCATACTCGTCCTTGACGGCGAAGCCCGCAGGCCCTGGCGCGTTGCCCGTGCCGCGACGGCGCACCTTGCTGTCGAAATCCACCGGATGGGTGAAGTGGCGCAACTTGGTGTCGCCCAGCAGGTCTTCGCTCTGATAGAACCACCCTTCGCCAAATGGTCCGCCGTATTCCACGATGAGGGTCGGCGAATTCGTGACCTGCGTGGCCCGGTACCATTCGAAGACATCGGCATACTTCGGGGTGATCGGGAGGGTATGCTCAATCCCCGGATAGCCATCGATGCCGTGGGTCATATTCAGTTTCTGGTCGAGCCCGCCCTCGGTTGTCGGCATAATGCCGAGTTCCTTCGCCGCCATAATGATCCACTGCCGCTGCTGGCGGTTGCCGCTCATATACATCTTGAGGGTCTTCGTGTCGTAATACTTGGCGTATCGGGTCAGGATCTGCTTCGCGTGCTCGAGGCTCTTCACGGGCTCGCTCGAAAAGACGCCGGGTCCCGTGGTGTAGATCCTGGGGCCGATCATCTCCCCGGTGCGCACACGATCGCCGTAGGTCAGGAAGTCGGTCGTTGCGGTTTGCGGGTCGCGCGTCGTGGTGGTGCCGTACGCGAGCGTCGTGAGGTACTGCCACGTCTGGGTGTTGTGGATCTGGGGAGTCAGCCATTGAGGATGGTAGTGCGTGTCGACCATCCCTGGCATCACCACCTTGCCACTGACGTCGATCACCCGGGCGTCAGCGGGGAAGGGAACGCTCCCTCGAGGGCCGATGCCCACAATGCGATCATCGCGCACGACCAGGTCGGCATTCTCGATGATCTCGTAGCCCTTCATCGTGATCGCCTTGCCGCCACGGAATACCACCGTCCCGTGCGGGACGTCTCGCGTTGCGCTGACGGCGACGCGGGTCTCGACTGGTCGGTAGCCGGGCTTCTCGACCTTCTTGCCGCCGAGGGTGTCAGCCTTCGCAATCGAATCCGCGCGCGTGATGCTGTCCTTCTTTGCCGGGTCGAGCATCAGGAGCGCCTTGGTGCGCGCCGCCGCCTTCAGCGAGTCAGCGACGGCCTTGCCTCTCGCGATGTCGTAGGTCCACACCGCATTGCCAAGCGACCACATCACCTGGCGTCCGTTCGCCGCCCAGGTCGGGAACTCTCCACCGATCTCATTGAGCTTGACCACGGGAACGGGTGCCGATTCAGGACTGGCCACCGAGACCGTCGGTGCCGTGGCACCGATCGTCGGAATCGTGATGGTATAGAAGTCCATCCCCACCATCGCGAGCGCTTCCGTCCCGTCCGGTCCGACCAGGACCAGGCCGGCGGGAGGGGCCTGTGGTGGCGCGGGCTCCGTCGGATCCGCCGAGGCTGCGTCGGTGTTGTCGATCATTCCGAGCGGGCGCGCAGAACGTCCGCCGATCCAGTGCCTGGCGACCTCTGCCTCCACGCCTGCATCGAGCGTGGTCGGGGCACTGCCTGCCCCCGGCGGCAGCGGTCCCGTCACCTTCAGGTGCGTCTTGAGATCACTGCCGTCCCACCGGAAGGAGACGAGCCCGCCGGAACCGTAGGCATAGATGCGATCGGGGTTCCGGGTGAATTGCGGGTTCCCCATTCCGCTGCTGGGCATAATGGCCGTGACCGCGCCACCCGCGGCCGGGACCCACACGAACTCCGCGGCGGCCGGGCCGAAGAACGCCGCTCCCGCTTCCTGCATCTCACGCGTCGCGGCCCGCACTGCCACGATGCGATCGCCAGCCGGTGACCACGCGAGGTCGGTAAAGAGTCCCCGCTCGGCAAGCACCTGCGTGCTCCAGGCCCCTCGAGCGTTGCGCGTCGCGCGCATCAGCTGGCCACCCGAAGCGTCGGTCCAGGTGACATATGCGAGCGACCTGGAGTCGGGCGACCAGACCGGGCCGAATTCACCGACCGAGGACGTCGTGACCCGCACGGGGGTGCCGCTCGGTGCGCCGTTGACCAGGTCTGTCACATAGAGTCGGTCGAGCGCAGAGAAGGCGAGCCGTGTGCCGTCGGGTGAGGGGGCGATATCGCGAACCTGGCTCGCCGTGAAGGTGCTCGCGGTGTCGACGTGGTACGCAAACCGCACCTCGGGCCCCAGTTCGAGTCGCACAGCGGCCTCGAACGGAATCTTGGTCGCGGCACTCTTGTCGACCGGGACACGCCAGATTTCACCACCGTACGAAACGACGATCAACTTCGAGTCGGGGGCAAAGGCATAGCCGGGATAGGCATCCATCGGGGCCCGTGACTCGATGTCATCCCGTTGCACCGGGAAGGCGAGCCAGTCCTCCTGCTGGGTCGCAAGGTCGCGAATCCGCAGCCCCGTCTTGGTCTCGAAGCGCGTGGCGTAGACCAGATATTTCCCGTCCGGCGAAAGCGCCGGGCGGAACGCCGAACCGGTCCTGCTGCTCATCTGCGAGGTGCGGCCAGTCTCCCGATCCCAGACGTACAGCTGGTATTGCGGCCCGACCGCGTTGTACTGCCAGTCGCCCGTGCGTGCTGCGTACCAGGTGTAGCGCGGGTCCTTGCCGAAGGCAGCGCCAAGCATCTTGAGGTTTGCTGCCGGCGCCGGGGTCGAGGTGAGTTGCACCCCCTTTCCGCCGTCGACGTTGTAGAGGTAGAGCTTCGCGGTGCCGAAGGTGCCTCCTGAGCGGGACACCACGACGTACTGTCCGTCCGGAGTCCACTCGGGCGACACATACTTGTTGTCGTTGCCCGTCGTGAGTGCCGTCGTGTCGGTGCCGTCGGCATTCATCAGCCAGAGATTGTCGCCACCAGACCGGTCCGACACAAAGACGATGCGCTTTCCATCGGGCGAGAACCGAGGCTGGGCGTCGTAGGCCAGCCCGTGTGTCAACTGCGTCGCCTTGCCACCACCAATCGGCAGGGTGTACAGGTCCCCGAGCAGGTCGAAGACGATCTGTTGTCCGTCGGGCGAGACGTCCAGCGAGATCCAGGTCCCGGTCGTGGTGGTGAACGAGTCCGTCCGGGCGGTCTTGAGCGGAAGTCCGGCCGTGGCGGATTTGCCATCCTGGGCCAGCAGCCCCGCCGCCGGGGCGAGACAGGCCAGGGAGAGCACGAGGAGTCGACGAAGCATCGGAAAGCTCTGGCGAGAGGGAAGCGCAATACTACTTCCCGCACCGATCCGCCGAAAGTCGAGGCGCTCCGTCAGTGATTCCCGTTGCGATTCTTCGGGAACGGACGATACCTTGAGCGCTGGACTCCACTCCACGCGCTCCCCTCAGGGGGGCATCGAGGCCTCGATGCGGAATCGATGGATTCTCCTGATGACTCTTGCCTGGCTCGGCCCTGCCGCGCTCCGCGCCCAGGCGGGTGCGAGCGCGAGGCCGAGCGACTACCTCTTTCTCTGGAACGGATCGGCGGACTCCACTCAGGCCGACTTTCTCGCCGTGCTCGACCTCCGACCGGTGGCGGGCCGCTACGGCGCGCTGCTCGCCACAATGCCGGTGCCGGGGCGGGGCAATCATCCGCACCATACCGAGCACGAAATGCCCCTGGGCGGCCATCTCTTCGCGAACGGCTTCGGCTCAGGACGCACGTTCATCTTCGACCTGACCATCCCCGCGCGACCGAAGATTGCCAATGCCTTTGGCGACCTGGCGGGCCTGATGCATCCGCACAGCTTCGTCCGGCTGCCAAACGGCAATGTGCTCGCCACGTTTCAGATGCAGCACGATTCGCTGGGGATGGCGCCGGGTGGGCTGGCTGAATTGACGCCTGATGGAAGACTGGTACGCTCGGTCTCCGATGACCGCCCGGGGGTGGATCGCTCGATCCGGCCCTACTCGGCGCTGCCGATTCCTGCGCTCGACCGCGTCATCAGCACAACCACCGATATGATGGGCGACAGCGATGCGGCGAACACCGTTCAGATCTGGCGCCTCTCCGATTTCTCGCTGTTGCACAACATCACCCTTCCTCCAGGTCCACGGGGCGATGAGGGAGGATACTCCGCGGAGCCCCGGCTGCTCGCCGACGGCCGGACCGTGCTGGTCTCGACCTTCAACTGCGGTCTCTACTTGCTCCACGACCTCGACGGCTCGGCTCCATCGGCGCAGCTCGTGGCGTCATTCCCTGAAAAGGAGAAGACAAACTGCGCGATTCCCGTGATCGCCGGGCACTACTATCTCGTCACGGTGCCCGCGTGGAATGCCGTGGTTGCGCTCGACATTGCGGACCCGACGCATCCGCGCGAAGTCTCGCGCGTAACCCTCGGCCCCGACGACGTGCCGCACTGGATTGCGCTCGAGCCCAGTCAGCGGCATCTCGTGATTACCGGCTACCAGGGCCTGTCCCACCGTGTCTTGATTGCCACGTTCGACTCCGCCACGGGGCAGCTGGCACTCGACCAGCGATTCCGGGAGCCGGGCGCCGCAGAACCGGGATTCCGGATGGACAACAAGACCTGGCCTCACGGCGGAACGGCGGCCGCCATCCCGCACGGCGCCGTCTTCAGCAGGCCGTGAGTTCCGCTGGAACCGGGGAGGGCGCTCAGGTGAACGAACCGATCTCGCCCGCGGCTGTCGCCGCGTCTCTCGCGGAACTCTGGTTTCCCCGCGTGGTGGCCGATGTCGACGACTGCTTCGTGAAGGTGGCGCGTGTCGAGGGGACCTTCACGTGGCACAGTCACGATGAGGAGGATGAACTCTTCTACGTGCTGAAGGGCCGCCTGCGAATCGAAATGACCGATCACGCCGTCGAGCTCGCGGCCGGTGAGTTGTTCGTGGTCCGGAAGGGAGTGCGTCATCGCCCCGTGGCTGAAGAGGAGTGTCACCTCCTGCTGATCGAGCGCAAGTCCACGCTCCATACCGGGTCCGAAACGACCGCGTATACGCGCTCGATCGCGGAGCAGCTGGGTGAGGGCTCGTGAGCCGCACAGCGGGTATGGGTGTATCCCTGGCGGCATTACTGCTCGTACTCGGTGGCAGCGCATCGGCGCAGGGACAGGCGGCGCCTCCTGAAGGGGCGAGACTCCGGATCACCCCTGCCGATCGAGTTACTGCCCGGTGGATTGGCGTTGTTCACCACGTCGGTCCCGATACGCTTGTTGTTGTGGGCGGCACCGGACCGGTCGATCTCGTGCGCGGAGCCACGGCGCGCCTCGAGATAAGCCGTGGTCGTCACTCCTCCCTGCCCGCCACGGTGCTCGGATTCTTCGGTGGAGCGGCACTCGGCGGCTTTGGCCTGGGCTGCCTGGCCAATCGTGATGACTACGGCGTGCTCTGTGGGGGGCAGCACGACACCCGGCTCGTCGTGGGCGCCGGACTTGGTGGTTTGCTGGGCGCGTTCGTCGCGCAGGCACTCTCTCGACGTGAACGTTGGCAACCCTGGAACTGGCCCTGATATGAGAACGACTTTCCTCGCCGTGTTGCTGCTGGCGGGTTGTGCGGGACCTT
Source organism: Gemmatimonadota bacterium (assembly GCA_040389605.1). Taxonomy (GTDB): domain Bacteria; phylum Gemmatimonadota; class Gemmatimonadetes; order Gemmatimonadales; family GWC2-71-9; genus Palsa-1233. Next base: position 63,757 of record JAZJZU010000069.1, read on the forward strand.
CGCGTGACGGAACACCTCCCGATTCCGCCTTCGCTGCGCTTCAGGCGCGAGGCAAGTCCGCGATGGGGGTCGATCAGTACACCTCGACACACGTTTTCGAGTCCCTCCCCGATGGCGGGAGGATCGTCCTGCAGCGAGACTCCGTCGACTCGGCGGGAACCGCGATTATCCGCGCGCATATGCTCGATATCGCCGGAAAGTTCTCGGCGGGCGACTTCACCATTCCCGGAATGGTTCACGCGCAGACGGTTCCCGGAACCGCGGAGATGACTGCACTTCACGATCGCATACGGTATCGAGCCGACACGCTCCCACGAGGGGGGCAGGTTCGCATCACGAGCTCGGACAGTAGCGCGATCGCCGCGATCCACGAGTTTCTCGCCTTCCAGCGTTCGGACCATCACGCTGCGGGGCACGCGCACTGAGCACACCTGACGCTCGGACTGGATGCTCCGGAGCTGGGTACTGAAGGGTGCAGTTGGCGCGCGGACGCATCGGACGCGATATTCCGGCAATTACGTTCACACATACCACGGCAAGAGGGGTGATTGCGTGGATCGGATCCTGATCGGGAAAGGGGAGGAGCTTGTCTATCTCCTCGCCAAGTACGGCAATCGCCACGGACTCGTTGCAGGCGCAACCGGTACCGGCAAGACGGTCACGCTGATGACCCTTGCCGAGGGATTCTCACGGCTCGGGGTCCCGGTCTTTCTCGCCGACGTCAAGGGCGATGTGGCGGGACTGGCGCAGGCGGGGACGCCGAGCGACCGGCTCACCCAGCGAGTCGCCGAGATCGGAATCGAGGGATATACGCAAGAGGCGAGTCCTGTCCTGTTCTGGGACCTCTATGGCACGAGCGGTCATCCTGTCCGCACCACGGTGAGCGAGATCGGGCCGACGCTGCTGGGTCGTATTCTCGAGCTCAACGATGTGCAGGACGGGGTGCTCGAAGTCATTTTCAAGCTCGCCGACGACCAGGGACTGCTCCTTCTCGACCTGGACGACCTGCGCGCACTCCTCAACTATGCCGTGGATCACAAGAAGGACATCTCGGCGCAATACGGCCTCGTCAGTCCGCAGTCCGTCGCGGCCATCCAGCGTGCGCTGCTGACGCTTGAGCGTGAAGGCGGGGAGCGATTCTTTGGCGAGCCCGCGCTCGAACTCACCGACCTGATGCGAACCGACCTCAATGGCCGTGGCGTGATCAACATTCTTGCGGCTGACCAGTTGATCCTCAAGCCTCGGCTCTATTCGTCATTCCTTCTCTGGCTGCTTTCCGAGCTGTTCGAGAAACTCCCGGAGGTGGGCGATCTCGATCAGCCGAAGCTGGTGTTCTTCTTCGATGAAGCGCACCTGCTCTTCGATGAGGCCACTCCCGCGCTGCGGCAACGAGTGGAGCAGGTAGTCCGGATCATCCGGTCGAAGGGTGTCGGCATCTATTTCTGCTCCCAGTTTCCCGACGACGTCCCCGATGAAATCCTCGGACAGCTGGGGAATCGGGTGCAGCACGCGCTGCGTGCCTACACCCCACGCGACCAGAAGGCCGTGCGGACCGCGGCCGAGACGTTCGTGGCGAATCCGCGGCTCGATGTGGCCGAGGTGATCTCGCAACTGGGGGTTGGTGAGGCGCTGGTCTCGACGCTCCAAGAGAAGGGTATCCCGGCGCCGGTGCAACGCACGCTCGTCGCGCCCCCGAGATGCCGGATGGGTGCGGTCACTGAGGCGGAGCGGGCGGCGGTCCGGTCGCGCAGCCCGGTCGGCAACAAATACGACGCGACCGTGAACCGGGAGTCGGCGTACGAAATTCTCACGGCCCGCGCCGCGACGACCAGTGCGGCTGTTCCAGCGCCCGCGCCGGCTGCCAGCAAGGAAGCGCCGGCCGCGACCGACCAGGGCGGTCTTGGCGGAGCCCTGGGCGGCCTGCTCTGGGGAACCGGCCGCCGCCAAGGAATGGTCGAGACAATGGCAAAGCAGACTGCCCGTACCGTGGGGTCGCAACTGGGCCGTCAGATTCTGCGGGGGGTGCTGGGCGGAATTCTGGGGAGTTCCCGGAAGCGCTGACGGCTGACCGGTTTGTGTCGGGAGGTTGCGGGATTCCGTGCGTTGTAGCATTGTGGGACTTCCGAATCACAATTCCTGCTCTTCGCGGCGTCACGACCCCCCTCGTCGTGTTGTAGTTGCGGTTGGTCGCCTCCTCACAGCTGGGGCACGCCTTGATCCAGTTCGGCTCGGCAAAGTGGTTTCTCGCGCCGGTCGCAGCACTCTCGGCGCTCGGGGCAGTCTTCTCCGCACCGGTTCGGCCGCCCCATCAGTCATCGGTGCCGGCCGGAGATACGCTCAGGACTCCGGCTGTACTCCAGAACATCTCGACTACTCCCGGTGTGGTGGAGGTGAATCTCACCGCCGCACCCGTGCAGGCCGAGTTGATGCCGGGAAAGCCGACTGAGGCCTATGCCTACAACGGATCGGTTCCCGGCCCGACCCTCGATGTCCACGAGGGCGACCGGGTCACGATTCACTTCCGGAACAATCTTCCGGAGAACACCACGATCCACTGGCACGGGCTGCACATCCCGGCCGTGATGGATGGCAGCCCCCTGACCCCGATCCGGCCGGGTGCATCCTTCGACTACACCTTCACCATTCCGTACGGCACGGCTGGCACGTACTGGTATCACCCGCATCCTGATGAGCGGACCGGATACCAGATCGCGAAGGGACTGTACGGCGGCATCATCGTGCGGGATGCCAAGGATCCCCTCCCGGCCTCGCTGCCGGAAAAGCTCCTGATCCTCTCGGACAACCGCTTCAATGCCGATGGCTCGCCTGCGTTTGCCGTTCCGCACACTCCAGCGGGAATCGTCGACGAAGTGAATGGGCGGGAGGGTAATGTCCTGCTGGTGAACGGACAGCTGATGCCCACGATCCCCATCAGGAGTGGCGAGGTGCAGCGGTGGCGGGTCATCAACGTCGCCGCGGCGCGGATCTTCACGCTCGCGATCCCGGGTCAGCAGCTGATTCACGTCGGGGGCGACGGGGGGCTGTTTGAGCATCCGGTCGCCGCGGATTCGCTGCAGGTCGCGACTTCCGAGCGCCTCGAATTCCTGGTGCGGGGCACCGGGGCCCCAGGAAGCCAGGCCGTGCTCCGGTCATTGCCGTATGATCGCTACGATCCTCATACCCGGCCCGCCGACTGGCAACTAGCGCGAGACCTGCTCACGCTGCAGTATAGCGAAGCCCCGGCCGTGCCTCCCGTCTCGATTCCGGCCACCCTCAGGCACGTGCCGGCGCTCGACACGTCGGCAGTGACCGTCCGGCGCGAGATTGTGATGAGCCAGGGCCTCATCAATGGCAGGACGATGGATATGCACCGGGTCGATGAGACAGGGTTGCTGGGTGCGACCGAGATCTGGCAGATCGAGAACGTGGTGGCAATGGATCATCCGTTTCATCTGCACGGCTTCCAGTTCCAGGTCCTGGAGCGCAATGGCGTGCCTGAGCCGTTCCGGGAATGGAAGGACGTCGTGAATGTGCGCAAACACGAAAGCGTGCGGTTTGTCGTCCGCTTTGATGACTTCGCGGGGATGTGGATGTACCACTGCCACATTCTGGATCACGAAGACCACGGTATGATGGGCATTCTCGAGGTCCGAATTCCACCCGTGCGGAGGAAACCGTCATGATCAGCGCGCGTTTCAAGGCAACATCACTGGTATGGCTGCTGCCGGTCGCGGCGATCGCCGTGCTGGCGTCGTTCGGGCCCGCTCGCAGCAACGGTCCCGAGCGACCTGGTCCGGCGGCGCAGATCCTGCTGGGTCGTCAGCTCGTGATTACGCACGATTGCGCCGGTTGTCACGGCGGGGCGGATCCCTCATCCAAGGGGTGGCTCGACGGCGTCCGCTCCCCGCTGCAGGAGTTCAAGATCGGCCCGTGTGGCACGCCGCCAGCGGCGAAGGATTGCTTCGTCACCCGGCCGCGCAACCTGACGCCCGACAACGCGACCGGACTCGGGCGCTTCACCGAGCGGCAGATCTTCAATGCGCTGCGCTATGGTCTCCGGCCGGAGGACACGCCCGACGTCGACATTACCGGTACCACACCGGGGAAGGGGAACTTCCCGATGACGCCGCATTACCTGGCGGTGCCGATGCCGTGGCCCGCCTGGCGCCATCTGACCGATGTGGAGCTCAAGGCGATTGCGGCGTACCTGAAGCGCGGCGTGAAGCCCTCGGTCAACAAGGTGCCCGACAGCGAAGGGCCACCCGATTACTGGGCCAGCGAGTACACGGTCGAGAAGATCGGGCCGCTCAAGAGCCCGGCGTTCCCGACGGCCAACGAGCGAATCCCGAAGTAACGGGTTGAGCGATGCCGGGTGTCGAGCGGCCGGTGCGCAAGTCAGGTGTCATTCTTCTGGCGATTCTTGTCGGAACCTGTATCGGTCTTGTTGATTCAAGTTCCGGCTGGGATGACACAGGCGTGACTGTGGGGATGGTCGTGCTGGCCGCAGGAACGCTCGCGTTTCTGCGGCCGCGCATTGCCTGGTGGGTCGGTCTCGCGGTTGGCATCCCCGTGGTGACCTGGAACGTGGCGCTCCATCACAACTTCAGTTCGGCCTTCGCGGTTGTGGTTTCCCTGGTGGGAGCCGGCGCGGGGAAGCTCCTTGCGGAGACGAGTGGTCGAGGCACGGACCAGGCACCGCGGGGCTAACCGCGCCCGATGGTCATGAAGTCCTCGCCACTGTGCCCTTCGGCGATGAGTCGGTCCATCAGCGCGGCGACCGCCGGCATCACGGTGAGTTGAGCTCCTCCTTCCGCGGCCGCCTCGTTCATCAAGCGCACATCCTTTCTCGCCATCTCCAGCGTCCAGCTCGGCTGGCTCATGTCGCCGTCGCGCATCCGGCGCGAGCGACCCTGTGCCATCGTGGCCATATTGAACCACTCGAAAATCTGGAGCGCCTCGTCGGTGCTCACCCCGTGGGCATCTCCCAGCGCGTACATATCGGCCAGCCCGGCCGACAATGCCACGAGGAAGAGGTTGCCCATCAGCTTGATCGTGGTCGCACGCACAGGGTCGGGGCCGAGGTAGACCAGCTTCCCGGTCATTGGCTCGAGCGCTGGCTTCAGTGTCTCGAAGAGGGTCTTGTCTCCGGAGGCGAGCATCGTGCCGGAGCCGTCGAGGGCATTGGGAGGGCCCATGAACACCGGCGCGTGCTGAAACCGAATCCCGCGATCGGCCCAGCGGCGAACGCGCGCCGCCGTAGGTCCCGGGGCAGTGGTGGTATGATCGACGATGATGCAGTCCTTGCCAATACCTGCTGCGGCACGTTCGAGGAGGTCATCAACAGCCGCATCGTCGGAGACGGTGATATGAATCCGGTCGGCGCCACGGACCGCATCGGCCGGATCGTCGAACGCCACGGCGCCGATCTCTGCCAGCGCGCGCGCCTTCGCGGGCGAACGATTCCAGACCTGAACTGACTCGCCGCGACGGCGAAAGGCGCGCACGAAATTCGCGCCGAGGAGTCCCGTACCCAGGAAGGCGATCACAGGCCGTAGCGCTCGCGAAAGAGTGTGATGTGATAGTTGACGTGTCCCGCCATCGTGAACGCGGCGGCTCGAACCGAGAGCGGGCTCCCGCCGGCGGTGCCAATGCGGGTCCACGCGTCGCGTGGCAGATGCTCAAGCATCCGGATGTGACCGTCGCGAATCGCCGCAAATTCCTCCACCAGTCCCCGGAGGTCGCATTGCTCGTGACCTGCGGTGGCAGCGAAATCGTCCTGCTCAAATGACGCGAGCGGTTCAGTGGCACCACGGGCGATCCAGAACGCGCGGAATCCGAAGACGCGTTCGGTGTCAATCACGTGGCCCAGTGACTCGCGGACGCTCCACTTGCCCGGAGCATACCGGAAGCCCGCCCGGTCCGCCGAGAGGCCACCGAGCAGTTCGCGCACGATTGCGAGCTGCTCGCGGAGCACCGGCACCACCTTATCACCTGGAACAAGAGCGATGTAGCGTTCGAAGTAAGGATTGTACTCCGCTGGGGTGGGTCGCATCGCGTGGCCCCGAGAGGTTGGAGGGAGAGGGACCGCGTAAGCTATCGCCCCCGGATTCCGGGCGCACCGGTGGGGGTGGCGAGGGTCACTCCGTCGACCGGGGGGGATGGCGGAAAGGTACAGCGGACGTTCCATTCTGATGATCACCGCAACCCGGAGTCGCCCGATGGTGTCCAGTATCCTCGCAGTCCTCGCAGGATTTGCGTTCATGGTGGTGCTGGTGATGGTCACCACGCCGCTGCTTGCAAAGTTATTCCTTGAGGGCGGAATGCGGGGATCGCTCACCACGTCCTACCTCGCAGGCAACCTCACGATGGCCGGCGTTGCCGCGTTGGGTGGCGGATGTCTCACGGCGCGGCTCGCTCACCAGGAGCCGCTGCTCCACGGCATCGCACTGGCGGGCCTGATGCTGGTGATGAGCCTGCTTTCGATGCGACAGTCGACTTCTGCCGGACAGCCGCGCTGGTACGCCCTGACGCTTGCGACCGTGATGCCTGTCCTGACGCTCGGTGGCGCCTACTTCTGTTCCCGGGCCTCCGGATGATCCTCAGCGTACGATTTCTGCTCCTGCACCCAGCGGGTGACGGGGCGTGAAGATCTGGATCGACGCCGACGCGGCGCCGCGCGACGTGAAGGAGCTGGTCTTCCGCGCCTCGAAGCGACTCAATATCCCAGTGGTGATGGTGGCCAACAGCCATCTCAGGCCACCGGTTGGCTATCCGCTGGTGACCACGGTATGGGTGGACGGCGGTGCGGATGTGGCCGATGCGCATATTGCGGCGGAGGCGGTTGCGGGCGACCTGGCCGTGACCCAGGACATTCCGCTCGCGGCGCTGCTGGTTCCCAACGGGGTTGTGGTGCTTGATCCCCGCGGCGAGGAACACACCACGGAGACGATTGGCGAGCGACTCTCCATCCGGGATTTCCTGGAGCAGGCTCGGAGCAATGGCATCGTCACCGGCGGACCGGCGCCCTACGACGCCCGCGCGAAGCAGGCCTTTGCCGGGGCGCTCGACCGGGCACTGACGCGTTTGCTGCGGTCCGCCTAGCGAGGGCGCGCGACCCTAGCGCGCGGCCTTTCGCGGCACCCGTGTGTCAGCCATCGCGGCGTGCCACGCATACGATGCCATCACGACGGCGTTCTTCATCAGGTCATTGGCCTGAATGGTGTCGAAGAAGTCGAGGTTGGAGTGCCCACCCTGCCCGGGCGTCGGGTCCTGGAGGAACTGGAAGCCCGGCAGGCCCACTTCGTCGAACGACACGTGATCGGTGCTGCCGAGGCTCTGGTTGGTGACCGTCTTCATTCCGAAATCGTGGAACGGTGTCATCCAGGCAGTGAGCATCTCGCGCGCGGCTTCGTTGCCTTGCAGGGCGATGCCGCGGTACTGGCCGGAGCCGTAGTCCTGGTTGAAGTAGGCCGAGAGCTTCTGGTAGGCCGCAGTGGGGGCGGCCGCTGTACCGAAGTGCTGCTTGACGTAGGCGCGCGACCCGAACAGCCCCTCCTCTTCGCCAGCCCACAATGCCACGCGAATGGTCCGCCGTGGCTTGGCGCCGAGGGCCTTCAGGATGCGCATCGCTTCCATCGCCACGGCAACGCCCGACGCATTGTCGCTCGCGTTGGGGGAGGCGTGCCAGGAATCAAAGTGCGCACCGATCATCACGACCTCATCCTTCAGGTCGCTGCCCGGGATCTCGCCGACGATGTTCACGGCCTTCTCGACGCTGTCGCCGATCCGGTTGCGAACCTCCAGTTCCACCTTCACTGGAATGTCTTGCGCGATGATGCGGTACATCCGGTTGTAGTGCTCCGGGGTGATCGCGATGACGGGAGGTGCCGCCAGAATTCCCTCGCGTGACCAGTTCATTCGCCGCGCGATGGGTGAGGCATAGCCACGGCAGGCCCCGAGCCAGCCGCTCTCGCACTGGAGCACGGCAGCCACGCCTTCTTCCTTGTAGAAACGCAGTTTCTCCTCGGCGCTGAGCAGCTCGGGGTTGCGCACCGTGCGCGCCGCAGCAGGGCGTGGTGGTACGACCACCGTCTCCTCCATCCGCTGGAGCTCCTCATCGGTGCGCCGGTGCACGCCATTGGTCATCGCCGTGAGGTCGATGACGGCGGGCGGCGTGACCAGCACGGCCTTGCCCTTGAGGGTGCCCCGGTACTTCTCGAGATCGGCGCGGGAGAGCAGGTCCACAATGACGGCCTGCGCCACGACCTTCCCGTCGGTGCCAGGCGTATGCGAGATCGGATAGCCCACCATCGGCGTGTAGTCGGGCTCCAGCAGGTGCAGTGACACGTATTCGTTGTCCCAGGTGACGCCGAAATCCATAAAGGGTTCCGCCGCCACGTTGGCCAGCCCCATCCGCGTGAGCTCGCCCGTGAGCCAGGCCTGCGCGCGTTGCATATCGCGGGACAGGGTCAGTCGTGCGCCGAGGACGTCGGTGATGTATTCCTCGTAGTCCATTACGTGCGAGTGTTGCAGGCCCTCCTCACGGATGCGCGCGACCATTGCCCAGTCGATCTGGGGGGAGTCACCCGTCATCGCCGCGGTGGAGAGCAGGAGTGCGGTCAGCAGGGGCTTCGTCGAGATCCGCATTGTCTCAGGCCGCCTTCTTCATCGCGCGATCCATACTCCGGACGTGGCGGCCGAGGTACCAGCTGACCAGCCCCACGACGATGGCCGTGGCGAAGAGCAGTTTCGCGTTTCGCGGTGATTCGACCCAGAGCGGGATGGCGGCGAGCAGGCAGAAGACGGAGCCGCCCAGCACGCCCGCCAGGATCCGGGTGCGTGAGCGTCGCTGCCCCTTCGCCCGGCGAACGGAGATCACCATCAGGACCACACCCCACAACAGGATCAGCCAGGCGAGGGCTTGGAGTTCAGGCGCGCTGCTCATACGGAAATTCCTTGGTGGCGAGTGATCACTTGCCGCGGGTCGGGGAGCGACCTACTGTAGGGCTTGCGCACCGCTCCCGCAATGTGCGCCGCTTTCCCATCACCGTTCTTCAGTCCGCTCACGGGCGACCAGTTGCGTGCTGGCCGGCGATGCGGTCCAGTTTCCCTTGAAGATACACGGAGCCGCTGAGCCGCGATGACCATCTTTCACCTCCTTGCCGGGATCGCGACGCTCGCCGCAGTATTCGCGTGGATCAACTACCGCTTCATCAAGCTGCCAATGACGATCGGCGTGATGATTCTTGCGCTCGTGGGCTCCGCCCTGATCGTCGTCTCGGGTCGGCTGGGCCTGATCCCCGTCGTGGAGCTGGAGAAGTTCATCGGGGCGATCGACTTCGAGGAGACCCTGCTCAATGGGATGCTGGGTGCCCTGTTGTTCGCGGGCGCGTTGCACGTCAATCTCGAACGCCTGATCGCCAAGCGCGGGCTGATCCTCTCCCTTGCGACCGTGAGCCTGCTGCTCAGTACGGCGCTCGTCGCGATCTGTGGCTTCTTCGTCTTTTCATTCGCGGGACTGGCGATTCCCTTCGGCTGGATGCTGCTGTTCGGGGCGCTGATCGCCCCGACCGACCCGATCGCCGTGGCCGGGATTCTCCGGCGGGTGGGGGTCCCGGCCGACCTCGAGGCGACGATCGCGGGGGAATCGCTCTTCAATGATGGCGTGGGTGTGGTCCTCTTCGTGATCCTGCTGGAGTTGCTGAGTGGCGGCACGGTCACGGCGGGAGGGGTTGCACGGCTCGTGGCGACCGAGGTCGTCGGGGGCCTGGCCTACGGTGCCGTGATTGGCTGGGTGGTCTACCGGATGCTGCGCGCCGTCGATCAGCATCAGGTGGAGATTCTCCTGACGCTCGCGCTGGTGACCGGTGGCTATGCGCTTGCCCACATCCTGCACGTCTCCGGCCCGCTCGCGATGGTGGTTGCCGGGTTGATCATCGGCAACCGCGGTCGCCGCGATGCGATGTCCGAGATGACCCGCGTGCGGCTCGACCAGTTCTGGGAACTGGTCGACGAATTCCTGAACGCCGTGCTCTTCGTGCTGATCGGGCTCGAGGTCGTGGTGCTCGAGATCACGCCCCAGACGGTCCTGGCAGCGGCGCTGGCCATCCCCCTGGTGCTGCTGGCCCGGTACGTCTCGGTGGCACTCTCGGTCGAAGTGCTCAAGAGCGGTCGTGAGCTTCCCGGTGGTTCCGTCGCCATCCTCACCTGGAGCGGCCTGCGCGGGGGGATCTCGGTGGCGCTGGCGCTCTCGCTGCCGGCCGGGGGCAACCGGCCCGCACTGATTGCGATCACCTACGGGGTGGTCTGCTTCTCGATCATTGTCCAGGGGCTCACGGTCGGCCCCCTGACGTCCCGGCTCCTGGCCAGGAAGCAATCGAGCTGAACCGGTGCCGGAAGGGGGGGGCCTGGCGGAGCATTCCGCCCCCTTGCGCAAATCCGGAAAAATGCAAACGTTTACATATCTCCGAAAACGTTTGCATTCGCTCGATCGGCTCGTCGGCCACCCGGCTGGCCAGCGCAGCGGGTGCCCGGTCCGCTCACCTCCACGAGCCCGGCAGAGTCTTTTTGAGCGTCACGATCAGGGAAGTCGCCCGGGATGCCGGGGTCTCGATTGCTACCGCGTCGCGCGCGCTCAACCGCGCCGACCTGGTCGCCCCCGAGACCCGCGACCGGGTCCGGGCCGCCGCGGCCCGGCTGCACTACACCCCGCACGGTGGTGCCCGGTCGCTGATTACCAACCGGACCCACACCATCGGCGTCCTGCTTCCCGATCTGTACGGTGAGTTCTTTTCCGAAGTGATGCGGGGCATCGATCAGATGGCTCACACCGAGGGGTACCAATGCATTCTCTCCAGTGCCCGACACGGTGGTCCGACGCTTGAAGCCGCCCTCCGTGCAATGCGCGGCCGGGTGGACGGCCTGATCCTGATGTCACCGGAATTCAACGGTGAGATCTCGCGCCGCACCCTGCCGGCGGGTTTCCCCGTTGTGCTGCTGAATTGCCCCCCCTCGGATATTCCCCACGACGCGCTGAACATCGAGAACTACGAGGGTGCCTACAGTATGGTCCGCCACCTCGCGGATCTCGGCCATCGCCGCATAGCGATCCTCAGCGGCGCATCGGGGAATTTCGACGCCGCCGAACGGCTCCGCGGTTACCGTGCGGCGCTGTCCGACGCGGGGCTCGAGC
>JAZJZU010000070.1:0-2606 GCA_040389605.1 Gemmatimonadota bacterium
GGTGCCGTCACGGAAGTCGTCGACGAGTTCGACGACCCCGATGCGGAGATGCTTGCCTCTGAGGCGAGCTCCCGCCCGATCATCAAGCTGGTCAACGTGCTGCTCGAGGATGGCGTCACGAGCCGGGCGAGCGACATCCACGTGGAATCGGCCGAGCAGGCCGTGATCGTCCGCTATCGCATCGATGGCGTGCTGCGTCAGGCGATGAAGATTCCGCGGAAGGCGGGGCTGCCGCTGATCTCGCGCATCAAGATCATGTCGGGGCTCGACATTGCCGACCGGCTCCGGCCGCAGGACGGCCGCGCCCGCGTGGCGGTGAACGGCAATCCGATCGACCTGCGCGTGTCGACCTTGCCGGCAACGCACGGCGAAAAGGTCGTGATCCGCATCCTGAATACGCAGCAGACGACACTCAGTCTCCCTTCGCTCGGGCTCTATCCCGAAGAGCAGGTCCTGATCCGCAGTCTGCTGGGGCACAAGGAAGGTGTGCTGCTCGTCACGGGGCCGACGGGCTCCGGCAAGACCACGACGCTCTACTCCTGCATCCGCGAGATTCAGGTCGAGGGCGTGAACATCGTGACGGTCGAAGATCCGGTGGAATACCGCCTCGGCAGCAACATCGTCCAGGTGCAAACCAACGAGAAGACCGGCCTGACCTTCGCGACGGCACTGCGGTCAATCCTTCGCCAGGATCCCGACATCGTGCTGGTCGGTGAAATTCGTGACGTCGAGACCGCGCAGATTGCCGTGCAGGCCTCCCTCACCGGGCACCTCGTGCTCTCCACCTTGCACACGAATGATGCGCCGAACACCATCACGCGCCTCATCGATATGGGGCTCGAGGCCTTCAAGATCGGCGCGGCGCTGCGCGGTGTTCTTGCGCAGCGCCTGATGCGCCGGCTCTGTCCGATCTGCCGGATCCGGCAGCCGGTGTCGGAGGTACCCCAGCGGATCCGGAAATGGATTCCTGAAGGCGCTGAACTCTGGAGGCCGGTGGGGTGCGGGCAATGCACGCAGACCGGCTACCGGGGACGTTTCTCCATTGTCGAGATCCTGGTGGTGACCGCCGAAATCGAGCGGATCATCGGGGCCAATGGCACGGCCAACCAGATCGCCGCCGAAGCCCGGGCCGCAGGGATGGGTACGCTCTTTGATTGCGGGCTGCGACACGTTCTCGATGGGCACACCTCGATCGACGAGCTCCTGCGCGTGAGTGACGTTCCCGTGGAAGGCAGCACGATTCCGCGGACGGTCATCGAGCCGGCTGCTGCCACAGGAACCGCCGCAGCGCCCACCGGGGTCGCGACCGCCGAAGAATTGCTCGAGGACCTCGAGTTGCTCGAGGACAGCGGTACGCACGCTGTTCCGGCGCAATCCGAACCGCTCGCGACCATTCTGCTCGTCGAAGACGAAGACACGCTTCGCCGCGTGATGAAGGACCTGCTGGAGCAGGAGGGTTACCGAATCTGCGAAGCACGGGATGGGGCCGAGGCCCTCGAGCAGGTTGATCGCCACAATCCGGACATCGTGCTGCTCGATCTCAACCTGCCGAACATCGACGGCTACACGGTCCTGTCGCAGCTTCGTTCACGTCCGCAGACGCGGGAACTTCCGGTGATCGTGCTCTCGGCGCGCGGTGACGAAGACAACGAAGTCCGGGTGCTTCGCCTTGGTGCCAGCGATTTCCTCACGAAACCGTTCCGGCCCCGGGCGCTCTCGGCCCGACTCGAGGCGTGTCTCGCACGGCGTCGCCCGTGAACGATGCGGTGCGAGACGGTCCTTCCGCTGGGCTCCGCCTGATCAAGCCCGCCGTCCGCTCGCAGGCGGCCTACACGCTTGATGCGCCACGTGCGGAGCGGAAACTCAACCAGAACGAAGCGCCCGAAGATTTCGATGCCGACCTTAAGGCCGCCGTGCTCGCCCAGGTGGCGCGCAGGCCGTGGCACCGCTACCCCGAGTTTGTCCCGGAGGAACTGCGCAGCGCACTCGCGGCGCATTATGGCTGGGATCCGGAAGGCGTGCTCGTCGGCAACGGATCAAACGAGCTGATCCAGGCGGCGCTGGCGGTGACGCTCGACCGGGACGACGTCGTCGTGGCGCCGGCCCCAACCTTCTCGCTCTACCGCCTGCTGACCGCCGTCTTTGACGGTGCCTACGTCGGTGTGCGATTCCGCTCCGGATTTCAGTACGACATCGATCAGCTCATCCGGACTGCGCAGCAGGATGGCGCGAAGGTGCTCGTGCTCAACACACCCAACAACCCGACCGGGTCGGCGCTCCGGATGGCCGACGTCGAGCGCGCGCTCAGGGAGACCGAGGCGCTCGTGCTTTGCGACGAGGCCTATGTCGAGTTTGGTGGAGAGAGTGCCATCCCCCTGCTCGCCAGCCACTCGCGGCTCGTGGTTATGCGCACCTTTTCGAAGGCCGTCGGGCTCGCGGGGCTTCGCTTCGGCGTCGCGCTGGCCCAGCCGGCCGTGGCCCGCGAGATCGCGAAGGCCAAGCTGCCCTACAATGTGAATATGATGACGCTGGCCGCCGCCGAAGTCGCCCTGGCACACCACGACCGGATCGACCAGCGAGTGCAGCAGGTGATTGCTGCGCGCGAC
>JAZJZU010000071.1:0-28817 GCA_040389605.1 Gemmatimonadota bacterium
CGCGGCGGGGTCCATCCCCGCCGCCTATCTCGGCGGTCGACTCGCACTTCCGGGCGGCTGGTATCGCGTGGTCGTGGGCATCGTGCTCCTGCTGTCGGCGCTGCGATTCGTGGTGACCCTGCGTGCGCCAGATCGTGCGCGCGTCGAGCCATCGCGTCCGGTCGCGATGGCAGCGGGTGTGGCGCTCGGCTTCCTGGCAGGATTGACGGGTGTGGGCGGCGGAATCTTTCTCTCGCCGATGCTACTGATGGCCGGGTGGGCCGACTTGCGCACCACGGCGGCAACGTCGGCTGCGTTCATCCTGGTCAACTCGGCCGCCGGACTCTTGGGGCAGGCCGCGACGCTTGATTCACTTCCCGAGGGGCTCCTGCTCTGGGCCATCGCCGCCGTGGCGGGTGGTGCGATCGGTTCCTGGCTCGGCAGCCGTCGCCTCGGCGGTTCCGCGTTGCGAGCCACCCTCGCGACGGTGCTCGTTGTTGCCGGACTCAAGCTCGTTCTCGGGAGCTAGGGGCGAACTCCCTCAAGCTCGAGCAGGCGCACCTTTCGCCACAGCCCGCCGCCATACCCTCCGAGCTTGCCATCCGCATTCACCACGCGATGACAGGGAATCACGATCGCGATGCGATTCCGGCCATTGGCGCTACCCACGGCGCGGACCGCCTTGGGGTTTGCGACCGCGCGCGCCACATCGGCATAGGAGCGGGTTTCACCGTAGGGGATCTGCTGGAGTGCGTGCCAGACGCCGAGCTCGAACGGCGCACCCCGGATCACGAGCGGCACGGTGAACTCCGTTCGCCGGCCTTCGAAGTATTCGGCGAGCTGCTGCTGCAGCTGATCGAGATGGGGGTGCGACCCAGCGACGATCGGGCCCTTGAACCACTTGCGCAGCCGCGGCGCCTGCGACTCCAGTCGGGCGATGTCGCCGAACTCGAGCAGGCAGAGACCGTCCTCGACCGCCGCCGCGACGAGTGAGCCGAGTGGTGAAGGGAACGACACTGCGGTCACCGGCTCGCCGGCCCGCGAGCGACCGGGTGAGTTGCCGACAAGTCGTCCGAACGCCTCGCGAAACCCACTGTGCGATTCATATCCTGACTCGATGATCACCTGGTCGAGCTGATCGCCCTGCTTGAGTCGTCGTTGTGCGGTGGCCATACGTTGTCCCCGTGCCCAGGCGTGGAAAGTGATGCCGTGGTGTCGGCGGAAGTAGCGGCGAATCCGGACCGGATCGAGTCCGTGGCGTGCGAGGTCGGCGTCGCTGATCCGGGAATCCCCTGCGGCTGCCAGGACCTTGCGGAGCGGTTCGAGCCACTCGGGATCGTCGGGGCCCTGCTCGGGGCGACAACGCAGACAGGGCCGGAAACCGGCGTCGAGCGCCTCCGCCAGGGTGACGAAGAACTTCAGGTTTTCTGGCTTCGCGGGTCGCGAAGGGCAGACCGGGCGACAGGCGATGCCGGTGGTCCGGACGGCCACGATAAAGAGGCCGTCCCACTCGGGGTCTCGCTGGGCGACCGCCCGAAGCAGGGTGCGGCGCGAGGGGAGGCGTGCAGGACTGATCATAGCTGCAGTGTATCGACGCGGTGAGGACCACGCCACCGCCGTTTGGACGGTGAATCTTCCGGGCTTGCCCCACTGATGAGGGGAGGGGATTCTTCGGGCGAGCGGCACTGTCCCTTCTGGTTCGCAGCACGGGGAGAATGAACCAATGAGCACCAAGCCTCTGCAGGTCTACGAAACGTCCCAGGTCCGCGTGACGTTCGACCCCAACATCTGCCGGCATTCCGGCGTCTGCCTCCGGACGCTGCCGGCCGTGTTCGATGTGAATCGGCCGCGCTGGGTTCGTCCCGAGCTTGCCGACCCGCGGGCCGTGATGGAGGCGGTCGCGCGCTGTCCGTCAGGCGCGCTCAAGTCGCAGCTCGTGACGGGTGTGCATCCGGGCATCGACCGGTGAGCAGCTGATGCCGATGCCGGGTGATGATATTGCCCTGCGGCTGGCTGCCGCAGCCGCGGTTGGCGGCCTGCTGGGCCTCAACCGCGAACTGAAGCACAAGCCCGCCGGACTTCGCACGCTGGCGCTGGTCGGGCTGGGGGGAGCGGTTGCGGCCCTGGCGAGCGTGGAGCTTTCGGGCGGCGGCCCTGACGCGGTGTCGCGGATTGCCCAGGGCGTGATGACGGGCGTGGGATTCCTGGGTGCGGGAGTGATCCTGCGCGGCGAAGCTGATCGCGGGGTCACCGGCCTGACGACGGCGGCTTCGATCTGGGTGACCGCAGTGCTGGGGCTGGCCTGCGGACTCGGTCAGTGGAGACTGGCGGGGCTCGGTGTGGCGTTCGCGCTCGGCGTGCTGGTGCTGGGCCGGGCGGTGGAGAATTTCCTCCACCGCCATATGCACGGGAACGAACCTACTTGATGGTGATTTCCTTGATGCCCTGTGATTCCGTGCCAAGGAAGCTCTCGACACGATAGCTGCCTGCCGGCCACGCCTTGGCCTGCGCGAATCGCATCGTGGCGGTCGCGATGCCGGTGGAGTCGGCCGCGGGGAGCGTGGCGCTGATGGAGTCGACAGTGGCGCTGCCCTTGAGGAGCCGGGCACTCACGGCGTCGCCATCCTTGGTGTACTGCGCGCGAACGGCAACCACTATGGTGTCGCCGACCGTGAAGAGATCGGTGGTGCCTCCGACAATGCCTCCTCCGGCCTCCACCTGGCGGCCAAGGTCGAATCCGACAATGTGCGGAGTCGGTGCAGCCGCGGGGGGCGCCACGGCGAGAACACTATCCACTCCCGCATCGCCCGAGTCGGTCTTGCCGCAGGCGGCGAGCAGGGAGAGGAAGGCGAGCGAGGTGAGCAGGTTGCGCTGTGTCATTGGCTGGTCGTGGTCTCGAAGCAGGGGTGAATGATGATTCGCGAAAGCTATCGGATCGGCCTGGAGAGCGCCAACACTGTGTGATGGAGAGGATTGATGACGATTCGGCTGGTGGTGTTCGACCTCTCCGGGACGACGGTCCACGACGGAGGCGGCGTGGTCCGTCGCACCTTGCGCGAGGTACTGGCAGGCGCCGGGCTCGACGTGCGGCCTGGCGCACTCGAGGGAGTCGCCGGGCTGCCCAAGCGCACTGCCATCCGGACCCTGCTCGAAGGGCACGGTCGCGATGAGCTGCTGGAGCGCCTCGATTCGCTGCACAGCGACTTTGGGGCCCGGATGCGTCGGTGGTATCGCGATGACCCTTCGGTGCGAGAGGTGACCGGGGCCTCGGCAACGTTTGCCGCCCTGCGGGAGGCCGGCATCCGGGTCGCGATCACCACCGGTTTCCCCCGCGACGTGCTCGACGTGGTTCTGGCCCGAATGAACTGGCTCGGTCCCGACGGTCCGGTGGATGTCACGATCGCGAGCGATGAGGTGAAGCGCGGTCGACCGTGGCCCGACGCGATCGAGCGCCTGCGAGAGGGCGCGGATCAGTTGCCATCGGCGGCGGTCGCGAAGGTGGGCGACACCCCTGCCGACCTGCAGGAAGGCACGATGGCGCGTTGCGGACTCGTGGTCGGGGTGCTTTCCGGCGGACTCAGTGCCGAGGCCCTGTCGCAGCAGCCCCACGATCATCTCCTGCCGAGCATCGCGGAGCTGCCTGAGCTGCTGGTGCGCCTCGAGCTGCTGCCGGCTCAGGCGACGACGTAGGCCTCCATCGCGAAGTATTCGGCGAGCCCGAGTCGATCGACGAGGGCGGCCGTCTCCTTGTTGCGCGACTCCACTCGCTGCCAGAACTCGCGCTCGTCGGCGCCGGGAAATGGCGCAGAGTCCTTCTGGGTCTGGTGCTTGAAGATCGCGCGGATCTTGAGTCGCAGCTCTTCCTGCGCCAGCGGAACCAGCCAGGTCGCCTCGGTCACCGGCCACTCTTGCCAGGCACCGCGATAGAGCCAGACATCGGGCCGACCCGTGCCATCGGGGAAGAGTTCGTGCAGGGCCTGATCGATGGCGTCCTTGCAGAGTCGATGCGTGCCGTGGGGATCGGACAGATCGCCCGCCACGAGCAGCAAGTCAGGCCGTTCCTGCTCGAGGAGGGCGCGCACCACCGCCACATCGGCCGGGCCGACGGGATCCTTCTTCACCTTTCCCGTGCGATAGAACGGCAGGTTGAGGAAGCGCGCCGCATCACGACGCAGCCCCAGCGTTTCGATCCCGCTCACCGCCTCGGCCTCCCGGATGATGCGCTTGATGTCGAGGACCTCGGGGATGTCGACCTCGCCGGGAGCCTTCTCCTGCAGGAACGCGCGGACGCGCTCGGCGAGGTTGTCGACGCTGCGACGGCCGAGATGCTGGTCGGCCGCGAGCCGTTCGAGCACGTCGACATAGCGCAGCACGTCGTGGTCAAAGACGGCGATGTTGCCGCTGGTCATATACGCGACGACAATGTCGTTGTCGTTCAGCGCGAGCTTGCGGAGAATGCCTCCGGCCGAGATCACGTCGTCGTCGGGATGAGGCGAGAAGCAGATGACACGCTTGGCACGAGGGAGCTTGGAGCGACCACGGATCTTGGCGCCCAGCGCGTTGAACACCAGGCCGTTGACCACCCCGGGAGCGCCGTGACGCGCAAGCAGCGGCGCGAGGTGGTGTTCCACGTAGTCGGATTCGGTGAGCTTGAGCACGGCGCGCCCCACCGTGAGCGAGAGCCAGACCACGGCGCGCAGTTCCAGTTCGGGCGTCCAGGCGACTTCATCGACCAGCCACGGCGTGGCGATCCGCGTCAGGTCGGCCGCTGCGGCGCTGTCGCAATAGATGGTGGTGCCGGGATGCCGCTGCAGGAAGGTGGCGGCCACCTGATGGTCGACTTCACCCTCCACGGCCCTGCGGATGATGCCGGCCTTGTGCTCCCCGGTCGCGAGCAGGCAGATCTCGCGCGCCTCGAGGATGGTCGCGACGCCCATCGTAATGGCTTCACGCGGAACGTTGTCTTCTCCGAAGAAGTCGGCTGCCGCATCGCGACGCGTCAGCGTGTCGAGCGTGATCACACGCGTGCGGGATTCGGCCCCCGACCCAGGTTCGTTGAAGCCGATGTGCCCGGTTTTCCCGATGCCCAGGAGCTGGAGGTCGATGCCACCGGCTGCCCGGATCGCCGCCTCATAGGCAGCGCACGCCTCGGCCGCACCTTCACGCGTTACCTCGCCCGGCGGAAGGTGGGTGCGCGCGGGATCGAGATCGACGAGATCAAAGAGGTGCTCGCGCATAAACCGGTGATAGCTGTGGATCGACGTCGGTGCCATCGGCCAGTATTCGTCGAGATTGAACGTCGTCACATTGCGGAAGGAGAGCCCTTCCTGCTGGTGCATCCGGACTAGCTCGTGATAGACCCCCACGGGCGTCGAGCCGGTCGCGAGCCCGAGCACGCAGGGGCGACCCTCGGCGGCCCGGGCGCGGATCACGCTCGCGATGCGTGCCGCCACGGCGCGCGCGAGGTCCTGGGGTTGCTCGAACACTTCGACTCGGAGGCGCTCACGGCGGCGGGCGTCGGCGTTCACGGAGTTACTCGGTTGAAGTTCCATCATCGGAAGGTAACTCGGGATCGGTGGGGGCCGGTTCGTCGGGTCCGCGGCCGGCCTCGCGAAGCGACCGGCGCAAGACATATTCGATTTGCGCGTTGAGCGACCGCAGATCGTCGGCTGCCCACCGCTGGAGTGCGGTGTGCAGCCCGGGATCAAGGCGCAGGAGAAATGGCTTGCGCTCGCTCACGACAGATCAGGTGTAGAGCGAGCCAGTGTTGACCACTGGCTGCATCGGCTGCTCGGCACAGAGCGTGACCAGCAGGTTGGACACCATCGCGGCCTTGCGCTCTTCGTCGAGCTTCACCATCCCCTTCTGCTCGATCAACTGCAGCGCCATCTCCACCATCGAGACGGCACCTTCGACGATCAGCGCGCGCGCGGCGATGATCGCGCTGGCCTGCTGACGCCGGAGCATTGCGTTGGCGATCTCCGGTGCGTAGGCCAGATGCGCGAGTCGTGCCTCGAGCACCTTCATACCCGCCTTCGACAGTCGCGCCTGGACTTCGCTCGCCAGCTGTTCAGAGATGTCGAGCGCGTTGTGGCTCAGCGAGCGGACATCGTCGCTGTGCGAATCGTAGGGGTACTGCGTGGCGAGCGCCCGGACCGCCGACTCACTCTGTACCCGGACGTAGTCCTCGTAGTTGTCGACCTCAAACAGGGCCTCGGCCGAGTCGACCACCTGCCACACCACGATCGCCCCGATCTCGATGGGGTTTGACCCTTGATCGTTCACCTTCAGCTTGGCCGTCTCGAAGTTCCGGACACGCAGCGAGATCGCCTGCTTCTTGTAGAAGGGGTTGGCCCACCAGAGCCCCGATGTCTTGACCGACCCGACATAGGTGCCGAACAGGGTGAGCACCCGGGCCTGATTCGGCTGCACCGAGAAGATCCCTGCCTGCAGGAGCAGCAGGAGGGCGAACCCGAGCCCCGCAGCGGCCATCCGGCCCGGCACCTGGTCGCGGGCCGCACCGACGAACAGGAACGCAAGGGCGATCGCCGCGGCGACAATCAGGAGCTGCACGAGCAGTCCGCTGGTCACCTTCCGCTCAATTTCACGAACCATAGGTCCTTCCGGTGAGAGTGATATCACAATCATATCGCTGTGGTATCGTGTTGTCCATCCCCCATCTGCACCCGCCGCCCCGAAGGCCCCGACCCCTCCTACCTTTACCCGATGGCCCCCTCCCGCTGGCTTGCCCTCTGCCTCCCCGTCCTGCTCGGCTGCGGGGCCGATGTCACCTCACCCACCGTCGTGGCGACGGTGCCGATTGTCGAGCTTTATCCGGCCGAGAGCGGCCTGACGAACGCCTCGATGCTCGCTGCGTGGGCGGCCGCAGCGAACCGCGTGTGGGTCGCTGGGCAGGGCGGGGTCGTCCTCAGCTGGGATGGCGTGGAGTGGCGCTCCGAGGTGACCGGCACCGGAGAAACGATCACCGGGATCTGGGGCAGCGATACGACCGACATTCTCGCCGTGTCCGCCGACGGCGCACTCTTCCGCCGGAATGGAAACGGCTGGACCGGCGAGCGCCTCACGGCGGGCGTCACCCTGCTCGACATCTGGGGGCTCGACCGCGATCGGGTCTGGGCGGTTGGCACGGGTGGCACCATCCTGCGCCGCACTGGTGACCTCTGGCAACCGATGGTGACACCGCAACCGGCCGAACTGTGGGGGATCTGGGGGAGCAGCGAAGACCAGCTGGTCGCGGTGGGGCAGAGCGGTGCGATCCTCGAGTGCTGTACCGCCGGCGCCTGGGTGACGGTGGTGTCGCCCACGCAGGAGGCACTCTTTGCCGTGGCGGGCGATGGCGCGGGCCGCGTTGTGGCTGTCGGCACCGACGGCACCATCCTGCTGCGGACCGCTGGCGTGTGGCGGGCGGTTCCGTCGCCGACGCGCGTGAATCTGTTCGCGGTGTGGAGCAGTGGTGCGGGACGTTTTCTTGCGGCTGGCGATGGTGGTCGGCTGTTGAGCGGGGATGGCGAACGATGGACCCTCGTGGAGACGGCGGGAGCGCGCGAGAATCTCCGGGCGCTCACCGGCGCAGGGGGCCGACAGTTTGCGGCCGGGTGGTACGGCACCGTTCTCGACGATCGCGACGGCTGGCAATCGACACTCGATGGCGCGGTGCTGTTCGACGTGCACGCCCCCGCAGACGGGCTGGCGCTCGCGGTCGGATCCGGCGGACTCGCCTACACGCGTGCGAGTGATGGCCACTGGCAGTCCACCACACTCCCCACCACGACATCGCTCTATGGCGTCGCCGGATCGTCGTCGACCTCGCGACTGGTGGTGGGCGACAGCGGCACGATTCTCCGACTCGATGGAGGCGCGTGGCGGCGTGAGGCGTCGCCCTATCCCGGCTTGCTGCGGAGCGTCTGGTGGGCGCCTGACAACCGCGCGATGATCGTGGGGAACGAGGGAACCGCGCTGGCGTGGGAGGGAACTGGCTGGCGCACGCTCGTCACACCCACGAGCGTGTTCCTGCGGCACGTCTGGGGGCGGGAGTGGAACGATGTCTGGGCCGTCGGTGACAGCGGCACCGTGATCCATTTTGACGGGAGTCGCTGGAACAAGGTGAGTGTTCCGACTTCGGCCCAGTTGCGTGGCGTGTGGGGTCGATCCGCGAAAGAGGTCTGGGTTGTTGGCGAAGAGGGCACGGTGCTGCGCTGGGACGGTTCCACCTGGGAAACCTTGCCACCGCCCTTTGACGATGCCGTGCGGGCGGTGCACGGAGTGGGGGAGCACACCTACATCGTGGGTGGGGGCGGTCGAGCATTCCGGTGGTCGGGTTCGGGCTGGGTACCGCTCGTGACCAGCACGTCCGGAATACTCGTCGGGCTCGATGGGACCGCAGTGTTGCCGCTGGTCGCCGTCGGCGATGTGGCGACCATCGTGGAGGGACGGCGGTAGTCAGGGCAGCGGCGTATCGTGTTCGAGAATCAGCACGGCACCCATTTTCCTGGCGATTCGCGCTCCCGCTCGTGGTGCGACCGTGACCAGCGTTGCGAGGGCGTCGGACAGTGCTCCGACCGGGTGCACGACTGTCACTTCGATCGCGCGAGTCAGCGCCCAGCCGGTTCGCGGATCGATGACGTGCGAGTACCGCACGCCATCGAGATCAAGATGCTGGGCTCCGGGGCCCGACGTGCCGACACCGACATTGACGAGCGCAAGTGTGGTATCTCCGCGTGGAGTCTTCACGGCGATCTCCCACCCGGGACGACCAGCGGGTGCATCTCCCACGACGATGTCGCCTCCCGCTTCAATGAGGAAGCGCGAGATGCCACGTCGCCTCAGCAGCTGCCCGGCCTGGTCGAGAATGAACCCCTTTGCGATTCCGCCCAGATCGATCAGCATACTGTCGCGCTCCAGCCAGACCTCGCGGGACGCGGGCCGGAGTCGGAGCAGGCGCCAGCCAGTTCGCGCCCTCGCCGCTGCCACGGCACCGCTGTCGGGAAGCCGGCGGGTGCGGCGCGCTTCGCGCCAGAGTGCCACGAGTGGGCCGGCGGTGGGGTCGAAGGCGCCTTCACTGGCTCGGGCGAGCTCCACGGCCCGGGCGAGTACCTGATAGAGCGGGACACTGACCCGCCGCCATTGCCGGGGATGGAGGGTGAGCTGGCGAACTTCGCTGGTCGGGCGCCAGTCGCTCAGGCGCTGTTCGAGGACGGCGACGGCGGCGAATGCCGCGCGCGCTCCACTGTCGGCGGCGGGCTGCCCGGCGGCCTGCAGCACCAGACGGACCTCGACTCCCATATGCAGTTCGCGGTATTCGAAGCGTCCCCCCTGTGCAACCGCTGCCAGTGGGTGCAAGTTGAGGAGTGCCGCGAGAAGCAGCGCGATACCCCCTCTCCTCCATTCTTCTGGTCGCATAGCGATGAAGCTACTCCGTTTCGTGCCGGCGTTCGCGCCCGCGATGGCGTTCGCCTTGCACGCGTCAGCCGCAGTGGCGCAGCAGCGTCCCGGAATACCGGTTCGACTTCAGCCCTACACCGACACGGTCCCCGGCGCGCTCGTCTCGTTCACGATGCTGCCGGTGCCAGCGGGGTCGGTCGAGATGCCGACCGCGCACGGCCCCGTGACCGTGGCCGTGCCGGCGTTCTGGATTGCAAAGACCGAGGTCACCTGGGACATCTACGACATCTTTGCCTTCCGGCTCGATGTCCCCCGGGAGGATCGCCCGAAGGTCGATGCCAGCGCGCGTCCATCCCGGCCGTACGGCGCACCAGACCGCGGTTTCGGGCACGCGGGGTATCCGGCGATCGGGATGACGGCCACTGCTGCGGTTGCCTTTGCCGAATGGCTCTCGAAGAAGACAGGCCATACCTACCGGATTGCGACCGAGGCCGAGTGGGCCCGAGCCGCGAGTGCCGCGTTCGGTGACCGGCCGTTGTCGCGCCAGCGACTCGATGCCGTGGCGTGGACCGCCGACAACGCCGAGGCGCAGACGCATCCCGTGGGACAGAAGCTCGACGACCAGATCGGTGCGCAGGACCTGCTCGGAAATGCGGGGGAATGGGTGACGACCGCCGACAGCGGTTTCGCGCTGCGCGGAGGGTCGTTTCGCGACCCTGTCGCACGGGTTGCCCCCGGCCTCAGCGAGCGGCAGGAGCCGAGCTGGAACCAGACCGATCCGCAGATCCCCAAGAGTCGCTGGTGGTTGTCCGACGCACCATTTACTGGCATTCGCCTTGTGAGGGTTCCGTGACCATCGATCGCCGTTCGTTTGTGCAGGCCTCCGGCGCGGCCGCAGCCGCGCTCACCTTCCCCCGTCGTGTCTTCAGCATCGGCCGGCCCGATGCCGATCCGATCCGCATCGGTGTGATCGGGTGTGGCGGGCGCGGAACCGGGGCAGTGCGCGATGCGCTTGCCGCGAGCGAGAATGTCTCGCTCACCGCGATCGGCGATCTGTTTCCCGATCACCTTTCGAGTGCGCGCGAACAATTTGCAAAGCTTTCGACCACTGATCCGGTATTTGCGTCGCGCTACAAGGTCTCTTCCGAGCAGTGCTTCACCGGGCTGGATGCGTTCCGACAGGTGCTTGCGACCGACGTGGAACTCGTGATCCTCGCGACCCCGCCGGCGTTTCGCGCCGAGCATCTCGCGGCCGCCATCGCTGCGGGGAAGCACGTCTTCATGGAGAAGCCGGTGGCCGTGGATGTGGCAGGTGCGCTCTCGGTCATTGCCTCCGGCGAGGCGGCCAGCAGCAAGGGTCTCGCGGTCGTCTGCGGAACGCAGCGTCGTCACGATCCCCGATACATCGAGACCATTCGCCGGATTCACGACGGTCAGATCGGCGATGTGGTGGGAGGCTCGGTCTACTGGAATCAGGGCGGTCTCTGGAATTTTCCGCGGAAGCCCGAGTGGAGCGACGCCGAGTGGCAGCTGCGCAATTGGCTCTACTTCACCTGGCTGAGCGGCGATCACATCGTGGAACAGCACGTGCACAATCTCGATGTGGCGAACTGGGTGATGGGATCGGTGCCCGTGCGGGCCGTGGGGGTGGGCGGGCGGCAGGCGCGGACGGCGCCGGAGTACGGTCACATCTTCGACCACTTCGGGATCGAGTTCGAGTATCCTGGCGGCGTCCGGATTGCCTCGATGTGCCGGCAGCAGGACGGCACGGCCTCGCAGGTTGGTGAGCGGTTCGTGGGGAGCACCGGGCGGTCGAACGGCTACAACCGCATCGAAGGGAAGAAGTCGTGGGCGTGGAGTGGAGCAACGAACATTCTTCCGTATGTGGAGGAACACCGCGACCTGGTCGCGAGCATCCGGTCGGGCAAGCCACTGAACGAGGCGCGCCGAATTGCGGAGAGCACGCTCACTGCCATTATGGGACGGGAAGCAGCGTATACCGGTCAGGTGATCGAGTGGCAGAAGCTGATCGCGACGCCGTTCAACATCCGGCCCACGCTCACCACCCTCGGAGCGCTGGAGACCCCGCCAGTGCCCGTTCCCGGGCAGACCACCCTCGCACGAGGGTTCACCAGCGGCTGGTAGGCACTACGCGGAGCGGATCGCCACGCCGGAAGCGCGCTAGGTCAGCAGCTTCCGGCGCGGTGAGCCGATATTCGCCATCAGGGTGCCGGCCACCAGCGAGACCGCGATCAGGACCATCCGGAATGCGGTTTCGACACCGGTCTCGGTCTGGCTGTCGACGAATGAGGCAAGGGCCTGGAGCCCGACGCTGCCAGGCACCAACAGGAGCAGCCCGGGCACCATCGTGATCTGCGCTGGTCGATCGGTGAAGCGCGCGTACCAGTTGCTGAAGAACCCGGTGACCAGGGCCCCACCGAACGCGCCGAGTTCCGGGCCGAGTGCCTGCTGCCCGAAATGCGCGCCGCCGAACGACAGCGCTCCCGCCAAGACAATCCATCCGGCATCCCTCGGCTCGGCCTTGAGCAGGACCACGAAGGCGAGCGGCGAGATCAGCAGCGAGAGATAGAGCGTCCACTCGGGGAGCGGCTGGACCGCGGCCGAGGGAATCGTGCCGAAGGCAATGGTCGCGATCTTGGTCCCGAGTGCAATGCCGAAGGCGATGCCGAGGAGCAACACGAGTGCTCCCATAAACCGCGCCGTTCCGGAGGCGAGGTGGCGCGTCGAGAGCTCGGTCATTGCCGTGGTGAGCATCAATCCCGGGATCAGGACGATGACTCCCGCCAGCGTCGCGAGGAAGACTGAGAGCGGGAATCCCGCTGCTGCCATTCCCGCGGCCAGCAGCGAAGCGGTCAGCGCCGCCACCGGTTCGAAGACGCGGCCCAGGGAATTGACTCGTGCGGCGGCAATCGCGAGCAGGCCGATGACCAATCCGATCGTGAGCCCCGCGACGATCTCCTGCCACCCACCGCCGAGGAATCGTGCCGCGCTCCCCGACACCACGGCGAACGCGGCGGTGCTCAGCCACGTGGGATAGGTCGGTGGCGCGACCTCGATCACTTCGAGTCGTGTGGCACCCTCGAGCGGCGTGAGGACGCCATTGAGCACCTCGCGGGTGACACGATCGGCCTGTGCCAGCTTGCCCAGGTTCGAATCACCCGGCTCGACCCGGATCAGGAAGGTCTGCTGGTCCTCCTGCGGGCCGAATGAGGCCATGATCGACGTGGGAGTGGAGAAGAACTGCCCACGGAGCCCGAGCTGGTCGCTGGCGAGCTCGAGGGCCTCTTCGAGGCGGTGGGCGGCGTATCCCGATGTATGCAGGGAATGGCCCAATCGCAGCACGAATGAGATGCGGTGGTCCGGCGGGGTGGGCGCTCCGGGCAGCGGAAGCCCTCCGACCGGGGTCCACCCCGTCCAGGCGGTGCGTGTTGGTCTGTCTGGCAGGTTCGTCATCTGGGACAGTATCATACGCTCACCCATCACCCACAGGCCAATGCGAAACTACATCGTGGGATCCATACTTCTCGTCGCGGCGTGCGCGACGAACCCTGTCACCGGCAAGAGCCAGCTCTCGCTGGTGTCGGAATCACAGGAAATCGAGATGGGCCGCGGCGAGCTTGCCCGCGCCAAGCAGGAGACCGGATTCATCGCCGACGCGGCCCTCGAACAGTACGTGGCGAGCATCGGCAAGCAGATGGCCGCGGCCTCGGAACGCCCCAATCTTCCGTGGGAATTTCACGTGCTCGATGATCCGATGGTCAACGCGTTCGCCGCCCCTGGCGGCTTCGTGTTCGTGACCCGCGGCATCCTCACCTACCTCAACTCCGAAGCTGAGCTGGCCGCCGTGCTGGGACACGAGATCGGCCACGTGACGGCCAAGCACACCGTGGCGATGATCTCGCAACAGCAGCTCGCGCAGGTCGGGCTGATTGCCGGATCAATCGCGGCGCCGGACGCCGCGAACGGCATCGCAGGCCAGATTGCCGGTGCGGCGACGTCGCTCTACTTCCTCAAGTTCTCTCGCAACGATGAGAGCCAGGCCGACCAGCTTGGCCACCGCTACTCGCTGATGCAGGGGTATGACGTGCGCGAAATGCCGAACACGTTCCGCACCCTCGAGCGGCTCGCGGCGGTCACAGGGAGCGGCGGCACGCCGAGCTTCCTGTCCACGCACCCTGATCCGGGCTCGCGCGTCCAGAAGACTCAGGCGTGGGCCGACACCGTCAGCAATCCCTCGCGACTTCACTCCGATCGCGACCGCTTCCTCAACCGGATCGACGGCCTGGTGTTCGGCGCCGACCCGGAGCAGGGTTACTTCGAGGGTGGCTACTTCCTGCACCCGACGCTCCGCTTCCGCTTCGCGGTGCCACAGGGCTGGCAGACGCTGAACCAGCTGACCCAGGTCGTGATGGCCGAGCCGAATGGTCAGGCCCAGGTTTCCCTGACTCCCTCGCAGCAGACCTCTGCCAGCGCGGCGGCCCAGGCCTTCCTGGCGCAGCAGGGCATCACATCTGCGGGAGCGCAGCGCACGACGGTCAACGGACTGCCGGCGGTGGCCGCGGACTTTACCGCGACCACGCAGCAGGGGCAGGCCCTGCGCGGGACGGTGGTGTTCGTGGAGTACGGCGGATCGGTGTACCAGTTCCTCGGCATCGCGCTCGCGAGCGCGTGGTCGCAGCAGGGCGGGACCATCAGCCAGGTGCTCCGCTCGTTCGGACCGACGCCCGCGGGACAGCAGTTCCAGCGGCGCAAGTATCTCAAAGTCGTGACCCTGTCGCGGAACACCTCGGTCGCCACGCTGGCGCAGCAGAGCGACGGTGCGGTCACGGCCCAGCAGCTCGCGATCATCAATGGTGTTGCCGATGGGGCGTCCATTCCCGCCGGCCGACGCGTGAAAACGGTCGTCTACCGCTGATGTGCGGTATCACGGGGTTCTGGCGGCGTGGAGGCGAGCCGGCAGACCCCGGCCAACTGGAGGAGATGTGTCACGCCATCCGGCATCGCGGCCCCGATGATGCCGGCAGCTGGATTGAGGGCGGCCTCGCGCTCGGCCATTTGCGCCTGAGCATCATTGATCTCTCTCCCGCAGGACACCAGCCAATGGCGACGGCTGACGGTGCCTTGCGAATCGTGTACAATGGCGAGTTGTACAACTACGTCGAGCTCGGTCGCGAACTCGAGGGGCTGGGCTACGTCTTTCGGGGCCACAGCGACACCGAGGTGATCCTGTACGCGTGGCACGCGTGGGGTCGAGCCGCCCTCCAGAAATTCCGCGGGATGTGGGCGTTCGCCCTCTGGGATGCACGCACCCGGCAGCTCGAGCTCGTGCGAGACCGCTACGGCATCAAGCCGTTGTACTGGAGCCATCACGGCGACACCATCGGCTTCGGCTCGGAAATGAAGGCGCTGCTTCCACTCGTTCCGCATCGCACTCCCGATTCCTCCACGCTTGCCTCGCTCGCGATCTACCAGATGCGCACCGATCTCCGGGCCACGACGTTGCGGGAAATCCGTCAGATTCCCCCGGGAACCGGCATCACGGTGCACGACGAGCGAGTGGAGGAATGGCCGTGGCTCGATGATGCAGCCGAGCAGGCGGCCGCGCCGCGCAGCCACGATGCCGAGACGCTGCGAGTGCTCCTCGACCGGAGCGTGGAGCTCCATCTGCGCAGTGATGTCGATGTGGGCGCCTGCCTCAGTGGCGGGCTCGACTCGAGTGCACTCGTGGCACTCGCAGCACCCCGCTTGCCGTACTCGCTTCACAGCTACTCGGTGGTGTACCCGGGGACTGCCTTCGATGAGCGCCACTTTGTCCACGATGTGCTCGCGCGTTATCCGTCGGTCGTGCATCACGAAAGTCACCCCGATGGACGAGACGCGCTCGATGTCCTGGACAAGGTCGTCTGGCATTTCGAGGAGCCGCTCTGGGGCGAGGCGAGCTACAGCTGGTGGCACGTGATGAAGCTGGTGGGGACCCACGGGACGAAGGTGGTAATCAACGGGCAGGGCGCCGACGAACTGCTCGCCGGGTACCCCTACTACTACCCGTCGTACCTGCGTGAGCTTGCTGTGCGGGGTCGCTGGGCGACCGCGCGACGGGAACTGCAGGCGGAAGCCAGCCATCAATCGATGAGCCAGCCGGCCCTCGCGAGATCGCTGCTGGGTCCGGTCTGGCCCGGATGGCTGCGACGGGCTGCGCGACCGTTCGGAGTCGGCAAGAGCTACCAGCAAGCTTCGCTCGGTCCACTGCTTCGGGATTCCGTGCGCGAGGTCGACGGCGCGGTGGTACGCCGCGGGTTCTGGAGCCTCGAGCGTCACCTCGATTCAGACTTCCACGTCACCAGGTTGCCGATGCTGCTTCAGGCGGAAGATCGCTTCTCGATGGCCTTCGGAATCGAGAGCAGGGTGCCGTTCATCACCTCGGCAATGGTCTCCTATGCCCGGACACTGCCCGCCGAGAAGAAGCTGGCCAATGGGGTGACCAAGGTGCTGCTTCGCGAGGCGATGCGTGGCACCCTTCCCGATTCGGTGGTCGATCGTCCCGACAAGAAGGGCTACCCCACACCCGCCCAGGAGTGGTTCCGGGGGCCGCAGGCCGATGCCATTGGCGACCGTCTCGCGTCGCAACGGGTCCGCGAACTCGGCCTGCTCGACGCGGCGACGGTCCGCGCGAGCTTTGATCGCTTTCGCAAGGGTGCACCGATGAAGGATCTCTGGCGATTGCTGACCTTGCAGGAATGGGGCGAGCGATTCCTCGGCAGCTGACCCTCACGCCACGCGGCGACTCTTCCCCTTCAGGAAATCCATCAGCAGGAACTGTCCCAGGGTCATCGGATTGGCGAAGTAGGCCTTTCCCCGGGAGATCTGCGACATCTGCTTCACGAAATCGACCAGCTGGCGATCGCGGGCGAGCATAAAGGTGTTGATCAGGATCCCGCTGCGACGACAGGCGGCAACTTCTGCGAAGGTGGCCCGCAGGATGCTCGGATCCAGCCCCATTGAATTGACGTAGATCCGGCCATCGGGCAACGTGAGCGCCGACGGCTTGCCGTCGGTGATCATCACGATCTGCTTCATCTCCTGTTTCTGGCCTGCAAGGATCCGTCGTGCGAGGGCAAGACCACCGGCCGTGTTGGTATGATACGGCCCGACCTTCACGTTGGCGAGCGCCGAGGCAGGAATTTCTTCCGCTGAATCGTGGAAGAGCACCACCCGGATCGCGTCGCCGGGATACTGCGTCCGGATCAGGTGAGTGAGCGCGAGTGCGACGCGCTTCGCGGGAGTGAAGCGATCCTCGCCATAGAGGATCATCGAGTGGGAACAATCCAGCATCAGGACCGTGGCGGCTGAGGAGCGATACTCCGACTGCACCACCATCAGGTCCTTGTAGTCGAGCGGAATCGGCACGCCGAGCCCGTGGCGCGCAATGGCCGACGCGAGCGTGGCCGGGACATCGAGGTTGAGCACGTCGCCGAATTCATAGGGCCGGCTGGCGGCCTCGGCCTCGTTGCTCGTGGCGAGGTGGCTGGTTTCGTGGGCGCCGATGCTCGACTTCCCCAGCGCACCCAGCAATTCCTTCAGCGTCTTGTAGCCCAGGAAGTCGGCGCCCTTTTCGGTCAGGTCGAAATGCACCGTGCGGGCGGCTGCGCGTGCCTCCCCACCCGGAAGGTCCTGGCCGGGGCGTGAGGGCTGGCCGTCACCCGGCTTCAGGTACCCTTCGTCCATCAATCGCTGCACGATCTGATCGAGGAGGTCGGCGAGGTCGCGCAGCAGCTGGGCATCGCGCGCTTCGTCTCCCGAACTCCCGCCGCGCATCAGCTTGAGCATATCGGGCGTGAGCTGCCCCGACTCCACCAGGGCCTTGAGGATGGCCTCGCGGAGGTCGTCGAGCGTGCGCTCGCCGCCCGTGTCGTCGGGGTCGCCCCACCACGGGGTCCCGTCGAAGCCGGATTGCAGCAGGAAGTCGCCCAGCTGGTCGAGCAGCGCCTGCAGGTTCACCTGGTCGGCGAGGCCGGCGACGTACCGGGAGTAGGTGGTGTAGCGCATTGAGGATGGTACCCCGCGAGCGCCGAAGGTTCAACACGGACCCCGCCCTTCCGGCGTTACCTTGGAACGATGTCCCCCACGCCTCAGCCGGCCACCCCGTCTTTCATCCGTCGCGGACTGGGCCCGATCCGGGAAGTCAGCCGCGGGGTGTATCTCGGGCCGGCCCGGGCGCTTCGTCACGTCAATTTTCGCCGCTTCCTGTCGGGCCAGGGCATCTCGCTCATCGGCACCTGGATGCAGTCGATCGCCCTGGGCTGGCTGGTGCTCGAACTCACGCACTCGGCGTTTGCCGTGGGGCTCACGACCACGCTGAGCACGTTGCCGATCCTCCTGCTCACCCTCTACGGCGGCGTGGTCGCCGACCGGGTCGACAAGCGGCGCTTCATCATGCTGCTCCAGAGCGTGATGCTGCTCGAGGCCGCCGCCCTCGCGGCCCTCACCCTGACCGGTCACGTGACCGTCCACTGGGTCTGGGGGCTGGCGATCGTGTTCGGCATCGCGACAGCATTCGAGGTGCCCGCGCGCCAGGCCTTTCTCGTGGAACTGGTGCCTCCGGACGACCTCATCTCTGCGGCCGCGATCAACAGCACGACCTACAATCTTGCCCGGGTCATCGGCCCCGCCATCGCCGGGGTCGTGATCGCGGCGGCCGGGACCGGCGCGGCGTTCGCTTTCAATGCCCTGAGCTACGTCGCGGTCCTGTTTGCGCTCTCCCGGATTACGAAGGCATACGTCCCGCGCATCGCGACCGACCGACCGTCGGTCTTTACCGGCCTGCGTTTCATCAAGTCCCGGCCGACGCTCGCCGCGCTTTCGTGGCAGATGGTGCTGCTGACCATCTTCGCGGGCTCCTTTGTCCCGATGCTCTCTGTGTATGCCAGGAACGCCTTGCACGTCGGTTCCCGTGGGTATGGGGCACTGACCGCGGCCGTCGGGCTCGGCGCCGCGCTCGGCGCGATCGTGATGGGGGGCCTGGGCAACCGGATCTCGCGGCTGCGCACTTCGGTGGTGTCGTCGGGAACCCTCGCCGCAGCCACGATGTCGCTGGCGTTCATTCGCTCACCCTGGCCGGCGCTGGGGGCACTCGCGGTCGCTGGCGCCGCGATGGCGGGACAGGGAATTTCGACGGCGACCGAACTGCAGCTCGCCGCACCCTCGGAATTGCGAGGTCGAGTGATGGCGGTCTACTCGTTCGTGGTACTGGGCCTCGCACCGATCGGGGCCTTTCAGTCGGGGTTTGTATCGGAGCATTTCGGGGTGGCGTGGAGCTTCCTCTTCAATGCGATCGTCGGAATGACCGGTACCGTGCTTCTGCGCAGGCGGCTCTGGACAACTCAGGGGGCGTAAATGCTGATCACGATCTCGCGCGAATACGGCGCCGGCGGTTCTTCAGTCGCGCGAGTCGTCGCGAAGGCGCTGGGGTGGGAAGTCGTCGACAACCAGCTGGTTGATGAGGTGGCGGCCCGGGCCGGCATCACACCGCAGGAAGTGCGTGACCGCGAAGAGCGGGGGCCCACATTCGTGGAGCGCGTGGCGCGCGCACTCACGGTGGCAAACCCCGAGGTCATCGGTCCCGGCACGGCCGAGTTGCCGGAGGCCGAAGAGGCGCGACTGGTCCGCATTACCGAACAGGTGGTGGCCGATGCGGCGGTGGATCGGGCCGTCCTGGTCGGCCGTGCCGCGTCGGCGGTCATCGGTCGGCGCGAGGGCGCGCTCCACGTGAAGCTGGTGGGCTCGGTGGAGTATCGCGCCGGGGTCCTCGCGTCCCGCCTGACAGTGTCGCACGAGGAAGCCCTCAAGCGGATCCACGATACCGACGCGCATCGTGCGCGTTACCATCGGCAGTACTACAATCGCGACTGGGCCGACCCGCACGCCTACCACCTGACGCTGAACACGGAGTGGCTCGGGATCCCGCGAGCCGCGGCGATCGTGGTGGCGGCGGTGGAAGAAGAACAGGCCTAGCCCTTCGCGGCGGGGTTACTGCTCCCGTCGCCGAGGCGCGCGGGCACGCTGCCAGCCCGACTCATCGCTCCGACTGATTCGCTGACGCGCTGCGAGCGCTTCGAGCACGATCTCGCAGGCCACCACGGTCAGTTCGGTATCGTCCTGGGGGGCGAGTTCCCAGATGTGGACCAGGTTGAAGAGGCCGGGGACCTGCTGATAGCCCAGCCAGCAGTTCCTGCTGCGCTCCTCGGCCCCGACCTTGAGCGCTCCGCCGTTGTCAAACCACGCCACGATCTCTTCCACTTCGGCATCGCCAGCGTGTTCCTCAAACACCGCCCCGGCCGCGCGACGGATCAGTTCGCGGGCGACGAGGTCGCTGCCCTGGAGCTCCCCCTCGTACTCGAGTTCGAGCTTGCCCGTGATGGCGGGCAGCCCGGCATAGACATCGCTCACGCGGACCACGGCCCGGTCTTCCTGGTGCGCCATCGCACGACGCTCGGCATTGCTCGCCACCAGCTCGAGCAGGGAGATCGGCAACCGCTGGCTCACACCCGAGCGCTTGTCGACCCGCTTGTCGATCCGGGCCTCGAATGCCACGCGCTCCACCAGTTCAGCGATCAGCTCCGGGACCACGAGCTTCGTGGCCCCGCGTGCGAGCCAGGACTCCTGCGCGGTGATCGCCATCCCGAGCTCCACGGTCTCGGGATAGTGGGTACGGATTTCGGAACCGATCCGGTCCTTGAGCGGCGTGATGATCTTGCCCCGAGCGGTGTAGTCCTCGGGGTTTGCCGTGAAGGCCAGCATCACATCGAGGGAGAGGCGCACGGGATAGCCTTTGATCTGGACGTCGCCCTCCTGCATGATGTTGAACAACCCCACCTGGATCTTGCCGGAGAGGTCGGGGAGCTCGTTGAGGGCGAAGATCCCGCGATTGGCCCGGGGCAGCAGGCCGAAGTGCATTGTCAGCTCGCTGCCGAGGACGTGGCCCCCCCGCGCCGCCTTGATGGGGTCGAGGTCGCCGATGATGTCGGCGATCGTGACATCGGGGGTGGCGAGCTTCTCAACGAACCGCTGCTCCCGCGGCAGCCAGCCGATCGGGGTCGCGTCGCCGAGCTGTTCGATGAGGTCGTGGGCGAATCGGGAAATCGGGGCAAAGGGATCGTCGTTCACCTCGCTGCCTGCTACGACGGGGATCACCTCGTCGAGGAATCCCACCAGCGACCGGAGCAGGCGGGACTTGGCCTGACCCCGGGTGCCCAGGAGGATGAAATCCTGCCGGGCGAGGAGCGCGTTGACCAGTTGGGGCTCGATGGTCTCCTGGTACCCCACGATGCCGGGGAAGAGCGGCAACCCGCCTGCGAGGCGGCCCAGCACGTTGCCCCGCAGCTCGTCGCGGACCGAGCGGGCCCGCATAGCTGGCTCGGCCCAGCGGCTCTGCTTCAGTTCACCGAGGGTGGTCGGGCGGAGGTGCATAGCGGGGCTCCGGTCGGGGTCAGTCGAGGAATGTGGATGATACGCAGATCGGACTCCGGGAGGTCCCGGACCCCGAAATTCGGGGTCCCGGGCGGCCCCGGGTGTCGGAAGTGATGACGCCAAAGGGGGTTAGCTTCTTGACAGACGGCGGCGGGACCCTAACTTGTTGGCCGGTGCACTGGGCGACGGTGGCCGGATTTCGGTAGCGGCTTCGGTGACCACTAGGT
Organism: Gemmatimonadota bacterium; assembly: GCA_040389605.1. GTDB lineage: Bacteria > Gemmatimonadota > Gemmatimonadetes > Gemmatimonadales > GWC2-71-9 > Palsa-1233. The sequence continues at coordinate 21,096 of JAZJZU010000071.1, forward strand.
GACCTATGTCATCACAACCAGGGGAGAGGCGATGCGGAAGTTCTTGATGGTGGCGGCTGTTGTGGCCGTTGCAGCGTGCGGAGAGAAGAAGACGGAGACCACGGATTCGTCGGCGATGATGGCCCCGCCGGCAATGGCCTCGGATTCGATGATGAAGGCCGACAGCATGATGAAGGCTGACAGCATGATGAAGGCCGACAGCATGATGAAGCACGACTCGATGATGGCGCCGGCCGCAAAGCCGTAATCGCCCCATCCAGTCACTGTCGCACCCCGACGCCCCGGACTAAGGAGTCCGGGGCGTCGTGTGTTTCAGGCCGTTGCGTTCGGTGCATCGCGGAACGGCAGATCGACGACGAGTGCGGGCACGCCGCCGGCCAGGACCTCATCGCCCTCCATCACATCGCGCCGTAACAGCGCAAGGCCGAGCAGTTCCTCACCGAGTTTTGCCAGCGTTCTCACGCTGCCGACCTCGCGATCGTCCTTGCGCACCGTTGCATCGACCGGCGCTTCGCCGTGTCTCCACGCGAGCCCGCGCAGGGCGCGATTTGCGTGCCCACGAAAATGCAATCGCGCCACTGTTTCCTGTCCGGTGTAGCACCCCTTGTCGTAACGGACTCCCTCGAGTTCGTCGAAGCGCACCTCCTGCGGGAGTGTCTTCTCGTCGATCTCGCGCCCGAGTGCAGGCCATCCTTCGAGCACCCTGAGGGCGTCGGCCCAGTCGGCGGCACCGTCGTGCCAGCCCGCGTCGCGGAGTTGCGCGTCGTCGCGCTCGGGATGCTCCGTCAGCAAGAGCGCAGTGAACGGGGCGGGGCCCTTCGGGCGCGCGAGGTCGGCATCGGCCACGGCCTCGGGTGCACCGCCGGTGAGCCAGCGCACCGCGACTGTCCCGGTCACATCCCGCACCTTCACGAGGCGCGGCGGGAACGAGCGAGTGAACAGCTGCTGGATGGTGGCTCGCGCCTCAGTGGGCACGATGAACCACGCCTCCGCGCCCCGACGCCGCACCCAGGCATCCGAGATGATCATTCCCTTCGGGGTCAGCACCGCGCCCCAGATCAGGGACTCTGCCCCAGGGCGCACGATGTCGTTCGTGAGCACGCCCTGAAGGCAGTCGATCGCGCCGCTCCCGGCGAGATGAAAGACGGCCTGGTCCACCGGGATCACGGACTGCCGCGTCTCGAGGGTCTGCAGCTCCTGCGCGGTCAGCGTCAGGTGGGGTTCCACGGCAACTCCTCAGGCGAGCGCCCGACAAAATCGTTCCAGATGACATCCGGCGCGGCCTGCAACAGATCGTCACGCGAGTGTGAGGTCGTCACCATCGCGACTCGCATTCCTGCCCCTTGCCCGGCTCGCGCGCCGGGAATGGAATCCTCGACCACCACGCAACACTCGGCCGGCAGCTCGAGGAGATCGAGTCCCCTTCTGTAGCCCTCGGGGTGCGGCTTGGTGTGCACAACGTCCTCGGCGGCCACCACGCCGACGAAGCATTCCCTGATGCCGGCGAGTCCGAGGACGTGTTCAATTTCCCAGCGACGGGCAGCCGAAACAACCGCCAGCCGGATGTTGCGGGCCACGAGTTCCCGAACGAAGCGAACACTGCCAGGGACGAGGGTGAGATCGGACGCGAGCAGCTCGCGATAGCGCGCTCCCTTCTGGTCGATCAGCGCCTCGAGCTCATCGGGGTCGAGGCTCCGTCCCGCCGCGGCCCAGGCGTGGCGAAAACAGCCAGCGTCGTCGTAACCGAGGTAGTCGCGATAGTAGGTGGCCGTGTCGAGCGAGAGCCGATGCCTGGCGAGGGTCTCGATGAGTGAGCGACAATGGTGGCGCTCGTCGTCAACGAGGACCCCGTTGAAATCAAAACAGACGCCCCGCGCCTGAGACAGGGCGGGGCTCATCGGGCCCGGATCGGCGGCAGGGGGACGGCAAGGCGATATGGCATCGCCTGCAATCTAGGCGGCCCGGAACTCTCCGAGATGTTGCACTTCGGGGCATGCTCGCAGTTTGGCGAAGGCCCGTTCCCGCAGCTGGCGGATTCGTTCCCTCGTGACACCGAGCGCCTCGCCGATCTCCTCGAGGGTACGGGCCTCTTCCTTGGGGTCGAGGCCGTAGTAGAGCGAGAGGATCCGGCGCTCGCGCGGGGTGAGGTATTGCCGGAAGAGTCGGTCGATGAAGTCGCGGCGAAGCACCTCGTCGGTGCGGGATTCGATCTCGCCACCTTCACCAAGTGGAATCCGCTCGCCCAGCGAAGCCGACCGGTTGTCGCCATTGTCGACCGGCGCGTCGAGCGAGACCTCCGTGACAAAGAGGCGCTTCGCGTCGCGCACATCGTCGAGCGGCATATTCAGCGCGATCGAGAGCTCCTCGTCGGTCGGGGTCCGTCCGATCTCCTGCGCGAGCAGCCCCTGTGCCTTCGCGAAGCGGACCACGGCCGTGTTCTGGTTGAGCGGGAACCGAACCGACCGGGTCTGCTCCGCCAGGGCCTTGAGCACCGCCTGCCGAACCCACCAGACCGCGTACGAGATGAACTTCACCCCGCGATCCGGATCGAACTTGCGTACAGCGCGGAGCAACCCCTCGTTGCCGATCGCGACCAGATCGCCGAGATCGAGCCCGTGGCCCTGGTAGCGCTTCACGAAGGCGATCACGAAGCGCAGGTTGGCGGTCACCAGGCGCTCGGCTGCCTCGGGGCAGCCCTCGCGAGCCTGGCGTGCCAGCGCACGTTCTTCCTCGATGTTGGTCACCATCGGCAGGTCCTTGATGTCGCGCAGGTACTGCTCGAAAGACTCGGCAGCGGCCAAGGCGGGACGTGCCCTTTCCGGAAGACGGCGGGTGCGACGGGGCATGTGGGGCCCATTCGGCTGTTGGGTTTTGGCTTGGGATGATTCTCGGACAGCACCCGCAAGATGGCCCCTCGCAGCAGCCTGTCAAGAGCCCCTAAATATAAACATTGCAACGACTTACGTCGTAGCGAGTTGGCGATTTCCTGCACATCATCCACAGCGGGTTTTCCACCCGGATGTGCAGGAACAGTGGAAGTCGTTGCGGCGGAAGGGGTATTGCGATGGGGTACGGCGGGTGCGGTGTTGGTAACCCGGCGCGGGGCGGGTCAGCCCCGGGTCTGTGCTTCGATGACCTGCTCAAGTATCGGAAGATCGAGCGGTGTAGTGAAGCCGTCACCATCGCGTGCGACGGCGCCGAATTCCCTGAGCAGTGCGGCGCGCACTTGTCCGGCGCGGTTCTTCTTGTCGAGATGCAGCGCCGCGAAGATCCGCGTGGAATCGACGATGGATGGAACGCTTGTCGGCAGCGCGAGGGCGCGCAGGAGTTCGACGAGCCGGTCAGTCGTTCCGACGGCGCAGACACCCGCGCACTCGGCGTAGCGGGTCTCGGTGACCAGTCCGATCGCGACGGCTTCGCCGTGCGGGATGGCGAAATCGGAGGCCGCTTCAAGCGCGTGCGCGAGCGTGTGCCCGGCGTTGAGAATCGCGCGACGACCGGTTTCGAATTCGTCGTCCTGCACAACGGCGGCCTTCAACGCGATGTTCCGTTCGAACAGCGCATCCAGTGTGCCGGGGTCGCGACTTCCGATGGCTGCCGCGTTCGCGAGCAACCAGGTCCCGTGCGATGCGTCCAGAATGGCTGCGTGCTTCACGCATTCGGCGAGGCCGGCCCGGAAGGTCCGGTCGGGCAGCGTCGCGAGCAGCCCGGGATCGACCATCACGGCGAGTGGGTGATGGATCGCGCCAACGAGATTCTTTCCCGTCCCGGTGTCGACCCCGGTTTTTCCACCGATGGCCGCATCGACCATCGCCAGCGTCGTGGTCGGGACTGCGATCCAGGGGATCCCGCGAAGAAACGTCGCGGCCACGAATCCGGCGAGGTCGGTGGTGACGCCGCCTCCGAGGGCGACGATCACGGTGTCGCGGCCACACTTCTTTGCCAGGAGCTCATCCGTGAGGGCCGCCCAGCGCTCGCGACTCTTCGAGGCCTCGCCCGCCGGGAAGGTGAGCTGCACTGCATCGGGGAGCGGCGAGGGCACCAGTGCGGCGACCGTGGCGTCACTGATGACGATCGGGCGATGCCCAGGCAGCTGCTCGGCCAGCAGGGCGGCGAGTGCGCCACCAGCATTCGGTCCGATCCGGATATCGCAGATGCCGCCGCGATGGCGGATCGATATCGACCCTACCAGGTGACGTCCTCGACACCGGCGCGATGATTCGCGACGCGGGCCAGCGTGAAGAGCAGGTCCGAGAGCCGGTTGATGTAGGTGATAAACAGCGCAGGAACCTCATCCGTTGCCGCGAGTTCGACCACCTTCCGCTCGGCGCGGCGGCAGACGGTGCGGGCAAGGTGCAGGGCAGCGGCCTTTGGCGTGCCGCCCGGGAGGATGAACGCCTTGAGCGGGGCCAGCTCGCTGTCGGCTGCATCCATCACCCGCTCAAATTCGGCGACGCGCTCAGGCGCGAGGCTCGCCTTCTCGAGGGCAGCGCGAACCTTCCCGGGGTCGGGCGTGGCGAGATGTCCGCCGATGGAAAAGAGGTCGCGCTGAATGGCTTCGAGCAGCGGGTCGTAGAAGTCTGCGGGCGCGGTGGCCCGCACCATTCCGAGCACCGAATTCAGCTCGTCGACGTCGCCGTAGGCGGCCACGCGCGGATGCGACTTGGGGACGCGCCCCCCGCCGAACAACCCGGTGTCGCCGGCGTCGCCAGTGCGGGTGTAGATCTTGAAGGTCATAGGATCCAAGATAGCGTGGCGGGTCACCGCCGTGGCTCACTTGCCGATGACGTCGAGCATCTCCGAGACCTGGGTGAGTTTCTCGCGCGGGCGCCCGGCCGGCGCACCCCGCGCCTGTTCCTCACGGTCGAGTCGCTGCCAGTCGCTCCAGTCCGTTGCCCGGACGCCGCGGGTGGCAAGCAGGTCTTCCACGGGAGTCGGGGAGCGGGTCCCCTCGCCCAGCCGTCCCGTGACCGCATCGGCAATCAGCAGGTCGACGGTCTCGACTGCGTCCGACTTGTTGGTCCCGATCACGCCTTGCGGGCCGCGCTTGATCCAGCCGCAGACATAGAGGCCGCGAATGGCTGTAGCGCTGTCGATCGATTCGACCACCCGGCCGGAGGCGTTGGGAATCACGCCCCGGTGTGCGTCGAAGGGGACATCGGCCAGGGCCACACCCCGGTAGCCGACCGAGCGGAACACCAGTCCCACGGGCAGAGTCCGGAATTCGTCGGTGGCCGTTGCGCGAACGCTGCCGAAACCATCGGGCTCCAGTGCATTGCGAACCACCCGGAGGCCGCTGACCCGGTGTTCGCCCACCAGCTCGACCGGACTCGTGTTGAAGTGGAAGACGATCCGGCGGCGCGCACCGGTATCGCCCCGTTCGGCCCAGTGTCGCAGGATCTCAAGGTTCTTTTCCGCCGTGCGATCCTCGACGCTCGTCAGATGTTCGGCGCTCACGGGGTCGAGTTCGAGATCGCGCGGATCGACGATGACATCGACCCCCTCGAGTTCGCCCAGTTCGCGCAATTCCGGAGTGGTGCACGCGGCCTGGACCGGTCCGCGGCGTCCGATCACGTGAATGGTGTGCAGCTGCGAGTTGCGCAGGGCCGCGAGGGCGTGTGCGGCGAGATCGGTGGTCGCCAGGGCGTCGGCTGACTTTGCGAGGATGCGCGTCACGTCCATCGCGACGTTGCCGAGGCCGATGACAGCCGCCTCCCGCTGCGACAGATCGAACTCGCGCTCGACGTAGTCGGGGTGGCCGTTGTACCAGCCGACCAGTTCCGTGGCTGCGTGGCTCCCGACGAGATGTTCGCCCGGAATGCCGAGCTGCCGGTCACTCTGTGCACCGACGGCAAGGATGATCGCGTCGTAGTGCTCCTGCATCTCGGCCAGCGTGATGTCTTCGCCGAGCGTCACGTGCCCGAAGAAACGGAATCCCGGCTGTACGGCGATCCGGTCGAACACCCGGGTCACCGACTTGATCTTGGGATGATCGGGCGCGACTCCGCCCCGCACGAGGCCGAACGGCGTCGGCAGCCGGTCGAAGAGATCGATGTGAATTCCAGCGGCCGCCTTCTGCAGCGCTTCAGCGGCATAGAACCCCGACGGCCCCGAGCCGACGATGGCCACCTTGAGATCGCTCGGCGCGATGGTCACCGTGGCTTCCTCCCGGTGCGCCCGAGTTCGACGACCACGCTGTCGATGGCGGCGAGCATCCGCGTGCCACCGATGGCCTGATGGTTGGCCTGAATGGAGAAGATCCACTGACTGCCATCGGGACGGTCAATGAATCCGCTGAGCGAATTGACACGCGAGATGGTTCCGGTCTTGGCCCGGACGTGCCCCTCGACCGGCGTGCCGAGGAAGCGCGACTTGATGGTGCCACTCTGGCCCGCGACCGGCAGTGCGGACTCGAAGGTCGGGAAGTACGGCTGTGCGCGCATATAGCGCAGCAACTGCGTGAAGGCGAGCGGTGTGACCAGGTTGTTCGAGGCGAGGCCGGAGCCGTCTTCCACCGCAAACTGGGTGGAATCGATCTTCATCGAGTCGATCAGGAAGCGGCGCTCCACGCGCAGCCCCTCACTCCACGATCCTGCCTTCCCGAACCGGCGGCCCAGCTGCTTGAGCGTCATTTCGGCGAACCAGTTCTGCGAGCTGTTGAGGATCGGGTAGATCCACTCGCGGAACGGACGGGAAGTCACCTCGGCCAGGGGCGGCGTTTCGCGCGCCTGCTGGTAAGTGAACGAATCGACCGTCGAGCGGATGGCGCCACGCACGGTGATTCCGAGCGCCAGGAGCTCACGGCGCAAGGCGAGCGCGGTGAACAGGTTGGGATCCGCGACCGCGAGGTACTCGGTGCGCGGAGACGCGCCGGCCGGGATCACTCCACTGGCGAGATAGTGCACACCGTCGAGGCTGCGGAGGATGTCGAAGGTGCGCCGTGCACCCCGCGGACCCGTGACGGCACGATTGTCGAGCGTGCCCAGTCCGAGGTCGGGCGAGAGGGTCACTCGTGCGGCGGTGCCAGCGGAATCACCACCGAGCTCCCTGACATCGAGCGAGTTGTCGTTGAAGCCGAGTCCCGAGACCGGTGCGGCATACCACCAGGCCAGGTCACCGATTTCCCAGGATGGGTGGATGAGTTCGGTGTCGAAATAGGAGCCGTCTCCGATGAGGTCGCCGGCCACCGTCCGGATGCCACGCTGCCGCAACTGTTCGGCGAGTCGCGCGAGCTGACTCGCGGGATCGCGTTCACAGACGTCGGTGCGGGAGGTGTCGGTGGCGAAGCAGCGCCGGGAGAATGTGGGATCGCCCCTGCCATAGAGGATGAGGTTTCCCTCGAGCACGCTGTCGCGGATGGGTCCCGTGCCGTAGAGCGAGGTCCGCACCGTGAAGTCCGGCCCCAGCAATGCCGTCGCGACCGACGTGACCAGGAGCTTGGTATTGCTGGCGGGCGTGAAGAGCCGGTCGGCATTCCGGCCGTACAGCAGCTTCCCGTTGGTGTCGGTGACGGCGACTCCCCAGAGCAGGCGATTCAGCCCGGGAGCATCGAGGCGCGCGTCGAGTCGCTTCGCGAGCGACTGTGCCGGTGCGGGGAGTGCGACGCAGAGCGTCAGCGTCTTGAGGGTTGCACCCACCCCAAGGCGAGCAGCCGCAGATCGTCGTGGCTACAAATATCGTTCATCACGAGCGAGAAGGATGTGACTTTCGGACACTGGTCGA
>JAZJZU010000072.1:0-11552 GCA_040389605.1 Gemmatimonadota bacterium
GCGGCGGTGGCGGCGGTGGCGGCGGTGGCGGCGGTGGCGGCGGCGGCGGCGGCGGTGGCGGTGGCGGTACGTTGTTGTCGTAGGTGATCCGCCAGCCGTGGTATGAGTTGGCGAAGAGCTGCGTCACGCCAGTCGTGTACGCCTCATCCGAGAGATTCAGTTGCTGGGTGGTCGCGTCGATATTGGCCAGCCGCGCGGCAGCCGACACGAAACCAGCGGACGTCTCGGTGATCGTCGTGAACGAGCCAAAATTCGCGAGATCCGCGTCCTCAACGATGACCTTGCACGTGCCTGCCGGGACGGTGACCGGGCTTGGGATCACGCTGGGGCTGCCCCCGTTCGGGGCCAAGTTGTTGCTGATCGTGAAGGTTCCGTCGACGTTGCCCGTCTTGCAGAGCACGATCTTGCCGACCGTTGGCTCGGTACCCGGCGTAACAGCGTCGCCCACGGCGAACGCCGGCTTGGCGCCCGTCGGCTCCGTGGTGCTTGAGGTGACGTCACTGCCACAGGCAGCGAGTCCCAAGGCGCCGGCTGCGACAGCGAATGCCGCCAGCCTGCGATGGTAAGGGTGCATACTCATTCTCCGGTCGGGGGATACTGCCAGTCACGCGGGACCAGTCTCGATCCGCGCAACACCCCGGGCGACCGTCGTTGGAAATCGGTCGCTTGGGTGGCGTGTGCGAGGAACCCGTGCGGTTATCGCAAGTCACATACCCGGCCGACCGATTTGTAACTCCTTTTCCAACAATATGTTAGAGAACAGTGTGGCGCGATTTTCGTGGCGTCGATCCATCGATGGTGTGGCACAAAGGCCACACAGGCACCTAGTGATTTCAATACACCTGAGCCTGCGCTCCTCCGACCCTCAGCGCCCCCGGAAGGCCCCCCAGTTGTAGACGGTTCCCACCGCTCGGCCCAGGGCGTAGCCGAGGACAAAGGCATACACGAAACCGATGAAGGCACCGGCCCAGGTGACGCGGTATCCCGGGAAATACACGGAGAGCAGCGAGAGGTGCGCTCCGATGTTTTCGCCTCCCTTGAGCACCAGCACCACCGTGGCCACGAAGAGCCCGAGACCGAGGAGCATTCCGAACGACATTCCCCACGCCTGCGAGTTGAGGCGGAGAATTTGCCGGCGCACTTCGCGTTCTTCTTCACGGGTGAGTTGTGGCATAGCCGAGATCTCCGCGGTGGCCGTGCCACCGCTCCGAGGGAAGGTCAGATGTGATCCATGAAGTCGCGAGTCTGGGCCAGCTCGGCCCGGGCCTTGAGAATCACCAGGCGGACCGCCAGGAGCGCGTTCCGGAGAAAGGCGAAGAACCAGCCGGCCACGAAACCGGTGAACGCGGCCCAGGCGGCGCCGACCAGCGCGCCACGCCAGGTCACGTCGTAGCCATAGAAATACTGGGAGAGCAGCTCGAGCTCCAGCGCGGGCGGACGGCCGCGGAGGAGGGGCATTGCCGTGAGCGCAAAGCAGCACAGGGCGGCCACCAGCGCCACGGCGATTCCCATCGCGGTCTTGTGGGCCGGAGCGAAGGCCAGCGCGACCGGATCGGCCGGGTACGCTGAGTGCGACGTCATCTGCCACCTCCTTCAGGGAGTGCTTCCGCCACCGCGACGAGGGTCCGGCCCAATGGGAGGGCAACGCCTGCGGCGCCGGCCGCGCCCTCGAGTCGAAGCCAGGCGCGCTTGGCAAACCAGACGGGGTTCCGCTTCGGCACGTCGGCGAGCAAGCCGACATAGCCGTTCCCCGCAGCCCGCTTGGCGCGGAATTCCCGCGGAATCTCGGCGAGCCCCAGCAGCGCGTTTACCCGGCCGATCCGGCGGACCCGGAAACCGGTCGCCTCCAGCTTTCGGCGCAATTCACCAGCCGAGTACTTGTGGAAATTGTACACGGGATCGTCATCAGTTCGCGGCCAGGACTGGGCGTTGGTGCGGATAAACACTACCCCGCCGGGCCGCAGAGCGCGATGAATTTCGCGCAGCGCGCGCACGTCGCCGCCGTCGAGCGGAAGATGCTGCAACACGTCAAGCGTGATTACCGCGTCGACGCTGCCATCCGGCACAGGAAGGTCCAGTGCCGAAGCACCAAAGACTTGTTCGCCGCCAACCTGTCGCGCGGCTGTCAGGCCTGGGCGCGCCACGTCGAGACCGAGGGTGCGCCAGCCCGGCCAGCGCCGTCGGAACCAGCTCATTGTCTGGCCGGAGCCACACCCGACGTCCAGCAACAGTCCCTGGCCTGGCAATCCGGCCGCCGTGAGCATTCGCTCGGCAATATCCCGCATCCCTGCGCTCCACCAGGAGCTACGCTCGAGCTCGTGCATCAGGGTGTAGTACTCGGGGGCGAATATCTTGGGACCGGTCACGAGGCAATCCCCTTTGCATCCAGGTGTTTGACCGCGGTGCAAACGATCCGGCCGGCAGTCGGGGCCAGTGCTAGGGCATAGTACATTGGCTGCTGCGGTGGGAGAAGCCGATGCGCGCGGGTCGCGAGGTGTGGTCGTGTCGTCACGAGGCGATCCGGCGCAGGCTGCGAAGCGCATGTCGGAAGCCGATCCACCCGGTGAGTGATCGAGTACCCCAGCGCGACAGGTGGGCGGTGCCCTTGAAATACCACGCATCCAGTCGCGGAACCAGTTCGCGCGGGGTGTCGGGGCGGAGTGGCTGGAACACCGTGGTACAGGCGATGTCGAAGGTCGCTGCCACGACGGAAGCGACCGCCGGATTGTATGCACCATAGGGATAGGCGAACAGCTGGGGTCGTGCTCCCAGCGACTTGGCGATGTCATCGGCCGAGCCGGCCACTTCATCTGTGAGCTCGGCGCTGCTGCAGCGAGTCAGGTCGGGGTGATGCCGAGTGTGAGCGCCGACAGTGAATCCCCGCTCCTGAAGTCGTGCCAGCTCCGGCCATTCGAGCACCCGCTGCACCGGGATCTTACGATCGCCGTCACCGCGCCAGCGGTTATCTCCGCCGACGTGGCTGGTAACCACGAAGACGGTGGCGGGGAATGCGTGAGCGACGAGCACCGGTGCCGCCTCCATCGCGACGCTTTCAAGAGCGTCGTCGAAAGTGATCGCGACACCGTTGACGCCGACCGGGAGCGCCAACAGCTCCGGCACGCTCACGACCACAATTTCGCTCCTGGCCAGCCACTCGATTTGCGCGCGGAAGGCCTCTGGGGTAACGGAAATGGGCGAGCCTGTGCGGTCGAGCGAGTGGTACGTGAGAATTGCGCGCATCGCCATTCGGGTTGCCTCAGCAGACCTTGCTCAATGAATCGCCGGCGCCGAACCAAGCACCGACGATGTCGCCCGCGCTCCAGGCGCAGACAAACAGGACCGTCAGCGGCAGACTCCGCCATACCAGACCGCGATCCACTTCCTTGCGGAGACAGCGCGAGACGGTGCGCCAGAGCAGCACCGGCGGCAGCGCGAATGCAATGCAGCCGTAGGCGATGCGACGACCCCAACCCCCTTCGACTGCTCGCGCTCCGGCATAGCTTCTGGCGTAGTAATAGCGCTGGCTGAAGTATTCGCCGAAGCTGTAATGCTTCTGATGGCCCACCAGAATATCGGGCCGGAAGATCAGCGGGATGCCCTCGGCGCGGAGGGTGTCGTGGAGATACCCCTCCCAGCGCCCGGCGTGAGTTGCGGCGCGATGCCGTTCGAGCAGGTCTCGTGCATACACGGTGTTGTTGCCAGTAATCCAGCTGCTCTCGCCAACCGGCAGCGGCGGCAGCATATGACTGTATTCGCAGAGGTATGCCGCCCAGTCGACCAGGGTGCCGGTCGCAGTGTTGTGCACGCCGCCGCCGACCACCTGAGCTGACGTGCGCGCTTCTATCATTGCGGCGGCCCATCCTTCGGGAACGATCACGTGATCTTCGATCACGGCCACCGACGGAGCAGTTGCCCGGTCAAACGCCAGCGCGCGCATCTCCGGAATGGTCGTCTCCACGGAAACGGGGAGAAGGACCGCAGAGGGATATTTCGTGGCCGCGCGCTCGCGCACGGCCGCTCCGCAGCGCTCCGGGACCAGCAACTCCAGCGAGACCCCTCGCTGCGCGACCAACGCGGCAAGGCAGGCATCGAGGTCGTCCCATCCATTGACAGATGGTATCACCACGGACAGATCGACTGCGCTCATTCCTTTCCTCCGCGGAGATACCCGGCGGCTTCACCCACAGCCCACGCAGTAAAGAAGACCAGAGTGCAGGGCAGCGCGCGCACGAAAGTCGTGGAGGAGGCTCGCGCGGCGTTCTGCCACGCCCGCCAGGTCAGCAGCAGCGGCAACAGCACGGTTGCGCACGTCATCGTCAGGCGCCGACTCACGCCCCACTCGGCGCTCCGAACGGAGGCATACTCAAAGCCGTGCGAAAAGCGATCGCGGCAGAAGGAGCCAACTTGGTAGTGGAGATTCTGGTCGACGACCGCGTCGCGAACCAGGAGGACTCGCGCGCCCTGCGCGACCAGCCGATGATGAATCACACCTTCCCAATCACCGGCCGAGGCCCACGCGGCCGCCTCGTGCATCACAGAACGGCGGTAGCCGACATTCGCACCGGTCACCATCGGTGAGGCTCCGGTGCCAGGTGCCGTGCGCGCTTCGCCGAAGAATCCGTACTCGGCCAGATAGGCCGCTGTGTCGACTGCACGGTCGGGGTGAGCATTTCCCATCGTGCCGCCAACAATCTCCGCACCTGAGTCGAAGCCCGAGAACAGCCGGTCCACCCAGTTCGCTCTCGGGACGCAGTTGTCCTCCGTCAGCAGCACGAAGTCACCGGTCGCCCCCGTGAGGCCTGCTCCGCGGATTTCGGGAATCGTCGCAGTCGCGAGGCAGTGCACCAACCTGCACCCGGCGAAGAGTCCCTCGGGGTCCGCTGGACCATTCGGTACGCTGCGAGCGACGATCAGTTCGGCGCCCGCCTCGTGGCACTGGGGCAACAGCGCTGCGATGGCTTCCGCGACGATTGCCGACTCCCGGCACGACGCAAGTACGACAGACAGCCTCATTGGCTTCGCCTTGCCGCCACGGCGCCGGTGGCTTCGCCCCAGCCCCAAGCGGCGCAAAGCAGCGTGAGGGCGGGCAGGACTCGGATGGCGAGGCCGAACGCGCCTCGGGATCCTGCCGCACGCCTGAGGATCCTGAGGAGGAGGACGACAGGCACAAGTGGTGCAGCCAGGAGCAGTCGATAGGCACTCTCGCCGTAGCGCGCGACCCGAGTCTCCCCGAAGCCACGAGCGTGGTGCGCCCGCAGTTTCATCGCTGCCCGGAGGCCAATCGCCGTGTCGAAGAAGGCCAGCGGCTGATCCAGGAGGCGCAACGGCTTGCCCTCGGCGCGAAACCGGCGGTGAAAATCCGCCTCCCAGAACCCCTCGGAGAGGAGTTCAGGATAGGCCATCACGGCCTCGCGCCGGTAGACCCCAGTGTCCCCGGGAATGTTGTGTCCGGCGTGACTGGTGGCCGCAGACTGCGGCAGAAAGGCATTGAAGCGGACGAAGTAGACCGCCGATGCAACGCGACCGGCGCCTGGCTTCAGGGCGATGGTGCCCGCGGTCCCGACCACTCCGTCACGGAGGGCGGCGAGTACGGCTCGCGCCCAATCCGGATATACCTCCAATTCCGTGGTGAGGCAGGCAAAGATGGGCGCCTGGGCAGCGGCAACGCCGAGCCCCCAGCGGTCCGGTACAGGCGTTGACTCTCCGGCGGCAATCTCGCGCAGGGTCAGGGAGTCCGAGGCGGGCAGCGGCGGGCGGCCGCTGGGACGCACCACCAGTACTTCGGTTGGGATCCCCGCGCAGGCACAGTTGATAGCCGCGAGTGACCGGTCGAGGCCCGGGTTGTCGATTGCCTCGGCCAGGATGACGGAGAGGTCGAATGGTGGCTGCACGATGGAATCTATTTGCAAGAACGACGCCGCCCCGTTTCGTTCCGGCATGGAATTCCCGGTACTAGAGCCAATGGACCGTCCCCTCAATTTCTGCATGATCACGACCTTCTATCCGCCGTATCACTTCGGCGGGGAGGCGATGTATCTCTACCGTCTGAGCAACGCCTTGGCCGCGCGGGGCCACCGGGTCACGGTGGTCCATTGTGTTGATGCCTACAACTTCCTCACCAGGGCCGGATCGCGCGGCGACTTTCCGCACCACCCCAACGTCACGGTCAAGGCCCTCCGCAACCGGCTCGGCTGGCTGTCGCCGCTGTTCACCTATTTGACCGGGCGGCCTGGCTTCAAGTCCCCCGCGCTCGACAGGATCTTTGCCGAGCAGCACTTCGATGTCGTGCATTTCCATATGGTTACCCTGTTCGGGCCGGCCGTACTTCGCTACGGCGAAGGTTCCTTGCGGCTCTATACCACCCACGACCACTGGTTCGTCTGTCCGATGTACGACCTCTGGAAGGAGAATCGCGAGATCTGCGAGACACCTTCCTGCTTGCGCTGTACTATGAGTTACGGCCGCCCCCCGCAGCTGTGGCGCTACACCAGCCTGCTCGACCGCGAGCTACCGCGCATCGACCTGTTCATTTCGCCGAGCCGATCGACGATTACGCAACATCAGCGGCGTGGATTTCCGTATCCGATGCAGCATTTGCCTCATTTCCTGCCCCAAGCCGAGACCGCAGCACCGGCGGAGCCCGCGGTGTCACCGGGTGGCCGACCATATTTTCTCTTCGTCGGGCGCCTCGTGAAGCTCAAGGGCGTGCAGACCCTGCTCGATGCCTTCCGTCGCTATCCGGATGCCGATCTCCTGATCGCCGGTGACGGCGTCTACGAGCCGGAGCTTCGGCGCCTCGCGGAGGGAATGCCTCATGTTCACTTCCTCGGTCGTCAGCGGCCGGACGCACTGCGGAGCCTCTATCGCGGTGCCATCGCCCTGCTGGTTCCGTCGATTGTGTACGAGACCTTCGGCTTCATCACGCTTGAGGCGCTCGGACAACGCACCCCGGTGATCGCTCGCGAACTCGGCGCGATCTCCGAACTGGTTCGAGACACGGGCGGCGGCATCACGTATCACTCCGAAGATGAGCTCATTCGCGCCCTGGCGAGGCTGCAGCAGGACCGCGTGCTTCGTGAGGAGCTCGGGGCGACGGGGTTTGCAGCCTACGTCGAGCGCTACTCCGAAACGGCTCACATCACGGCCTATTTCACCGCGATCGAAGCGGCCGACGCGACGCGGCGAGCAACGCCACCTCAGCCCTAGCCATCACCTTGCGTCAGCCGTGGTCGTCCCGAGCAGGCGAGTAGCCGCATCGTCGTGACTCGTCAGGACGGTCACCTGCTGATCCCGGCACCACGCGGCGACCCGTGGTTCAATGGTCGCGAACTCGGCGGCCGTGTGCGCTGCGTCGCCTGCACAGAGATAGGTCTGATTCGCATCGATCCTGACGAGCAGGGCTGCGTGGCCGCGGGTGTGTCCCGGCAGAGGCACCAGCAGCAGTCGCCCATCCGACGCAACATCATAACAGCCGGAAAACGGGCCGATTGGCGGCCCGGTGAAGTCCACTACGCGCGGATGGATTCGCTCGGGCCAGTATTGCGGCAAATAGCCTCGCAATTGACCACCGAATCCCTGGGCGGGCACCCACTCTGGGCGCGAGACAATGACGTCCGCCCCGGGAAATGCCGCGATCCCGCCGACGTGGTCGGTGTGCATATGAGTCAAGACAACCCAGCGCACATCCTCAGGTCGGAATCCCGCCCGGACGAGTTGTGCGGCGGCCTCGTCCTGAGGCCCGAGTTCGAAGCGGGCCAGTCGGAAGAACGGATACCACGACGGGAAGTATCCGGGGAGGCTCGCTTGCGCGGTCTGGCCGGTGTCAACGAGGCAGAGCCCATCGGGGTGTTCAATCAGAAAGACGTTGACGGGTAGGGTCGATTTGCTCCACACGTCGAACAGGTAACGTCCGACGCCGCGTGACCCGCGCTTCTGTCGCACTCGGCCCGTGCTGAAGCATCGGATCATGGCGAGATCGTCGTTCGCGCAGTCGCGGCATCGCTCCGCCGCAGGTGCTGCCAGAGGCCGAGAGGGACTGCTGCCACCGACGTGAGATGATGCACCACGTGCAGGCCGATCCCCGCTGGCAAGCGCAGGATCCCCAGTCGGCTCGTGAGGAATCGGTAGAACGGAACGTTCAGCGCGATCAGCAGGGCGAGTGCCGCCACCGCTACCCACCACCAACCCAGGATGATCGCCCCGGCAATCCCCAGTGAGGCCAGTGCGCTCAACCGGTGTGACCAGCTCAGGTTGAGCGCCGAGGTTGAGGCCGAATCCCGGTACTCCAGGAGCAGTCGGACCCACGGGATGCCTCGCACCAGCAGGTCGGTCCGGACCATGCTGACGAGATTCCACGCTTTCAGGTGCGTGCCCTGGATCCTCGGGTCGAGGATGATTCGGGCACCGCTCGCCGTGAGCCGGATCCCGAGTTCGATGTCTTCGATCGGATGCACCGAGAAGCCGCCGGCGGCCTCGAACGCGGTCCGTCGAATCGCACCCAGGCCGGCCCAGAAGGTGGTGGCAGGGCCAGGGTTCTGCTGATGGACGTAATGGTGCAACAGATTGCGGAACCGGGAGACCACACTGGGCGCATCAGGCGTGTCGTCGTACGAGCCGAAGAGTGCGACCAGGGAGGGGTCCGCCGCGAACGCCCGTCGAATTCGCACGAAGACATCGGGGTGTACAGTCACGTCCGCGTCGATAAACACCAGCAGGTCGCCGGTGGCGTCGTGCGCTCCCGCGTTGCGCGCCAGCGCAGGATGCGTGAGCGACGAGTCCTCGATCACCAGCAGTTGCTCGGGTGGCGCCTCGGCGATTGCGATCGCGTCGAGCGCTCGCGTGAGCGTTGGCGGGAGATTGGTGGCGGGGATAATGACGGTGATGGTCACGCGACCGCTGCCTCCTCGAGGGCCGCGAGCGCAGACTCAGCCGTGCGGCGCCACGTAAGTCGCGATGCGGCCGCACGGGCAACATCGCCGAGCACTCGCCGCTCCTCCGGATGCTGCCAGAGCCGACGCATTGCCTCCGCAGTGGCGTTCACGTCGCCGGGGGTCACAAAGAATCCGCCACCGGCCAGAAGTTGGGGCAACGGGCTTTCGGTGGTCGCGATGACCGCCGTGCCGCAGGCGGCCGCCTCCACCGCTGGCAAGCCGAAGCCTTCGCTCTCCGACACCAGCAGCGATCCCACGGCGCCACTATGCAGGGCCCGAACCGTCGCATCGTCGAGATAGTCGGTCCAGTGAACGTACGCGCCGGTGCCGAGCGTCTCGATGAGGTCGAGCAGGGCGGCGCGGGAGGTGAGGAAGGAATCTCCAGTCAAACGGCCGATGAGAACGAGGTGCGGCAATGTCTCGCCCCGCGCTGCCAGCGCCGCGTGGGCTCGCAAGATTATGTCGATGCGCTTGTGTGGGGAGAAGCCTCCCACATACGTGAAATAGGAAGCGTCGTCTGCCAAGCCCACCGACCGACGCGCGGCCTCCACATCGTCGGCCGATGCCGGGAAATAGCTTCCGACAGGCGCCTCGACAGCAACACGAATGCGACTCGGCGGGAAACCGTGCGTTGCTGCGACCTGGGCGGCGGCATAGTCCGAGACGCTCAGGACGAGCGTCGCCTGTCGCAGGGCAAGACCGACCTTGAGGCGCCAGAAGAGCTTCGCCCGAGGCGATGGGAGCGTCAATTCGGGGAATCGCTCCGCAATGGCATCGTGAATGGTGATCACCGCGCGTTGCCCGGGTCGCAGGGGGTAGTATGTGTAGACGGAGGGCGAGAAGAAGACATCGGGGCGAAGCCGTGCCGTTGCCCGGGTCAGCCGCCAGATATCGAGCGGGGCGCGGTAGCCGTCGGCCGACGCGGCATCGGTGGGGGGGGCACCCTGCGCGACCGGAATGCGTCGTATGTTTGGCGCATCGAGCGGAAACGCAGCGAAGGCCGAGGCGTCACCGATGCAGAGAAACTCGTGATCGGGGGCGAGGGCGACCAGCTCGCGCATCAATTCTCTGGCAAAGCGTCCGTAGCCCCGGCCATTCGCCCAGCAGGTCGCATCGACGCCGATGCGCAGCATCAGGAGCCAGTGTCGAGAGTAGGTGACTCGAGCCGTTGCTCTTCGTGATACTCGAAGTCGGTGTTCACGGCCCAGATGTCGTGGCGGGCGCCCTGCATATTCCAGACGGCCATCATTGCCGTCAGCATCGAGTGATCCTGGTTGTTGTACTTGTGCATCCCGTTGCGGCCAACGGTATGCAGGTTCGGGATCGGATCGATGAATTCACGCACGCGGTCGAGGTGACCGCGATATTCGCCGTCGTAAATGGGATAGGCCTTGGGCATCCGGATCACGGTGCCGTCTCGTACCAGGCCCGCCGGGGCGAGGCCGAGCTGCTCGAGTTCGGCGGTGGCGAGCCTGATCAGGTCGGCATCGCTCGATTCCCAGAGCCCATCACCCTCGAAACAGAAATACTCCATTCCCAGGCAGGTGCGTCCCGCCTCGGGGACCATCGCCGAGCTCCAGTTGTTGAAATTCTGGATGCGTCCCACTGTCACGCCCGGAGTATGGATGTAGATCCAGTTGTCGGGGAAGAGTCGTTCCTTTTCCAGAATCAGTGCCACCACCAGGAAGTCGCGATAGCGGAGTCCCTCGGCGGCCGTGCGCACCGGCGCAGGGACGGCGGGCTCGATGGCCCGGACCAGCGAGCGTATGTCGGTGGTCGAGATCACGTGGTCGGCCTCGAACCGGCGCTCGCCGTCTGGTGTGCTGGCCCGGACACCCGTCACCCGGCCCTTCTCGAGCGTGATGGCGGTCACGAAGTGCTCCATCAGCACTTCGCTCCCCATTGCGCGCAACCGGTCGCGACACGCCTCCCACATCTGGCCGGGGCCGAGGCGGGGATAGCGGAATTCGTTGATCAGGCTCTTGATGGAGTTGTCACGACGCTGAATGGCAGTGGCGTTGAGAATGGCGCGCGCGAGCGAGAGTCCCTGGATGCGCTGTGCCGCCCACTCGGCGCGGATCTCGGTGCACGGGATGCCCCAGACCTTCTCGGTGTATGTCTTGAAGAAGATCTCGTAGAGACGCTTCCCGAAGCGGTTCGTGACCCACTGCTCGAAGTTTTCCTCGACTTCCGAGGGCCGGAATCGCGCCTTGATGTAGCTCAGCACGATGCGGACGGCGTTCACGATGCCGAGGCCACTCAGCGCGTTGAAGGCCTTGAGCGGATAGTCGAAATACTTGCCGTCGTAATGGATGCGCGACATTCGCGGAACGGAGATGAAATCATCGCCGAGAATCTCCTCCCAGAGCGCCTGCACCGGCGCGATCTTCGTGAAGAAGCGATGACCCCCGATGTCGAAACGGAAGCCGCGATACTGCGCCGTGCGGGAGATCCCGCCCACCATCGTGTCGCCTTCGAGGACCGTCACCCGGTGCCCGGCCTTGGCGAGCACCGGCGCAAGGCATTGGTGACACACTTCGGGTCGGTCGCCAAACTCAAGCAGGCGTCGGTGGAGGAGATGACCGCGGTCCCCGGTATCGGTGTCGCGACCGCGTCGGCGGT
>JAZJZU010000072.1:11562-29295 GCA_040389605.1 Gemmatimonadota bacterium
CCGCGGTGAGGCCGGCAGGTCCAGCTCCGATGACCACCACGCGGTCGCCCGGCCGCAGCGGCGCGATTGTGCGGGCAGCTGGAGCCCCCTCTGTCATCATTCGAGCTTCCGGAATGTGCCACCTCGGGTAAGTCGCTGGCCGTCAAATCGTCGCGGCGAAACGATAGGTCGGGTAGGAGCAAGCACCGTGCCCCCAAGAGCAAGGCGGCAGGCCATCATTCCCTTGGATTACCGCACGTCTTGCGGAACTGTGGCATAAAGCTGTTGCTCTTGCGCAACACCTTGCCGCGCGACGCTTTCGGCCCGTAGCTGAAGTGCGACACCTCGTCCCAGCCTCACGGATGGGCTCAGGGCTCTTCGCCGCCTGGTGGCGGGACCGCCAGATAGTCGGCTAGTTCTGGGCAGGCGCCTGTATCCCCCGGGGCCCGTGGTCGCAGCAGAAGCGTCCCACTGGTCCCGCGGAACATCACCGTGAGACTTTCGCACATCGCTGAGAGTCCTGGAGCCACGAGCGAATACTCGTAGGGAATCAGCCTCGCCAGTAGCACGTGGGTCACGGGACCACGTGGGCTGAGCAGTCGGGGCGTGGAGGCCGCCGAGAGGAGTTCAAGCGGAAACGTTTTCCGATCGCTTATGGAATACACGATTGCTGGCTTCGAGGCGGCCACCACCGCATTCACTGGGAGGGAGTCGCGGATGAACCTGATTGCCATCATATAGGCCTGATCCTGCGGCTGATAGCAACGACTGTCCGCGAAGGGTGCCGCAGTGCGACAACCATTGCGGATATCTGCTGCGCGAACCTGCCCCGAGAAACCGAATCCGGCGAGAATGGCTCCGGCAGCGACCGCAACACGCTGCGGACGCTCTGCGTGCATTGCCAGCGCTATGCGTTGCCACCCCACGAGGGCAGCGATTGCGATCCACGGGAGCATCACCGTGACCAATCGGCCAACTGGCCATGGGAAAAGTCCGAGGAGCAGCGCGGTAAGGAGCAGGAAGCCCGCCAGTGCTGGCCAGCGGCGGCGCAGGATCCACATCCCCACCAGCATTGGAGCGAGAATAAGCCCGCCTGCGACGACGTTGTCGATCGGCATTCCGTGGATGTCGGGAATCGCAAACTGGACCGCTGCGAAGGACGACAGGTAGTCGCGCGCGTTGGCGAGCACGTGTCTGAGGAAGTGCACCGGATCCGTGACCGCTACCCCACCCGCGAGATCGGAGGCGTAGCTGTGGCCGATGGTATGGCCAGTTGCCCACCGGGTGTAGGCAAACCAGCCAGCGACCGTCGTTGCGGCGACGATGCCACCCAGCACCGCGCTCCGGCGCTGGCGCTGAAGTGCGAGCCCGAGCCACACCGCGGGCACAAGCGCCAACCCGGCGCTCCGGGTCAGGAAGGCGGCCAGCGCGGCCCCGAGTGCGAGGGCCGGGAACCAGCGCCGATGGTCTTCGCGGCTGCGTAGCGCGCACCAGAGCGCCAAGGCGCACCAAGCCAGGTAGGGCAGCTCGGACCGGATTTCGGCGGAGAGCCGGAACAGCGCCGGGTTGAACATTACGATCGCGGCAACCGCGACGCCGAGCTCCGGACCGACGAGGCGCCGGGCGGCATCGGCAGCCAACAGCGCACCGGCGATAATGGTCAGGATGTTTGCTGTCATTATCGCGCCGATTCCGGGTCCGGCCACGGCGCGCACCAGCAGGAGGTAGAGCGGCATTCCCGGTGGGTACTGAGCGTGAGGTGGCGCTCCGATGAGGAACTCATCGCGGTAGTGGCCAGCAGCCAGGGAGTGCGAGAGGGTCAAATAGATCGAGTCGTCGCCATAGACGGTGAGGGCATCGCCCCGGGTCAGCCAGCCCAGCAGTCCGCCCGCCACTACCACCGCTGCCAGCGCGAGCAGCGCGCCCGTTGACCAGGACGAAGGTGGTGATTCCGAGGGGGGATGCAGCGACAGGGACATTCGGCTGGGTTCTCCACGGCAGGGACACTCGATCTTGCCCTATGGGAAAGGCAAGAATGACGCCGCGGCGGGGATACCTTTGACCGATGATCGACGACTTGGAAGGTCGGCCCGCCCGCCGCCGCGCGCGTCGGCTGAGGCAACACTTGCTGATTCTGACGGGTTCAGTTGCGGTTGGTGGGATGCTGGTATGGGCGCTCCCGGGGCCCCTCCGGGAACGGCTGTCGCTCGCCAGTGCCTACGTGGCGCTTGGGCTCCTGGCCACCACCTTGGCGCTTGGCCCGGTCAACGTCCTCCTCGGTCGCCCCAACCCCGTGAGCTTCGATCGCCGACGCGACTTTGGGATCTGGTCGGCGGTGCTGGGAATTGGGCACACTGCGATAGGGCTGACGGTGCATTTCACCGGTCGAATGCAACTCTACTTCCTGGCACCGCCCGATGGTCGCAGCCTCCTCGGTCTGCGGGCCGATCCCTTCGGCGCGGCGAACTACGCCGGTCTCGTGGCCGCGATGCTCTTGCTCCTGCTGGCGACGATCTCCAACGACCGGTCACTTCGCGCACTGGGCACCACTCGCTGGCGATCACTGCAGCGGTGGGCTTATCTGCTCCTCGCAGTCACCGTCGCACACGGCGTAATCTATCAGCTGCTCGAGAAGCAGCGGCTCACCCTCGTCGTGATCTTTGGTGCGGTGGTCTTCACGGTAATCACGATCCAGCTTGCGGGCCGACGCAGGTTCCTCGCAGCTCGTCGCAGGCGCTGAATCGTTCGCTGGGTTACCGAACCGATTGTCCGGCGACCAGCGCCATCACCCGATCGCGACCTGTGGCAACATCCACAATTTCATCGTCGCGAAACGGGGCCTCACGCAGTCCCGCGATTGCGGCATAGGTCGCCGCACACAGGGTTCGGAGGCCGGGGTAGGCGCGTTCCCAGCGCACGGCCCGCCCCACCAGATGCCATGCCGCCATACTCATCGTGCCGAGTCCGACCGCCACGGGGCGCATCACCTTGTAACTCGTTGACGAGGTGTCCGGCTCGAACAGCGCGAAACCTTGGAACAGATCGGCCCGTGCGCTGCCGTGTTCACCGAGCACGCGGCAGGTCGCGAAAGTGGGGCGACTACTCAGCGAGATCAGTCCCGTGATGGTGCATCCTTCGGGCGTGGTGGCGCTGAATGTCCATTCTCCCGCAACCGGGCGCAGCAGCCGCCATTCCAGTTCGCCAACAGGCCGATGCAAGAGTGCGCGCGCCAGTGAGAAGGCGTGCGGCACGATCTCGGCCGCGATGGCATCACGATCGCTCCCGGCAATGCGATCGGCCCCAGCCGAGCAGGTTGCAAACTCGATGTGGCGCAACGGTCCGATCGCCTCTCGCCGCGCGAGAATCCGTTGCACGCCGTCCTGCCACACAAACTGATGCACCGGCACGAGCAACTTGCCCGCCTCGCGCGCCTCCCGTACCAGCGCCTCGGCCTCTTCGCGGCTCGGAGTCACAGGTTTTTCGACAATGATGTGACAACCGGCCGCGAACGCCAACCGACAGAGCCGCAGATGCGAATCGAGAGGGGTGCAAATGTGGACGGCATCCACGCCGAGGGCCACCGCCTCTGTGGCGCTAGCCACGGCCGTCCCGCTGCCCGCGATGACCTGGGCCAGCTCCAGTCGAGGATCCGCGACGGCCACCACCAGCGCGCCAGCATGGCGCGCTGCGTCGGCGTGCCAGCGGCCCATCGTTCCGGCGCCGATGATGGCCACTCGCGGTGCGCTCATCCGAGGCGGACCTCGTGGAGTTCACGCAGGGTACCTTCATCGATCCGGCAGCGTACGCCGGTCGCTGCCGACCGGTAAGCGGCCGCAATGACCGCCAGCACATCACGCGCAACCTCGCCGCTCACCGGTGGTTCAGATCCATCTGCGAACGCCTGGAGCGTCTGCCGAAAAAGATTGCGGGTCGCAATCATCCCTGGATCCTTGGGGTTGCGAGCCAGAAATTCGCGCTTTCCGGCACGTTCCCTCCAGGCCATCCCGGAGACCCCGTATTCGACGCGCACCGATGGGCGAGTGCTGCGAAACAGTCCGGCCATCACCCGCGCGCGACCTCCGAACGAGGCACGCACCGACGCGCGCTCCGTGTCCGCACGAACTTCGAAATACTGGGTCTCGCCCTTGCAGAGTCGGTTCTGGGTGACCTGTGCGAGCCGTCCGCGAGAGAATTCCAGCGTGACGAGTGCCACGGCGTCGGTTTCCCCCTCGCGGACGCCGCAGGTGGAGGTTCGAGCATCGACCGCCACGGGGCGCTCACCAAAAAGTGCCATCAGAAAGTCGACGAGGTGGACCCCGGCCTCGTGAAGCGTCCGCTGAAGCATTTGTCCACGCCACCCTGGTTCGGCCCAGGGAGGCATATCCATCAACTGCCAGACCTGCGCAAAGACGAGTGAGCCGGTCTCCCCGCTCGAGACGGCATCCCGTACCGCGCGGAAGATCGGCATCTCGCGGAAGTCGTGGTTGAGGGCGATTCGTCGACCGGCGGCCCGCGCTGCTTCCAAGACCTGGTCGGCCTCGGCGAGCGAGGAAACGAACGGCTTTTCGCAGATGACGTTGGCGCCTGCCTCGAAGGCTCGCAGACAGTATTCGGCGTGTGAGTCGGGTGGGGTGCCGACGACGACAACGTCTGGGGGACCAGCGGCCAGGAGCGCCTCGAGCGACTCGAAGACCGGGATCCCAAAGGTCGCGGCCGCCGCCGCTCGGCGCTCGGCGTTGACGTCGACCCCGACCGACTCCAGCCCGGGCAAGCCGGCGAGGGCAGGAAGGTGCAGTGTCGTGCCGGCGCTGCCGAGGCCGATGACCGCTACGCGCATACGGGTTCTCCAATCTTGAGGGGGCAGGCTGAAGCGGCGCAGGTTTGGTGCCAAAGCGGGGCACAGGTCAGCGGCCCCAGAGACAGGTGGCACGGAAGTGGCACGCCGATTCGGTATGTCCCCAACTCTGATCTCGATTGCCGTCGTACAGGTGCTGACGATCCTGGTCGCGCTGGTGCGCTCGAAATTGCTCTCGGTGTTGCTTGGACCGGCCAACTTCGGCGTGGTCAGCACCGTCGATCAGGTGGTAATGACGATGGTGCAATTGGGCGCGCTCGGGCTGCCTTTCACCGGGCTCAAGTACATGGCATTTGCGCACAGCCGTGGAGCCGAGGCGTTTCAGGAGACGAGCTCCAGTTTTGTCCGGCTCCTCGGGTTACTTTCGATTGTGACAACGGTGGTGGCATCCGTCATCTTCGTCTGGTTCCCTGGCGTGTTCGGCTACGATCTGGTGGCGTATCGACTTGCCCTCCAGATCGCCTTGATTGGTATCCCTGCGGTCACGCTCAACATTCTGCTCGTCAACACCCTTGCGGCCGCCGAGCAGCCGGCAACCGCCGCCCAGCTGAATCTGATTGTGGCTCTGAACCTGGCGAGCGGCGCAATCATTGGCGGCTGGGTCAATGGCGTGACGGGGCTCTACGTGGGCGTGGCAATCGCCGGCGCGGTCGGCCTCGCTGGTTCGTTGTGGTTTCTCCGCCGCCGACTTGGACTCAGACTTCTGGGGCACCCCGGCGCGCTGGTCCGCGATCTGCGCGCGAGGCCGGAAATCATCAAGTCCTCTGCTTCGGTGTATCTGGCGATGGCGGTCTATTCGCTGAGCCTGCTCGCCATCCGCGCGACGGTTCTTACCGAACTCGGCGCGGTGCAAGCAGGACTCCTCCAGGCCTCGCTGAGTATTGCATTGACCGTCGGAGCTATCCTCAGTCCGATGAACAATCTCTTCCTGGGTCCACTGGTCAATCAGGATACGTTGCCAGAGGCGAAGGCCTCGGCTGCCAACGGCTTCGCAGGGGAGATGCTGGTGTTGCTCCTGCTCGGGGCGCTCCCGATTGTGCTCTTTCCGCGATTGATTCTCGGAATCCTGTTTACGAGCGCCTTCGCTCCCGCTGCGGGTGCCCTCGGTCTCTTTGTGCTCTGGCAGTGCGTCTACCAGATAGGCTTCATCTATCAGCAGCTGCTGATTGGGCTGGACGATATGTTCTATATGGCGGTAACGACGGCAGCAGGCTATGGCTCTGCGGCGCTGCTCTCGGTGTTCCTGGTCCCGCGCGCCGGACTGTCAGGTGTCGCCATCGCACTCGTCACTGGGATGTTACTGTACGGTACCGCAGCAGCGCTCCGCCTGCAGCTTCGATTTGGCATCCGGGTTCCCTCGCGCGTGATCGGGCGGAGCGCGTACGTGGCCACCGCGGTGGGCGGAGGGTCGTGGTTGTTTCTTGGCCGCCAGGAGTTGTCCGTTGTCGCAGTCGGTGGCCGGATCGGGTATGCACTTGCCGCGCTCGGCATCCTGTGGTTGGGAATGACGCCTGAGGAGCGGAGTCGAATCCGCACTGCCCCGGGCCAGATGCTTCGTCACCTCCGCCCGCCCTCGCCGGCGACTTTGCCGTGACGGGAGCCGACGCGGCCCGCCGGCCCCCCGCTTCGGAGCGAGGGACGTTTATTGTCGAGGCGGAGCGGGCCGCCGTGCACTCGGTGCTGAACGGGCAATCCATCCTGATCACCGGGGCGGACGGGATGCTGGGTCGTGCATTCGTCGGAGCCCTTGCCGACCTCGCGCCCGGTTCGCACGTGAGCGCGTATCCCCACGGCGCGCTCGACGTCACGGATGCGGCTGCCGTGGCGGGTCGCGCCGAGCTCGACCCGGACCTCATCATCCATTGCGGTGGGCTGTCGCGGGCTGATGAATGTGAGCGCAATCCGGCACGTGCTTTTGCGGTGCACCTGGGGGGGAGTCAAAACATCGGCCGACTCGCCCTGGCGACTGGGGCCCGGGTGCTCTATCCCCAGTCGGTCTTCATTTTTGACGGGAGCGAGCTCCCTGTCACAGAGGAGACCGTACCCAACCCACAGATGGTCTACGGGAAGGCGAAACTCGCCGCCGAGCAATGGTTGCTCTCCTCGGTACCCGGGTCGCTCTCAATCCGGATGGCGGGGTTCTTCGGTGGGGACGAAAAGGACAAGAACTTCGTCGGACAATTTGCTGGCACACTCCGACGGCTGCTCGATGGCAGAGTTCACGACTGCGAGGTCGGTGACCGTCGCTGG
This sequence comes from Gemmatimonadota bacterium, assembly GCA_040389605.1. Taxonomy (GTDB): domain Bacteria; phylum Gemmatimonadota; class Gemmatimonadetes; order Gemmatimonadales; family GWC2-71-9; genus Palsa-1233. The sequence continues at coordinate 18,647 of JAZJZU010000072.1, forward strand.
CAACCCACCTACACCCTCGATCTGGCACGAAACGCCATCCTCTTGCTCGCGCTGGAACGGAGCGGGATTTACCATATGGGATCGTTGGGTGAGGCGTCATTTTTCGATGTTGCAGGTGCTTGCGTCGACGAGCTCGGGCTGGGGGACGTGATCCGGCTCCGGCAGGTGTCGACGACCGAGGTCGAGGCCGATGAATCAGCGCGCCGACCGGCTCGAATGGTGACCGCCAACCACCGGTTGAACCACGAAGGGTTGAACCGCCAGCGCCCTTGGCGCGAGGCGCTTCGCGAGTACTTGCGGCGACCACATTTCGACTCGTTGCGGCGCGGCCATAGGGCCACCGGGTGAGTGAACACCCGGCACTCCCAGGGGGAACCCTTTGTGCGCCGTGGGTTCATCCGTTCCTCGGAAACTTGCCGAGCCGCTTGGTGATGACCGCGATGACGCGCAGCAAGGCCGGGCCCGGGCACGTCGCCACCCCGCAAATGGCCGCGTACTATGCTCGTCGTGCCGAGGAAGGCGTCGGGCTGATCCTGACCGAATCGACGGCAGTGAACGCGCTTGGCGACGGCTTTCCGGACGCGCCGCGATTGGAAACAGCCGAACAGGCCGCGAGCTGGCGCCAGGTGACAGACGCCGTCCACGGGGCAGGGGGGCGGATCTTTTCGCAGCTTCTGCATTGTGGGAGGATTTCGCACCCCGATTACACTGACGGCCGGCAACCTGTCAGTTCCACCGGAGTTGCGGCCTCGGGGGTGAATCGGAGGAATGGGAAATCCTATCCCGCTCCCCGCATGCTCTCGACAGGTGAGATCGACGACATCATCCACCAGTTTCTTCGCGCGGCGGCAGCCGCGCTGGAGTCGGGATTCGATGGCATCGAACTCCACCTGGCGCACGGGTATCTCGCCGACCAGTTCCTCGATGGCCGGATCAACGATCGCACGGACCGGTACGGTGGTACGGTCGAGAATCGCTGCCGCTTCGCCCTTGAACTGGTCGAGGCTGCCATCCGGGAGTGCGGTGCGCCTCACGTCATGGTCCGGGTCTCGCCCTCGCGCTGGATGGGCGGACTGTACGACTGGCCGGATCTTGAGCCTATGCTGGACTACCTCATACCATCCCTCGACGCCACTGGACTGCGGCAACTGGACATCAGCTGCGCCAGGGCGGATTACGACGAGACCTCGGGACGGGTGGTTCGGATGGTTCGCCCCCTCTGGCCCCACCTGTTGACCGCAGGCGCATCGCTGCAACTCGCCCAGGCCCAAGCCGAAGTGGAGTCCGGGTTGCTCGATATGGTGACCTACGGTCGCTTCCTGATCGCCAACCCTGATTTGGTCGACCGATTCGTAAGCGGCAGGCCGCTGGAGCCGTACGACGTGACGATGCTGGAGACGCTGGAATGATTACGCAAGATGGCGGCCTTCCTGGGACGACTATCCTCGTGACCGGAGGGACCGGTTTCGTGGGCAGCGGATTCGTTCGCCACGCGGTCGAGGCGGGTGCCCGGGTCACCGTGGCCTCACGCCAAGGTTCGGACCCCTGGCGTCTGGCCGGCATCGCCGGTCGCTACGTGGCGTGGAACGGGGCGCTCGCGTCCCTTCGGGACGAGAGGACCGGGGCGGGTCCCGTCGATGTTGTAGTCCATTTCGCCGCGTCTGGCGTTGATCAACGATTCGATGATGTCAGGGCGATGGTCGACACCAACGTCGTCGGTACGCTTGAGGCGCTCGAATATGCCTCAGGCTGCGGAGCGAGGCGTTTCGTGATGGTCGGCACCAGCGGAGAATACGGCCCTGGGGTGGGCCTCGAAGAGCACGCCCCGCTTCGGCCAACCTCGGAGTACGGCGCATCACGAGCGGCAGCCACGCTGCTCGCCCGGGCATTCGGAGAGCGTCGTGGGCTCGATGTGGTGGTGGTCAGGCCATTCGCGGTTTTCGGCCCGTTCGAGGCGGCCTACCGTCTGGTGCCGTACGCGATCCTGCAAGGCCTTGCCGGGAAGGAGATCGCCCTTTCCAGTGGAGTGCAGACCCGCGATTACGTCCATGTGGACGACGTAGCACGCGGCATCGCAATGGCGTGTCAGGCCAGCAAAGTTCGCGGGCAAGTGGTGAATCTCTGCACCGGCGTCGAAACGTCGGTGGGTGATGTTGCCACGATGCTCGCGACACTGACCGGCGAGCAATCGACCGTGGCCGTCGGTGCGCGGCCGGACATGCCTGGAGAAATGTGGCGGACGACGGGCTCGCCGGCCTTGTCGCTATCTCTGCTCGGCTGGACCCCCCGCTGGCAACTCGCCGCAGGACTTGCCGATACGGTGCGCTGGTTCCAGCAAACTGGCGTCCGCCTCCATCAGTACCACGGCGGGGCCTAGGCCGAGGCCTCGCCCTCCCGGCCGAGGGCGGAACTTATGCCACGACGTGCGGTTTGGGGATCGGCAGGATGAACTTGCCTCCCGCGGCCCGGAATGCCTCCTGCTGTGCGATGATCTCGTCGCCGAAGTTCCAGGCGAGAATCAGCAGGTAATCGGGCGACTGTTTCGCGATCTCGTCGGGCGATACCACCGGGATGTGCATTCCGGGAGAGTAGCGCCCCTGCTTGAGGGCGTTCCGGTCGGCGAGGAAGGCGAGCAGGTCGGGGCCGATGCCGTAGTAGTTGAGCAGCGTGTTGCCCTTGGCGGGAGCGCCGTACCCCGCGAGCCGCTTCCCCTGATGCTTGAGATCGAGCAGCAGCGTGAGCAGTTCCGTGCGAATCGACTCGACCCGCGCGGCGTGTGCCGCGTAGGTCGTGGCGTCGAAGAGCCCCGCCTGCCGTTCCCGCTCGAGCCAGGTGGCCACCACCGGGGCTGCGGGCCCCCCACGCCGGAGATACACCCGCATCGATCCCCCGTGGATCGGCAACTCGTCGACATCCACCACCTCCAGCCCGAAGAACTTGCCCAGCGCCGCGAGCGAGGTGACCGAAAAGACCGAGAGGTGCTCGTGATACACGGTGTCGAATTCGTTCTGCTCGATGCAGGTGAGTGCCTGCGGAACCTCGATCACGAAGGTCCCATCGGCCGCCAGCAGCGTCACGACGCCCTGCACGAAACCGTGGAGGTTGTCGATGGGATTGAAGGTGTTGGTCGTCACGATCACCTGTGCGGGGCCGTACTGGGCCAGGATCCGGCCCGCAGATTCCGCCGTGAAGTACTCGTTGAAGACCTCCACCCCATTCGCGCGCGCGAGCTCGGCAATGTTGGCCGCCGGGTCCACGCCGAGCGTGGTCAGCCCTTCGGCCTTGCAGGCCGAGAGCAGGAGGCCGTCGTTGCAGCCGATGTCGACCACCAGCTGGCCCGGCTTCGTGATCAGCGCATCACGGAAGCGGCGCGCAGTGCCACGAAAGTGCTCGTGCATCGTGGGCGATGCCGAGGGGATGTAGAGGTAGTCCACGAAGAAGTCCGGCGGGAGCACATCGGGCACCTGGATCAGGGCGCAGTCGAGGCAGACGTGCGTGTCGAGCGACCATCGCGGTTCCGGCTGTTCGAGCTGGTCGTGCCGCAGGAAGGCGTTGGCCGCCGGGTGCTGCCCGAGCGGCAGGTACATCAGGAGGTTCTCGCTGGTGCACGCGCGGCAGTTGGTCATCGTGTTCATCTGGTCTGTGCCTCGGATGGACGTGGGGTTGCGGCGACGCGCCGAATGACGTCGAGGGTGCTACGTGCCCCGTGTTCCCAGCGGAGGGCGCGCCCCCGCTCCCGCGCCAGACGTCGCAGCTCGGCGCGAAGTGCATCGTCGTGGAGCACCTGTCCGATGGCATCGGCAAAGGCCTCGGCCGAGGGGTGATCGACCATCATCGCGTGGCCTCGGGCGACTTCTCCCAGCCCACCCCGGTTGCTGGCGATCACCGCCGTGCCGCAGGCGAGCGCCTCGACCGTTGTAATGGACCACCCTTCCAATTCCGACGGATGAACAAAGACATCTGCTGCACCATAGATGGGGACCAGCTCGCTGTGGTGTGCCACCTTGCCATCGGTCTGCACGACATCGTTGCTGATGCCGAGCTCCGCACAGAGCTGCTCCAGCGGAAGTCCCGCGTGATTGGGGCCGAATAGCAGCAGTCCGTGCGGGATCCGGTGGGTCGCTCGAAGTTGCGCGAATGCACGCAGCAGCATCGGGATGTTGCGTCGCACTGAACATTTTCCCACGAAGAGGATGTAGGGTCGGTCGGCCCCGAAGTACCGCTCTCGCACCGCTCGCAGGGTGGATTCATCCCGAATCGGCTGGAAGGCATCGTCGGCTCCCTGGGCCACGACGGCGATTCGGTCGGCCGGGACACCGTAGTGCCGCATCACCTCGTCCCGCGTCACCTCGGCCGGTACGATCACCATATCGGCCATCCGGGCGCAATACCGATTCAGGCGCGCATAGGTTTGCGTGAAAGCCCAGCTCTCCACTCCACGTTGTGACTCGTTGACGCTATGCGTGGCCACGACCAATCGGCCACGGTAGCCGATCGGTGCCGTGTAGGCCGGGCAGAACAGCACGTCGTGACGCGACGCCGGCCCTCGCAGGCGGAGGTTTTCCCAGGGAATCCCGGACATCCGGGATTCGAGCAACACCGGCCTGATGCGTGGATGGAGTCCGGCGATGTCGGCCTCCAGTGGTCGGCGGACGAAGACCGAGACCGATTCGTCGTCGGTCAGCATCGTGGCCCAGTACCGCAGGAGATACTCCAGGTATCGACCGACCCCGAGGCGCTGTCCGGCAAAGCGCTGACCGTTGAACGCCATCCGCACGCTACTGATGCCCCTCGGCGAAGCGCGTGAACACCTCGTGGAGGTACTCGAGCTGGGCCGGCACGAGTCCGTGGTGGCAGGCCAGCAGCATCCCCCCACGCATCACCCGGTCGGCGTTGGGGTACCCTGCGGGCGACTCCTGGCGGGGAATGTTCGCGAACCCAGGCTGCCGCAGGATGTTGCCGGTGAACACGGTGCGCGTCTGGATGTTCTGCTTCTCGAAATGGATCTGCAGGTCGCGTCGCGTGAAGGGCGCGTCGTCGCGCACGATCATCGGGAACGCCAGCCATCCCGTGACGCTTTCCTTCATCTGCCGCGGCAGGATGAACCAGCGCTGATACTCGGCGAAGAACGCGCGCTGCGCGGCGAAGTTCGCCTCGCGTGCGGCGATGTTGCCCGCGAGCCGGTCGAGTTGCACCAGGCCGAAGGCGGCGCCCATCTCGGAGGGCTCGAGGTTGTAGCCCAGCCGCGAGAAGACGAACTTGGCATCGTAGGGGATGCCGCCCACATCGACGTCGAATCGGTTTTCGATCCGCTCCGATTCCACGAACAGCGACGACGAGCGTCCCCAGCTCCGGAGCAGGCGCGCCTCATCGGCCCAGTCATCGCGGTCGAGGCACAGCATCCCGCCGTTGCCCGCGCAGTTGATGACGTGCGATCCGTAGAACGACGTGGTGCTGATGGCCGAGCGTGTCCCGGTGCTCGTGCCGCGGAGCGTGGCGCCGAGCGTGTCGGCGCTGTCCTCGATCACGATCAGGTCGCGGGCCGCGGCGATGGCCGCGATCCGGTCCCAGTCGGGCAGGTTGCCGATCAGCGAGGGAATCATCAGTGCACGGGTCGCGGGCGTGATCATCGCCTCGATCTGGCCGACGTCGATGTTGAAGGTGTCGGGCTCCACATCGACGAAGGCGGGAATGAGTCCGTTGCGCACCAGGGGCGCCACCGTGGTGGCAAAGGTGAGCGCCGGTGTGATCACCTCCGACCCGGCCGGGAGCGCGAGTAGTTCCACGGCGAGCTGCAGGGCACTCGAACCCGAATTCACCATGATCCCGTGACGCTTGGCGAAGAGCGCGGCGACACGGGCCTCGAACGGACGGACGTGGGCTCCCATCTGCGTCGTGGTCCGGAGGACTCGCTCGACGGCCGCGATCTCTTCCTCGCCATAGACGCTCTGGCCGTACGGAACGCGCATCGGTTCGGGAGTGGCAGGGTTCACGAAGTGCTCCGCCGTCGCGGCGGGGCGGTGAGTGGCAAGCTGGGTGAGGTAGTGCCCCAGCGACTGCTGCATCAGGTCGGCGATCTGCTCGGGTGCCGCGAGACTGTCGCGATAGAAGGCGGCGGTCTCGGCAAGCGCCTCATCGAGCGTGAACACCGGATACCATCCCAGCCGGTCACGCGCCTTGCTGGCGTCGAGGGTGAGCGTCGCGGCCTCGTGCGGTGCCGCCGTGTCGGGCAGCTCGCGCACCCGGAGCTCGGACCAGACCGTGCTGAGCCGCGCGCTGATGTCGCGCACCGTGAGCGCATCGGAAGACTCGGGCCCGAAGTTCCATCCTTCCGCCACCTTTTCGCCCTGCTCGACGAGCGCGCGACCGAGCAGCAGGTAGCCCTGCAACGGCTCCAGTACGTATTGCCAGGGGCGGATCGCGAGGGGATTCCGGATGGTGGATTCCTCGCCGCGGGTGGCGGGGCCGAGCAGGTCGGGGAAGAGCCGGTCCTGGGCCCAGTCGCCGCCGCCGAAGACATTGCCCGCGCGTGCCGTCGCAACCGCCACACCGCGCTCGGCCAGGAATGAACGCCGCCACGCTGCGGTGAGCAGTTCGGTGCACCCCTTGGAGGCGCTGTAGGGGTCGTGCCCTCCCATCGCGGCGTCCTCGTGAAGCGGCACACCGCTGCCATCGTTCTCGTAGCATTTGTCGCTGGTCACCACCACAACGGCGCGCACCGAGGGAGCACGCCGCGCGGCCTCGAGCAGATGCGCCGTGCCCATCACATTCGTGGCGAAGGTTTCGACCGGTTCACGATAGGAGCGCAGCACCAGTGACTGGGCGGCGAGGTGGAAGATGACTTCCGGTTCGGCGGCCCGCACGACCTCATCGAGCCTGCTGGCGTCGCGGATGTCGCCGAGGATGGAGTGTATTCCCTCGCCGAGCCGCGCTTGGTGAAAGAGCGCTGGCTGGTCCGGCTCGGGGGCAAGCGCATATCCGGTGATCTCGGCACCAGCCGACTTCAGCCACGCGAGCAGCCACGATCCCTTGAAGCCGGTGTGGCCAGTGACCAGCACCCTGCGACCACGGTACCACGCCGTCAGGCCATCGGTCACGTGGTGGCCCAGGGTGCGTTGCCGCTTTCCCAGAGTTCCTCGAGTTGCCGCTTCTCTCGCAGGGTGTCCATCGGCTGCCAGAAGCCCTCGTGACGCCAGGCCATCAGTTCGCCGGCAGCGGCGAGTCGCTCGAGCGGTTCACGCTCCAGCGACACGGCATCGCCATCGAGGTAGTCGAGGACCCCGGGCTCGAACACGAAGAAGCCGCCATTGATCCAGCCGACGTCGGTCTGGGGTTTCTCGGAGAAGCGGGCGACCCGGTCGGCCTCGAGCTGCATTGCCCCGAACCGCGCGGGAGGGTGAACGGCCGTGACCGTGGCGAGCTTGCCGTGCGAACGGTGGAACTCCACCAGTGCCGGCAGGTCGATATCGCTGAGCCCGTCGCCGTAGGTCACCATAAAAGTCTCGTCCTGCAACATCGACTTGAGCCGGTGGATTCGCCCACCGGTCATCGTGTGGAGCCCGGTATCGACGGCGTGGATCCGCCAATCGGGGGCCTGCTGGTTGAGCTGCGTGCGTTCGCCGCTCCGGAGATCGATGCGCCAGTCGGCGGCGTGCACGGAGTAGTCGTGGAAATATTGCTTGATGACCTCGCCCCGGTAGCCGCAGGCGATCACGAATTCGCGAAAGCCGGCCCGGGCATAGATCGACATCACGTGCCAGAGCATCGGCCGCCCGCCGATCTCGACCATCGGCTTGGGGCGTTCGGCGGTTTCCTCGGAGAGTCGGGTGCCCAGGCCCCCGGCGAGAATCACGGTCTTCATCCTTGCTCCCAGTTGCGCCTGAGCCCAGATCGGCCCCGGAGAGGGGCCGGAACAAGGGAGAAGCAAGGTTCACACCAGCCACTGGAGCCGGGACCTGTTGCCCGCATCGCGAGAGGCGGCGATGTTGGCTTGGGACGGGTGCCGATGTCCGGCGGTGTGCGGCCGAGCGAGCTTTCCGTCTCCCGGGTGTCACGGCGAAGGCGCGTGCGAGTCCCGATTCCCTCGGCCAGGAACATCTCTGTTGCGTCCATCACTAGACCGTCGCTGGCCTCGCTTCCCCGTCGGCGCCGGCCTCCTGCTCTCTGCGCTGGCCGTGGGTGCCTGTGCTGCCCAGGACCCGACCGATTCCACGGCGTTGCCGCCGCCACCCCCCCCGGCGGCGTGTGTGATGCCCACCGGCCCGCTCCCGGCCGCGCAGGTGACTCTCCGTGTGGAACCCCAGAGCCGACACCAGACCATCGCCGGGTTCGGGACCAGCATTCGCCTCTTCGATGACCCGCACCTGACGGAAACCTCCGATCCTGCGACGCAGCGCAGTGCGGTGGTGATTCCTGCCGCAGAGCAGGCGCGGATTCTTGCGGCGCTCTATCAGGAACTGGGACTCACCAGAATTCGCTACGCGACCGATCCGGGCGTGGAGCCGGAGAACGACAATGCCGATCCGTCGGTGACCGACCTCAGCCGCTTCGATTTCCGGTGGAAGCGGCTCGACGGCCACGTGGAGTATGTGCAGGCGGCCCGCGCCCTGGGCGCGACCCAATGGTTCGGTTCGCCGATCACCATTGAATCCTGGATGAGTCACGACAATCCGGCAGAGTATGTGGAGTGGGCGCTGGCCATCATCCGGCGCTGGCACGACCTGGGCGCCACGCTCCCATACTGGTCGATCATCAACGAACCAGGATATGCGGCAAACCTTTCGGGAGCGTTCATCCGCGACGCCGTGAAGCAGATCGGGGCGAAGCTCGCTGCCGAAGGGATTCCAACCAGACTGGTTATCCCCGATGATGCCGACCCCGCCGCGGCACTCGCCCGGGCGCAGGTCGTGCTCGCCGATCCGGTCGCGCGGCAATATGTCGCGGCACTCGCCACGCATCTCTACGTCACTTCGGGCACTCCGCAGCAGCCCAGTCTCAACAAGCTGGCCGAACTCTCCGCGCTGGCGAAGCAATACGGGCTTCCCCTCTGGATGACCGAATGGTTCAACCCCGACTGGTTCACCTGGGCCAAGACGATGCACACACTGCTCGCCGACTATGACGTCGCCGCTGTGGACTATATGTGGGGCTTCCTCGGGCAGTGGGAATCCATTGGAGCGCAGCTGATCACGGTCACGTCGACGGGCAATGCCTACACCGGCTTCGTGAAGAACAAGCAATACTGGACGATGGGCCATTGGTCACGCTTCGTTCCTCCCGGCGCGGTGCGAGTCGAAGTCACCAGCAGTGATCCCGCGATCCTGGCCTCTGCGTACCTGACTGGAACGCGACTCGTCGTCGTTGCGCTCAACACGGGCGGCAGCGAGAAGACCATTCAGGTCGCGTTCGGAGACGGATCGCCTTGTGTGCAGCTTGTGACGTCGGAGCGCACCAGTGGTTTCGAAACGGCACGAATTCTCGAACCACTCGCGCTCGCGGGACCTGGCTTCACGACCGCGCTGCCCCCCACAAGCCTCACGACCTTCGTCGCTTCGCCCTGAATCCTGCGGTAGTGCGTCGCATTCTCAGGTCTGCCTGCCCCGGAGCAGTGACGAGAAATTTGACGGCTGGCTATTTGATGTCGCAGGGCTGAAACCCAGTCAGGCTGCGGGATCCCGCGCGGTGCCCGGGTTGTTTGCACGCCCGAAGTCCCCGGCATTATTCTTGGCCGCATCGGCGTGATTTGTGCAGCGGCAACCACCGTAGTGGCCGCCCGGCCCAGCGGTGGTGTTTGCGAAGGTCCGAGGTTGTCGAACGTGTTCGACAACCTGGAGAATTCGACAGGCGCACCTGCGGGTGGTGGCACGATCCCTCACCATTGGCAGCAGGACTCGCAATGCGCTTCAAGGTCGCCTCAGTGTCACTCGCAGTCGCCTCACTCGTCGTTCTGGCAGGCTGCGGTTCGGACGTGAACGGCACGTCCAACCTTCCAGCCGTGGCATCGGCCCTGGTCCTCTCGCCCAACACCACCGCGGTCGACACGGCGGGCACGCTGCAGTTCGAGGCGAAGGCGCGATACACCGACGGCAGTGAGCGCGCGGTGCCGGTCACCTATTCGGCGACTGGCGGCGAGATTTCCACGGGAGGGCTTTATCGTGCAAGCGTGGCGCCTGGAGAGTATCGCGTGATCGCGACCTGCGCCTGCGGGGTGAGCGACACGGCGCTGGTGACGGTGACGGCCGGGTTGCACGCGCTGCAGCTGCTGCTCTCCCCTGCGAGTGCGACCATCGACACCTCGGCGACGCAGCAGTTCACTCCCGCCATCGTCTGGTCCGATCAGGGCGATCATCCGGCACAGCTCACCTACGCTGCCACTGGCGGGACCATCTCCGCCGTGGGGCTGTACCGTGCGGGCAAGGTCCCGGGTGACTATCAGGTGATCGCCACGTGCAGTTGTGGCGTGGCCGACACGGCCGAGGTGCAGGTTGCGGCGGGGAGTGCAGCCGTAGGGCTCGCCGGGCTCTCGCTGGCGATCGCCGGCCTGCCGCAGGGGCTCGAGGCGGCCGTGAGTGTCAATGGTCCCGCCGGATTCAGTCGCACGGTGACCGCCACCACCACGCTCGACTCGCTCGTGGCCGGTGACTACGAGG
>JAZJZU010000072.1:29305-34589 GCA_040389605.1 Gemmatimonadota bacterium
TTCGCGCGAGCGGGCTCACGGTGGGAGCGGAGAGCTACGGCCCCGCCGCGCCGGCGCAGGCCGTCTCGCTGAGCGCCGGCGCGGTGCGCGCCGTCACGGTGACCTACCGCGTGCTTCCGAACGGCGGAATTCCCGCGCATCCGCGGGTATGGATGACGCCCGAGCGCGTGAGCCGGCTCGCGGCGCAGGCCACGGCCGGATCGCCGCGCTGGCTCAAGGTCAAGTCGACGGCTGAGGCGCAGGTCGCGAAGGGCAACGGCTACAGCAGTGGCGATGCGTCGCGACTCCCCGATCTCTGCCTGGCCTATCTCGCCACGCGCGATGCCCGCTATGCACAGCGTGCCGGCGTGGTGCTTACCGCCTATGCCGTGGAGACCAACGACCTCAAGTACGACTCCGGCTACGGTGTGCGGTTTATGCTGCCACTGGTCACGTTGGGCCTCGACTGGTGCTACGTCGGGTTGACCGTGGCCCAGCGCCAGCAGGCAGCCACGTGGCTGATGAATCGGGCCGACTGGACCTGGCCCCAGAGCAATCCTGCGCGTCAGGGTGGATGGGGCACCAACGCCGTCGACAACAACTACTGGTGGGGCTTCATGATGACCGGCCCGGCAGCACTGGCCGCTGCCGGCGACGACATCGGCACGGGGGCGTTGAGTGGCGCCGATCGGCCAGCGTTCCATCGCCAGCTGGCCCTGACCAAGTGGAACAACCAGGCCGCGCCGTTCTTCGCGACCGCCGGTGCCGGCGGGGCGTGGGCCGAGGGCACGAACTATGAGAGCACCTGGCGCGTGGGCAGTTTCGCCGATGCCTTCCTGACCTACGGCACGCCGGTTTCCTCGCCCTTCCTCGAGGCGAGCCTGCGCTGGCGCATCCACTCCACGATGCCGGGCGGACGCTACAAGGTGCCCTTCGGCGACCAGCCGCGTGAGAGCAGCGCCAGCACGTTCAGCTACGATCGACTCGCGGCACTCTACGCCATTCCGCCCGCCAACGCCGGTGGGACCCTCGTGGGGCAGGCCTATACCTGGCTGAACCTGATCGATCAGGTCCCCTACTCGGAATTCAACGAAACGGCCACGCTGGCCGACGAGCTGCTGCGCTTCGATCCTGCGCAGCCTGCAATTCCGCTGACGTCACTACCCAAGGATTACCTCGCGTCAGGGGCCGGCTTCTTCCTCTACCGCCAGAGCTGGACCGACCCGGCCTCGACGGTGATGGCGTTTGAATCCGGGCCAACTGGTGACCACGGCGCGCGGGATGCAAATGGCCTGATGATCTGGAAGGGCTCCTTCTGGATCTCGGCCACATCGAACATCTACTCACGCAGTGGCATCGAAGGCGCCACCACCAACTACAACAATCTCACGGTCGGGACCTTCGGTCAGGTGCTCTATGGCGGCAACGGCGGCTCCATTCCGGTGGCGCCCCAGGTCTCCGACGCCCTGGTCGCAGTGCGAGGCCAGGCCAAGAACGGATACGGCTACCCCAACGGCGTGTCGTACGGACGGACCGTCGTGAGCGACTACCTGCGCACTGTGGCCTACCTGCCGCAGGAGGATGTCTTCGTGGTGGTCGATCGCGTGACGATCGTCAATCCGCTGCTACCGAAGGTGTGGCGCTGGCATATGCGCGATGTCCCGCAGGTGAGCGGCAACACCTTCCGGCTGCAGAGTCAGTCGGGTGACTTCCGCTGCTTCGGCAGCGTGCTCACGCCGTCCGATGTCGTGCTCGGAACCCAGAGCTATGCCCTTGGCAATGGTGCGGGTGTGAGCAGCAACGCGGTCACGGTGACGATGACGGGGCGGGCAAGTGATGTGGTGGTGACCGTCCTGCAGTGCACTGCGGCGCAATCGGCGCCCTACACTCCCACCGCAGCGGTCACACCGACCGAGGCAACCGTCACCGTCGCCGGCAAGCGTGTGGTGGTTCCGCTCTCCGAAACCAGTCTCGTCCGGATCGAGTAGCGACTGGCTTCCTCCCGTTCCCCCGTCAGGCGGAGGGGGGCGGGGGAAGTGTGCTGTCGGGCAGGGGAGGAGCGCCGCTCGCGGCCGCGAGTCGGGTGGGGCGGAGCAGCTGCAACACACCGCTCGAGTGCGCCGTCGCGGCGAGCCAGCAGAGGAACCCGCCACCTGAAATCGCCACGGCCACCACGGGGCGGAAATCGCCGAGCCAGAGAATGATCGGCATGGGCAACGCCCAGAGCGTGCGTCGGAAGAGCGGGCGCAGGTAGCGCGGCCCCCAGAGTCCCACGAAGTATTCCCGCCCGGCCCTGACCCGTGACAGCGCGACACTGAGGGCCCCGACGAGCTTGGCCAGCGGCGCGCCAGGCAATCCGAACAGCATCAGCCCCACCGGCAGCAGGATACCGGTGAGGATCTGGCCCCGCAGGATGGTGCCCGCCACGAAGTCCACTTTCCGCAGCGCCACGAATCCTTCGAACACGAGCGCGTTCACGGCGGTCAGCGGCAGCAGGAAGAGTGCGACGGCGAGTGCGGGGCCGCCGGGAGCATAGGCCTGGCCGAACACCACGGTGACGGCGGCCGTGGTGCCGAACGACGCCATAATGCAGCCCACGAGCAGTGCGCCGAGCATCGGATGGAGAATCCGCGAGAGCACATCGGTGACGCGGCGTGCATCGCCGCCGAGCCGCATCAGGGTCGGGAGTGCTGCGGTCGTGACGCTATCGATCACGGCCGCGAGCCGGTCGGCCAGCGAAACGGCCGCCGCGTAGAAGCCTGCCATCGTGCTCCCGAACATCAGCCCGATGAGTGGGAGCTCGCTGCGACTCACGGCCACACCGACAATCGAAATCCGGAAGAACGGTGCGGCGCGCCGGATCAGCACGCGCCATTGCCGCGGCCGCCAGCGCAGGCGGAATCGGCCATAGACCTCGCGCGACCGGCGTGCGAGCATCGCCATATTCACGATCGGTCCGATGAGGTACGACGCGGCGAGCGCGAGGTCGCTCGGCCACACTGCGACCGCGATGACCGAGGCCACGGTCAGGATCACGCCACTCCAGAACGTCGAGCTGCTCGTCACCCGCGCCTGATCCCGTGCGACGAGCGAATCGGTGAGCGTTCCGGTGAGCGCGGTCGGGATGATGCCGAGCGAGCTGACCATCAGCACTGCTCCGAGCGCCGGGCTCGACCACGTCGCGATGGCGGCCACGATCCACGCGATCAGCACCCCCAGGCACGACATCACCAGGCGCAGCGACAGCAGGTCGTTGAGTTCGTGCCGAGCCCCCGCGCCGCCGCGGGCAAGGTCGCGCACGGCAAGCGCCCGCAACCCGACATCGGTGACCAACAGGCTGAGCCCCGTCAGTGAGAGTGCAATACTGAAGCGCCCGAACTGGGAGGGACCCACCTGCCGCGTGATATAACCTGTGCTGAAGAGTGCCACGAAATTGAGCAGAATTGGCACCAGTCCCAGCCAGGTGGCATTCTTCCAGATCATTCCGATCTTCGCGGCATCCTCGTGCTCACCTGGGGTCACGCAAGCTCCATCTCGATAAGATCAGGACCCGGAGGTCCGGTGGCGTGGTCGGTGAAGGTGGTCCGCCAACACGACGGTGGGGGACTGGATTGACCGCGCAAGCTTCGCGCCGGACGTTCGCGAGCGCCGTGGTGGTGGTCGCGAGCCGGGGCCGATGCCGCCGTCGACGCGCCGTGCCGATCCGGCTATGGTTCGTACCGGTACCGCACTCCCCAACCTTCCTCCCCCGAGGCAAGCGGCTGCCCCACCACGTCACCGTCGTAATCCCGGCCTGGAATGTAGGCCGCTTTATCGACGAAACGCTCGAAAGCGTTGCGAGGCAGACCCTTGCCCCGGCGGATGTCGTCGTCATCGACGATGGCTCAAGCGATGATACCTGGGAGCGCATCCAGAGTTGGGTCGGTCGAATGGGATCCACGCGTTTTGTCCCGCTCACCGGCCCCAACTACGGACTCAGTGCCAGCCGCAATCGCGGCATCCTTGCGGGCCATGGTGACCTCGTCGCATTCCTCGACGGCGATGACTGTTTCCTCCCTGACCATCTTGAGCGCCTCGTTCCCGCGTTCGAGGCCGTGCCGTCGCTCGCGGTCGCGTTTGGCGACCTGATGTGCTTTGACGCTCGTCGCGGCGATACCGGTGGAAATCTCGAGCTGATTCGAAGGGCGCTCCAACACATTTCTCGGCCAATTCATGGCTCGTCCCTCCAGCTTCTCGGCCCTGAGTTGCGGTCAATCTATGTGGATCAGGCGATGATCCTGCCGAGCAGCTGGCTGGTGTCGAGGGAAGCGATTGCCCGGGCCGGGATGTTCAATCCCGCCTTCGCCTATGGCGAGGACGTGGACTTCCTCTGGCGCGTGCTCTCGACCGGCCCGGCCGCGTGGTACGACGGACCCACGGCGCGACGGCGCGAACACGACAGCAATGCATCGAACCCTCGACGTGCGGCGTGGTCGGAGCCGCAGGTACTGCGGGTCGCCGCCACGTTGCAGCGGACGACCCGCGACCCGACGCCGGCCGAGCGCGACGGACTCGCGCGCCTGCTGCAGCGCTCGATCCACGAGACCGGGTGGCTCGCTTCAGGCGACGGGCTTGGCGCCTATCTCGCCTGGCGGGACGAGACCCGGCGACTCTGTGGCCGACGGGCACCGATCTCGATGCGACACTTCCTGCGTGCGTCACTGCGGACCTTTCGCAGGGCACCGGCTGTGTGACCCCAACAGGGCCGCGCCAGTGACCACGCAACTCCCCCGGGTCGCGATCTTCTGTGACGATGAGCAGTGGGGTGGCATTGTCACCTATTGCGTGATGCTGGCTCGGGGCCTGCCTGAACACGGAATTGATGCCGTGCTCGTGGCGCCGCACGCGGCGGAGTGGCACAAGGAGGCGATGGCCGCTGGCGTGCGGGTTGTGGTGCCACCGACGCCATCGCTGCCGCGGCCGGTGGTCCTTGCGCGAACCGTGGCGACCAGGTTCCGGGGACGATTCAGGCAGTGGTACCACTCACTCGCGCCCGCGCAGGTTCGCTGGCTGATCGGGGCGTGGACGGAATTCCTGGACGTCCGGCGTGAACTGTCGCTCATCCCGGCCGACCTGATTCACGTGCAGTCGGCCGGCGGTGAGGTGGCGGCGCTCGCGGCACGCCACCGGACCCCGCGTGTGCCTGTGGTGACAACGCTCCACTTTCCCCCGAGTATGGTGGCGGATTCGCGGCGCCGCACCACGGCCTGGCGACTCCTGTGCTGGCTGAATATGCGGGCGTCCGATGCCACGATTGGCGTCGCGC
>JAZJZU010000073.1:0-1706 GCA_040389605.1 Gemmatimonadota bacterium
CCGGTAAAGCCGGCCGTACGATTCGGTCGCCACGTGGACGAACGGCACTTGCGCGGCACCCTTGGCGCGCGACGCGCCATTGTCGGTCGCGATGTCGCCACCGATGTAGCCGCGCCCAACACCGCCGATCAGGACGGCACCGACACCCTGCTTCTCGAGCCAGCGCAGCGAAGCGGTATCGCTGTTGACGCTGTACCGGCCGAAGCCGCGAAAGCCCGCAGGCGCGTTGGAGGCAGGGGCGGCGGCAGCGCGAGCGTCGGCCTCAGCCTGACACGCGGCCGACAGTGCCGGGGCAGCGGGAGCGCCACCACCGAAATTGCCACGTCCGGCCGGCTGACCTGCGGCAGGCGGCTGCGCCAACCGGGCCGCTGTTGGGAATGCGGAGCTCTTTCAGGCGGCTGGCCCAGGCGTTGAATTCCGTCACCGGATTGGTGTCCGCGTGGGTCGCCATCACGAAGGCCCCCTTGAGCTTGCCAGCGTACTTCTGCCGCAATTCGGCGAAGCACCCGGCCTCGACGATCATCGCGGGACCCGTGACCTTCCCCTTGGTGCCAGCCGACCAGGCCCGCGGAACCGCCTGGATGATGAACGGATTTGGCGCGACGGACTGGAACGAGAAGCGCTCGTTGGCCCAGCCGAGACCCGCAGGTGTGGACCACGGCTCGAGATGCACATTCGCGAGCCCCCAGCCGGTCATCGTCTTCGCGGCCCAGTTGCCTGCCTTGGTCAGGTTGGGTGACCAGGTGAGCCGGGGACCGTAGACATCGGTCAGCCAGCTCATGATGTCCATCACCTGGGAATGCCCCATCGCCTCGGCCTTGATCTTCTCGATCGTGGCGAGATCGACCTTTTCCTGTGCGGCGAGGGGGGACTGCGTCGCGGCCAGCGCGGCCAGCGAGAGAAGCGCACCGAGCATCGGGGCGCGACGAACCATCGGGAAGGACATTGCGAGACTCCGGACGGATGGAAGGGGGACAACCTCAATGGTACGCAGAAGTACCGGTCGAGGTTGCCGCCAATCCATCAGGTCAGAGCGAAACCCCGGCGAGAACGAGGAAGGTGCGGGTCCGGCTGTCGACGCCGGAAGTCAGGTCGTGCACGTCCTTCAGCCCCCACATATACCGCCCTTCCAGTGTCAGCCCCTTGTTGCCACCCAGCCGGATCCCGCCGCCGAGCGCGGCGCCGAAATCGGTGCTCTTGATGACTCCCGAGGCACAATCGACTTCTCCAAGCTTGCAGCTCAGGCGGAAACCGACCGACGGACCGGCATACACGAACGGCTGAAGCGCGGGAAGCGGAATCGTCACCTTCAGCAGCACGGGAATCTCGGCGTAGTCAAGCTTCGGGGCATCGGAGCTGGGGCTGCCGTCGCTCTTCACGCCCTTCTGCACATACAGCAGTTCCGGCTGGATGCCGATCGGCCCGGCTCGCATATCGAGGGCAATCCCGGCGGCAAAACCGGTCCGCGACTTCCAGTCTGGCTGCTTGTTGGTAAGGGTCGAGAAGGACAGCCCTCCCTTGAGCCCGACTGTGGTCTGGGCGGAGGCGTTGTGCCCAGGCAGAAGCAGCGCACACGCAAGGACGGCGGGAAGCAGGTAACGCATTGTGGTCTCCAGGAGTTGAGTGTCACCTTCGTTCCTGAGACGTTCTGATGCCCGGGTGTGACACCTCGTCGCCGGGGTGCAACCTGCGCACCGTTTGCGCGT
>JAZJZU010000073.1:1716-6657 GCA_040389605.1 Gemmatimonadota bacterium
CGATGAAACGTGCCTCTGGCCCCGACGAGAAGACCGCCCCATCTTCAACCGATGATTCGTTCCCGCGTCGCACTCGCCCTGCTCTTCGCCGCAACCGTCCTGTCGCCGCTGGCGGGCCAGGCGCCCGGGCCGTCCAGGCCGCGCTTCTTCCTGGTCGCGTCGGATCCCCAGTTCGGGATGTACGCGAAGGATTCCAACTTTGTGCAGGAGACCGCCAACTTCGAACTGGTGATCGCGACGGCGAACCGGCTTCGGCCCGCATTCGTCGTGATCACCGGCGACCTGATCAACAAGCCGGGCGATTCAGCGCAGACGGCAGAGTTCTGGCGCATTGCCCACAAGCTCGACCCCGCGATTCCGCTCTTCAACGTCGCGGGGAACCACGATGTCGGAAACACCCCGACGCCTGCCGCGTTGGAGCGCTACCGCGCCGCCTTTGGACCGGATCATTACACCTTCCGCGTAGGCGATGTCATCGGCATCGTGCTGAATTCGAGTGTGATCGATTCCTCCCGCGATACACCCGGCGCGCTCGCTGAACAGGAGCGCTGGCTCGAACACGAACTGGCGACCGCCCGCGCGAGCGGCGCCCGGCACTTGCTGGTGTTCCAGCATCACCCCTGGTTCCTCGCCGATGCCAGCGAACCCGATCAGTATTTCAACATTCCGCTCGCCCATCGGAACCGCTACCTCGCGCTGTTCCATCGCTACGGCGTGGAAGCCCTCTTCTCGGGGCACTACCACCAGAATGCCGTGGCGCGGGATCGCGAGATTGCGATGATCACGACTGGACCCGTGGGAATGCCATTCGGCGGGGTGCAGAGCGGCGTCCGGCTGGTCGCCGTCAGCGACAGCGGGCTGTCACATCACTACTACGGGCTGGGCGAACTGCCCCATACCGTCACCCTGCCATTCCCCCAGCCCTGACCCGTCAGCCCGCCCGCTGCAGTCGGCGGGCCACCGCCTCCACTTCGGAGAGCACGCGCAACAGGTTTCCGCTCCAGATCTTCCCGATCTGCTCCTCGGTATACCCCCTTCGCACCAGTTCAAGCGTGACATTGAATGTCTCGCTGGCGTTTCGCCACCCTTCGACACCCCCGCCGCCATCGAAGTCCGATGCAATTCCGACGTGGTCGATTCCGATGAGCTTCACGGCGTAGTCGATGTGGTCCACGAAATCGCGCACCGTGGCCGGAGCGTCTGCGGGGAACTTCCGCGTGGTGATCTCCTCCTGCCGCGCGAGGAAGTCGGCGCGCCGCGCCTCCGGGAGCGCCTGGATTGCGTCGCGAACCGCTGCCCCCCCGGTGGCGGTGATCCCGAACTCCTTCCGGAGCGCCGCGACGGCCTCGGTCCGGAGGGCATCGCGAGCCGGGTTACACTTGACGTAGCCGCTGAACGCCACGAGTTGCACGACGCCGCCATTGCGTGCCAGCGCGCGGAGCTGCTCGTCGTCGAGGTTGCGTGACACATCGCAGATGGCACGCACGCCGGAGTGCGATGCGATGATCGGTGCCCTGGACAGGGCCAGCGACTGCATCATCGACGCTTTCGACGGATGTGAAATATCGATCATCATCCCGATCCGATTCATCTCGCCGATTACCTGCCGACCCAGCGGCGAAAGCCCATTCCACATCCAGACATTGTCACGCTCACCAGTGTTGGAGTCGCTCAGCTGGCTGTGACCGTTGTGCGCGAGCGACATATATCGCCCGCCCAGGGCATAGAACCGTGCGACGTTGCCGAGATCGGTCCCGATCGGGAAACCGTTTTCGATCCCGATGAAGAGCACGCGGCGTCCGCTCGCGTGGATCCGGGCGGCGTCTGCTGCCGTGAGGGCGAGCCCGGCGCGGTCAGGCGCGATCTCCTCGGTCAGGCGGTGAATCGCGGCAAACTTTTCCCTCGCCTGGGCATTGGCACGCGCGAACCCGGCACTGTCGAGTTGCGGCGACTGGCCCACGTAGACGACGAGGAATGCCCCACCGAGCCCGCCCTCCTCCATCTTGACGAGGTCCACCTGCGTGCGCGGCAGCCTGGCAGAATAGTTCAGCGTGTCCTTCCGGAAATTGCCGGGGTTGATGTCCACGTGCGTGTCGAGGGTCAGCACGCGCTGGTGAATGCCGCGCGCGCGTGCCACGAGCGCCGCTTCGCCCGCTGCCGCAGGAACCGGGTCAGTCACGGGCGGGGCACTCCCGCCGCACGCCACGAGCCCTGCGGTGAACACGATTCCAGCACCGATGCTCCCGGTTCGCAAATGCATTCGTCACTCCATTGAATCCAGACGGTTCAGGGCAGCGGCTTGGCGGCGGGCGCCTTCTTGTTGAAATCACCCGCCTTCACGATGGCCAGCGATGCCGGATCAAGATATTTCGCGACCGAGACCGCACCGGCCTAGGCCAGTTGTCCAGCGAGGTGATTTGCTGCGATGCGACCGCTCCGCATCGCATCGGCGAGCGCCGTGCCGTCGTGCCAGGCGCCCGCGAAGGCGAGGCCCTGTGTACCGCGTTCGAGGTCCTGGACCGCTGCCAGTCGTTCCGTATGCCCGGCAACCGCCTGGGGTTGACTGTCGGGCCAGTGCGTGACCAGCGAGAACTGCGGTTCACCGCGTGCGCCCAGCAGCTCCTCGAGCTCGCTCCGCACGAGCGCGACGAGTTCGTCGGCGGGACGCGCCGCGAGGTCAGCTCGTCTCGTCCCGCCCACCATAGACGTCAGCAGCACGTGTCCGGCTGGCGCCCGGTCTGGAAAGAGTGACGAGACGAAGAGGGTACCGAGGATGGACCGCCGCTCACAGAACGGCGCCAGCAAACCGTGTCCATCCAGCGGGTGGGAAACTTCTTCGCGTCGGAATCCCAGCGACACGCTGGCCATCGAGGCAGATGGTGCCTGAGCGATCGCCTGAAGTACTTCCGCTCCAGGTACCTCAATCCGCAACCCCCGGTAGCCGGTTGCGGGAATGGCGCAGAGCACTGCGGCGTATTCCTCTGCGTGCCCGGTTGCATCGACAACGCGGTAACCCGCGTCGACCCGATGGACCTCGACGACGCGTGTACGGGTGCGGACCGCATCTCCGAGAAACGCTTCGATCCGTCGCGGAATCTCGGCGAGCCCACCTCGGCACGACCAGATGCCACCGGGAACGCCCCGCCCTCTCCCGGCCTTTCGTCGCGCGTCCATCCCTGCCCGCATCGCGCCCCGCAGGAGCGAACCGCCGGCGTGCTCCCATTCCACCAGGCGCGGAAAGGCATACCGCATCAGCACCTGCGCTGGATCGCCGGCGGTTGCCCCGGCGAGGAGTGGATCGAATACGCGCTCGAGCATCTCGTCGCCAAGGCGCCGGCGCACAAAGGCCTCGACAGATTCCTCTGCGTCGGCTGGTGCCGCCTTCACGAAGGGCTCCTTCAGCAACCGCATCCGTCCTCCGGCACTCAGGACTGGCCAGGCGACCAGCTCACCCACCGACCGGGGCACCGCGACGAGCTTGCCTGAATGCACCAGAAACCGGCGGGTGTGCCGCGGGTCCGGCCGGAGCACGGAAGGCGTCAGCCCGGCGCCGTCGAGCAGCGCACGCACGGCGGGCTCGGGCTCTGCGAGCGCATTGGGCCCTGCCTCGACTACCCAGCCGTGGTCTGCGACCGTGTGAATCATCCCACCCAGTGATGCTGCCGACTCCAGGAGGGTGAAGTCGAGGCCACGGGCCCTGAGCTGCAGCGCCGCGGTCATTCCCGCCGCGCCGCCGCCCACAATGGCAATCCGGTGCAATCTCAAGCGGTCCTCACGAGGGCAATGCGAGGAGACAGGTCAGTGCGACACCGTGATCGTGACGTGATAGGGGGCGGGGTCGAGCAGCGCGAACGTCGTGCGATCGGCCACTTGTTCCACCGTCGCAACGTAGGCGCTCGCACGCGAAATATCAGGCACTTCGATAGTGGCGAGCACTCCTTCCGCCACATCACCAACCAGCATCAGGTGCGTGCCCGATCCGTCACTCTGCCGCGCCAGTTCCAGGTCGCCAGCGGGGTGGACCACGTTGACCGGACCGCCGCTCACCACGACAACGATTGCTCCGTCGTTGACACCCGGAGAACCGAGGCTGAGCACAATCGTCCCGGGAGTGGGTGGGGCGGTGGTCTCGCCACCACACGCCACCAGGAGCGCCAGCACGCCTATGAACCGCTTCATCGTGACCCCCAATAGCGATCAGCAATTCTGGCCAGCGCCGGTGGGACGCGCTGGCCCGTGCGCCGAATCCACGCCAGGTAGTCGCCGAGGTCAAAGCCACCATTCCGATTGCCAGTGGCATCGAGGTAGGTCCTGGCCGCGAGATCAAGCGCTGGTCCGCCGAGCAGTGCCCGCGCCGCGGCCACACCATCGACCGCGGCAATGGTGACGAGATTCGCGACCAGGTCAAATGGGCGATTGAGCGTCACATCGATCACCGGCGTGGCAAGCGTGGTATCGCCAACCCAGCCGAGGAACTCCACCCCCGCCGGGACCGTGACACTCACGCGCACGACGCTCCCCGCATCGAGGAACACGCCTGCGGCAGGGTCCCCGGGCACAGAGAGCGAGACGCTCCCGGGGCCCGAGGCCGTGGCACGGAGTCGGTGCGCGAGCGCGAAGTCTGCGCGGAGCGTGTCGGGCGCACCGTTGCGCGCCAGGACGATGTGCTCACGCAGACCTTGGTCGCTCCAGCGGAGAAACCGCGCCCCGCTTCGGCCATCAGCCGTCGTTTGCACGGAGTCCACTGAGAGCGCGAGTGAGTCACCGGGAGCGTAGATCTCGGAAATCGCTGCGCCGGAAATGCCATTGACGCGCACCTTTGCGAGCGGCGTTCCCGCCGTGACCAGTGTCGCCCCGCGGCGAATGAAGCGAAACCGCATCGCGCCGCCGGAGAGCAGCGTGATCCCGTCAAGCCGAATGCCCAGCCGCGCTCCGTCCCAG
>JAZJZU010000073.1:6667-9642 GCA_040389605.1 Gemmatimonadota bacterium
GCCGGTCAGTCCAAAGTCGTGGTTGAGCGATGCACCGGGGAAGGGATCACCAGCGTCGCCGCGATTCTTGATGCCTGAGATGCTCGATCGCAGCTGGTTGCGCCCGTCGGCCTGAACCAGGGCCAGTCCCTGCCGCGCACCGGTATTGACCGTGTTGGATGTGCGCCCCGCTTCGATCCGGGCATCGTCGACGAGCCAGATGAGCAGGCCGGGGCCCTTGGGTCGCACGAACGCCGGGTTCATCATCGCGGTGTCGCTCTGTTCACCCTGCCGATTCTCGAGGAGCAGGTAGCGGCCCGGGAGTGCGGTGGAGGCAAGGAACACCGTGTCGCTCGCCTGAACCGACCGGGTCGTTGTGACCCGGCCATTGGGAACGGTGTCGACCGCCACCCAGCCGAGCTGTGCGAGGGACCACGCGTCGAAGGAACTGGGCGAATAGGGGCGAGCATAGTTTCCTGCTCCCATCAACCCCCACTCGCCAATGCCTTCAGTCGCTGACCCGGCGTCGGTGTCGTAGAGGTCAGGCAACCCGAATGCGTGTCCCGTTTCGTGCGCGACCGTGCCGATCGGCATGATCTGCCCTGCGGTGCACGCGGTATTGCCCCCCTGCGCCGACTGGATGGTATAGGAGTCGACTTTCAGGAACTGTCCCGGAAGAGGCTGGCCATTGCTGCCGCGTCGTGGCGTGCGTGTGCTGTACGACACGCCCGCGTTCCAGCCAGCGATGCGATACCGGTGGGCCCAGATCGCTTCGGTACCGCACGCGCCATCGACCTTGGGCTGGAGGAACGTCACCACATCGACCACACCGTCGTCGTCCCCCGAGTTGGGGATGCCGTCGGGCCCATCATTGTCGAATCGGTTCCAGACGGTGTCACCGCCACTCCGCAGGGAGATGGAGTCGAGCGCCGCCATCAACATCGCCCCCATCCGCGAACCCTGACGCGCGGGACAGGGCGCGCGCACGCCGATGCCGTTGCAGCCATCTTCGTAATAGGCAGCTGCGCTGTCGAGCTGCACCCAGCCAAACACCCAGCCGTCGAGCATCACCAGTCCGCGGGATTGTGCCTGGTAATAGGTCCGGACGCTCCAGGGCCTCCCCACCGGTTGTGGGGTGAAGAACAGCTCCTGAAACTGGTCGGGCAGGAACGGACCGGCCGCGTCCCGGAACGCGATCGGAATGACAGGGAGGAAGAACTGCCCGGCGACGGCTGGCCGCCCCTGGGTCGCGCCTTCGTTGAGCCGGGCAAAGGCTCCCGCCTGCAGGAGCGCCCGGCGGAGCGCGATCACGCGATCGGCGCTCCGGCGCCACCCCCCGTCCACAGCGAAGTCGAACCCGCGGACTTCGAAATCCCCGGTCCGCGCCCGGGGCCACTGGGCCGGCAGTGACACGGCGAGGAACAACAGGGCCGAGGTGGCCAGAAATCCAGCCCGGAACAGGACCGAAAAGTGGACACCGGGGGCGCTTTTGCCTTGTGTCGGTACGGGGGGGGTCATAGTTTCATCTCTTGGCCAGATACAAACTTGGGGGGTTCCCTGCCCAAGATCCACCCGTGCTCTGCGAGGGCCCGTGGCTGATACGCTTCAGACCCAGGTGGCACTCTTCGACAAGTGCCGGAACTTCACCCAGGCGCGCGAGATCCAGGCGGCGGGCCTGTACCCCTACTTCAAGCCGATCTCGGAGTCGGAAGACACCGTCGTCGTCATTGAGGGACAGAAGCGGATCATGCTGGGCTCGAACAACTACCTCGGGCTCACGCACCACCCCAAGGTACTCGAAGAGGCCGCGAAAGCCCTGCATCGCTACGGCGCAGGCTGCACCGGCTCCCGGTTCCTCAACGGTTCGCTCGACCTCCACGAGCAACTCGAGGCCGCCCTCGCAGAGTTCCTGGGCAAGGAAGCCGCGCTGGTGTTCTCCACGGGGTATGGCGCCAACCTCGGACTGATCTCCGGCCTGCTGGGGCGCGGCGAGACCGTCTATCTCGACAAGCTCGACCACGCCTGCATCGTTGACGGAGCCAAGCTCTCCTACGGCGAGACCCAGCGGTTCAACCACGGCGACCTCGCACAGCTGACTCGCCTGCTTGAAAAGAACACCAGCGGCAAGGGCACGATGATCGTGGTCGACGGTGTCTACTCGATGGAAGGCGATATCGCCGACATCCCCGAGCTGAGCCGGATTGCGAATCGCTTCGGCGCGGCCCTCGTGGTCGACGACGCCCACGCGCTCGGCGTCCTCGGCCCGAACGGTCAGGGAACCGGATCGCACTGGGGCCTGCAGCACGAGGTCGACATCATCGCCGGCACCTTCTCGAAGTCGCTCGCTTCGGTGGGCGGCTTCGTGGCGGCCGACGAACAGGTGATCCACTTCCTGAAGCATCACTCGCGGCCATTCATCTTCACCGCCTCGTTGCCCCCAGCCAATACTGCTGGCGTGCTGGCCGCACTCGAAGTGCTCCAGCAGGAGCCGTGGCGCCGCGACGCGCTCTGGGCGAATGCCCGCCGCCTGCGAGACGGCTTCCGCCACCTCGGTTTCGAGATCGGTCCCACGGAAACACCGATCATTCCGGTGCTGACCGGGCCGCTCGACACCACGTTCATCTTCTGGCGGAAGCTCTACGACGCGGGTGTCTTCACGAACCCTGTGGTCCCGCCTGCCGTCCCGGCGTCCCAGTGTCGCCTGCGAACCAGCGTGATGGCGACGCACACCCCCGCTCAGATCGACCAGGCCCTCGACGCCTTCAGCACGATCGGGAAGGAGCTGGGGGTCATCTGACGGACGCGCCGGCGATCCGGCGCGTCGAGACGCCGAAAGACCTGAATCGCTTCATCGACCTGCCTTACCGACTGCACCGGCGGGACCTCAACTGGGTCCCGCCGTTTCGCGCCGAGATCCGGAAGCTGCTCGACCGCAAGGCGAATCCCTTCTTCGAACACGCCGAAGCCGACTACTTCGTTGCCGAGCAGGGCGGCGA
>JAZJZU010000073.1:9652-39484 GCA_040389605.1 Gemmatimonadota bacterium
ATTGCTGCCATCAGCAATCGCCTCCACAACGAAATCCATCACGACAAGGTGGCCTTCTTCGGCTTCTTCGAGTGTGTCAATGATTTCCGCGTGGCCGCCGCACTGCTCGACACCGCCGCAGCCTGGGTCCGGGCACGGGGCTTCGACACCCTCCGCGGACCGATGTCCTTCTCCGTCAACGATGAGTGCGGGCTGCTGATCGACGGCTTCGAAACGCCGAACACGCTGATGATGCCGCACAATCCGCCCTACTATCTCACGCTGCTCGAGACCGCCGGCTTCCGGAAGGCCAAGGATATGGTCTGCCTCGAGGGGGGATCCCTCGCAGCACCGGTGACGCCACCCGAACGGACGGCGCGTGCCGTCGAGCTGCTGAAGAAGCGGTACGGCCTCACGATGCGGCCGCTGAATATGAAGCGGTTCCCCGAGGAAGTGGCCCTCATCAAACAGCTGTACAACGCGGGCTGGGAGCACAACTGGGGCTTCATCCCGATGACGGACGCGGAGATCGACAACCTCGCGGCCCAGTTCCGGCCTGTGGTCATTCCCTCGATCATCCCGTTCGTCGAGAAGGACGGTGTGCCGATCGCCTTCGGGCTCGGACTGCCGGACCTGAATGAGGCCCTGCGCAACAACCGCAACGGTGGGATGTTTCCTGCTGCGCTCACAATGCTCTTCAAGCTCAAGACGAAGAAGATCACGCGCGCCCGCATCCCGCTGCTCGGGATTCTTCCCGAGTGGCGCGGAAAGGGCATCGATTCGGCGCTCTACCACTGGATCTGGAGCAAGGCGGCGGAAGTGGGTATCGGGTGGGGAGAGGCCGGATGGCTCCTGGAAGACAACCCCGGCATCATCCAGGGACTCTCCAAGGCCGGCTTCACCCCGTACAAGACTTACCGCATCCTCGACCGGCCCACGTGAAAGCGCTGGTGACCGGCGCGACCGGTTTCGTCGGCGGACACCTGGTAGATCAGTTGCTCGAGCGTGGTGACACCGTCACTGCGCTCGTTCGCACTCCGGCCCGGGCCGCCGACGCGGCCGCACGGGGCGTTCGCCTGGTGCAAGGCGATCTCGGCAACCTCGAGGCGCTTGCAGAAGCGGCCGCGGGACAGGATGTCATCTATCACGCCGCGGCGCTGACCGGGGCGGTCGACGAGGCGGAATTCCTCGCCGCCAATCGTGACGGGACCAGGAATCTCGCGCGCGCAGCGGTGGCCGCCGGCGGACGCGCACGGTTCGTCCTGGTGTCCTCGATGGCCGCAGGTGGGCCAGCGCGTCAGGGCGAACCCAGGCGTCCGGGTGAGCCCGATGCGCCCGTCACGATGTACGGTCGCAGCAAGCTCGCGTCCGAAGTGGCACTGACCGCAGAGCCGCTGACGTGGACCATCGTGCGTCCGCCCACCATCTACGGGCCGCGGGATCGCGACAATCTCCTCACGGTGTTCAAGGCCGCTCGCCTCGGCATCGCACCGGTCTTCGGCTCGGGGTCGATGGAACTCTCGCTGGTCCACGTCGTCGACCTTGCCGACTCGCTGATTCGCGCCGCCACGAGTGACGCGGCACGCAACCGGCTGTTCTACGTGAATCACCCCGAGGTGATCACCAGCGCGGAGCTGGTTCGCGGCATCGGTCGCGAAATGGGGCGAACGGTCACGCTGCTGCCGATTCCGGAATGGCTGGCTCGCGTCGCCCTGCACGCCACCGGGGCCTGGGCCGCCGCGCTCCAGCGCAAGACGATTCTCCGCGCCGACAAGGCCAACGAGTTCTACCAGGACGCGTGGACGGGCGACGCGTCCGACTTCGTGTCGGCCACGGGCTGGGCTCCGCGATGGGACTTCGCCCAGGGCATCGCAGACACGGCAGCGTGGTATCGCGCGGCACAATGGCTCTAGCGACCGGCCCGGCTCGCTGGCGCCTGGTCGACCGCATCCTGGCCGGCTACGGCCTGCTCGTCGCGGCTGTTGCCCTCACGCGCCTCGACCAGCGTGGAATGCCGGCGCTGCTGTTCGCGCACCTCGCGATCCCGCTGCTCGCGTGGCTGGTCGTCCACGCTCCCAACTCTCCGTTCGGGCGCCTCCTCCGCACGGCCTATCCGCTGCTGCTGCTGACGGCGCTCTATTCCTCGATCGATGCGCTCAACGGTTTTGGCGCGGCCCCCACCCACGACGTGGCATTGCAGCACCTTGAGCAGGCGCTGTTCGGTGGCCAACCCAGCCGCGACTGGTGGCGAGCGGCACCGAGCCAGCTCTGGTCCACGCTCTTTCACGCCGTGTACTTCTCGTACTACCTCATCATCCCGGTGCCCGCGATCGCCTTCCTGCTGATGCGTCGGGGCGAGGCGCTTGAGCAGTACCTCAATGGCGTGATCGCCACCTACCTCGCGTGTTATCTCTGCTACATCCTCTTTCCGGTGGCCGGTCCGTACTATGAATTCGCGCGCCCGACGGGTGCGTTCGTGGCCAACGGTCCGGCGCGCCTGGTCTATGCCACGCTCGCGCGAGGGAGCGCGTTCGGCGCGGCGTTCCCCTCCTCCCACGTCGCCGCGACGGTGGCGGCAACCGTCGGGGCCTGGCTGGGATCACGTCGCGTCGCGCTCGTGATCGCGCTCCCGACCGCGCTGCTCTCGGTTGGCGTCGTGTATTGCCAGATGCACTATGTCGTCGACAGCGTCGCGGGGGTGGCCCTGGGCGTCACGCTGCCGCTGCTCGTGCGTCGCCTTGCCGCGTGACAAAAAGTCAGGGGGGCGATGCCGTGGCATCGCCCCCCTGTGCAGCACATCCACTCCAGCCAGCTTACTCGACCGTGATCTTTCCGTGCATGTTCATCGCCATATGCGGCGTGCAGGTGAAGTAGTAATCACCCACCGGCGCACCAGCGAATGAGATCACCAGGCTGTCACCCGGGGTGGCAACCAGTGCCGACGACAGCGGACCCATCTTGTCGGTGAGGGCGGCGTCGAGGACGGCCTCAGCGCCAGCGGGGATGCTGTCGGCCTTGAACTGCACGTTGTGCGGGCCACCGGACACGTTGTGGAAGACCACAACATCACCGGCCTTGATGGTCAGGTCGGCCGGCGAGAACTTGTAGGTCGTCCCATCCAGCATCATATCGACGCTGTGACGAGTGCCAGTCGCTGCGGCAGGCGCCGGAGCCATGGCCGCTGTCGTGTCAGTCGTGGTTTCGGTCTTCTTCTCTCCGCCGCACGCCGCCAGCAACACGGCAGCTCCGGCTACGATCACAGAAAAACGCATTCTTGTCTCGCCTCATCCTCTGGTGATGATTGTCATCGCCGCTGCCCCCCGGCAGCGCCGGTCCCCGCCCACCAGAAGCTCGGGAAGTGTCAACAGTAACGCACTCACCGCCGTCCGCGGTAGTGCATATGCTGGCGATTCCCGCCAACCACGCTAGTTTCCGGCCGCGCAGCACGAAACAGCATACCCCAGGTCCAGGAATCCGATGGCTCCTCCGCCTTGCCGCCGTCTCGGCCGTCAATGCCGCTCGCTCGACGTCACCATCCGCGTCGCCGCCCTCGAGGGGGAGGAAGACCACGATGCCACGTGGTTCTTCGGGCACACCGAGCGCCTCGACTTCGGGCGCAGCTACACCGAAAATGGCGAGCTCTGGTCGGAGACCACGATCCACGTCCCCTGCAAGTACCTGGAACTCGACCCTGACGGCCGGACGGCGGCCTGCCGGGCTCACGGCTTCAACGGCCGGGTGCCCGCTCCGAAGCGAACTCCCGCGCCTCGCCGCCTGGGACGCGACCGATTCCGGATCGTGGAGAATCGCCGCCTGGTCACCCGGCACCTGCCGCCACCGACGCCGGTGAAACGTTCCCTCCCGCTGGCACCGGATACCAACCCGTGCGCCAAGGCGCCGTGTCGAACCGCCGATCATACGCGTCACGCCGCCTGCTGCCGCGACCTCAACGTCGAAATTCGATGTGGCACCCCCGACACGATGCTCGAGGCCCTGCTCCGCAGCCGGAAATCACCCTACCTGTGCAAGGTGGAACGCGACGAGTCCGAGGAGGGTCTCGTCACGGCCGAGATCATCTCGGCGTGCGCCTTCCTGAAGGAAGACGGGCTCCATTGCGACCTTCACGGCCGCACCAGGACCAACGGTGAGCCCGGAAAACCGCGAATGTGTTCACACTGGCCCGAAAAGAGGACGGGGCTCCACCCAGGCTGCGCCTTTCGCAATCGGCGCCTTCCACTGTAAGTTGTTGTAACGCAATGAATTGGACTTGAGTGTGCAAGTGGGCTCGGGCTGTGCGTCCCTAGTGAAGCATCCCCGACCAATGAGGAACCGATGGCCTTCGATCTTGAAGGGCTCTACCGGACCACTTACGACGCCGTCGTCCGCTTCCTGTACCGTAAGGTGTGGGATGCCGACAGGGCCGAGGACCTTGCGCAGGAAGTCTTTATGCGCGCCCTGGCGCACCAGCCGGAGAAGCCCCGCTCCTGGGTCTTCGCAGTCGCAGCCAACATCGCTCGAGATGAGGCTCGTTCCGCGATCCGTCGCCGGAAGCATCTCGTGCTGCTGACCCACGAACCGATCGCCTCACCTGCTCCGCTCGACAACGTCGAAGAGGATCTCGAGCACGAGGAGCAGGAGAACGAGGTCAAGCGCGCGCTCGCCACGCTGAGCCCGCGGGACCGCGAAGTGCTGCTGCTCTGGGACGCCGGCCTCGCCTACCCCGAAATTGCCGAGCAGACCGGGCTGGCGCTCGGTGCTGTCGGCACGACCCTCGCGCGGGCCCGCAAGCGGCTGATTGCTGCCCACGACGAACTGGGATCGGAGACCGTGGAGGAGCCTCGCCGTGCGTCCGCACGTTCCTGACGAAGAACTCCACGCCTATGCTGACGGTGAACTCTCGCCCGCGCAGCGGGCGGAGATCGCCGAGCACCTGCTCGCCTGCCTGATCTGCCGTGCGCTGTACGGCGAGGTGGGCGAACTGCGTTCCCGCACGGCCGCGTTGCTCGCGATCGCGGTGCCACGCGCCACCCGCCGCCCGGCCGCCCGTTCACGACGGCCCCTGATTGGCGTCGCGGCTGCCGCCGCAGTGCTGATCGGTTTCACGACCTGGCTCTCGACGCCAACCGCTCCCGCGGCGCCAGCGAATCCGAGACTGGCCACTGCCTTCGTGGCACCGACGCTCTTTGCGCGCATCGGCAACCTCGAGGCGAGTCCTGCCGAGGCCGTCTCCGCGACGACCGATCAGCGCACGATGACCCTCGCGTCTCGTGCTGCCATCCGGCCCAAGGTGGTCGGTTCTGCGACGATGACACCGGCGGTCCGCCGGATGCGCCCCATCGAACCCCTCGCCGTGCTTGACCCGTCGGCCGGATGGGAGTCGATGTCGTGGGACGAGGCGAAGGCGCTGAACGGTGGAGCCCTCGCGCAGATTGACGGCGAGGCAGTCGTCACCGTCCGGATCAAGCGTAGTCAGAGTGGAGGGCGCCCCACGTTCATGGTCCGCCACCTGCTCGCCGATGGCCGGTCGCTCTGGGTTGTCGAGGGCCCGACGGATGAGGTTGGAGAGGTCTACCGGCTGCTTGAGGCCAGCGGAATGTCGATCGCAATGCCGCTTCGGGCCACGCCGGACTACGTCGGCGCCGCCGACGCTCCTGTTCGCACCGTCCGGATGGTGACCGTCGCCGGGTATCTCCCGGTGACCGACCTGAACGAAATGGAGTCGACCCGCCTGACGCTGAAGTAACGGGCACATCGAAGCCAGCGCAGACGAGCAAGGGCCGCCATCGCGATTGCGATGGCGGCCCTTGCCGTTGCCCCGCCCGCGAGCCGATCAGTGACCGGCTTCGCGCTCCAGCGTGATCAGCGCCAGTCGTGGGGAGACCATCGGATAGGTGCGCGCGAACCACCCGATGCTTGCGAGGAAGAGCCCAAGGAAGAGCAGCGTCGGGCCGAGCTCCGGGAGCCCGAAGACGGGGCCGGCCTCGGCAGTCACGGACGGCATGACGAGGAGATAGCGCTCCAGCCAGAGGGCGCAGAGCGAAATCGTCGCGAAGACGCCGAAGATCGCGGGCGTCTTCTTCGGGCCAACGCCAAGCAGTCCCGTGAACGGCAGCACGAAGACCCCAAGGAACACCGCGCTCCCGATGGCCCGCCAGGGACCCCAGAGCCGCGCGAAGACGAAGCCGGTCTCTTCGGGAAGGTTGCCGTACCAGATCACCAGGAACTGCGCCCACATCAGGTAGGTCCAGAACACGGTAAACCCGAAGCACAGTTTGCCGAGGTCGTGCCGCTGCTTGGGCGAGATGAACTCGCCGAGTGCGGCACCGCGGGTCCGCGCGAAGATCACCATCAGGCCCAGCAGCATATGCGCTGCGAGGAAGGCGCCCATGAAGAACCAGCCACCGAGCAGGTTCGAGAACCAGTGCGGCTGGAGCGCCATAATGCCGTCGAACGCCACCATCGTGAAGACGATCGCATACACGACGGCAAACTGTGCCGCGAGGCGATAGATGCGCGTGTGGTTGGCGGCCTCGTCATATCCCGTCAGCATCCGGTCGTATCGCGCGCGGCGGCCGTCGGTGACCTTCTCGCGCGCGAGCAGCAGGTCGGGGAGCATATCGCTGCGGATCAGGCGCATCCCGAGGAAATAGAGCAGTCCCAGTCCACCGAAGAGCCGGACAGCCATCCACGTCTTCGAGAGCCAGAGCGCCTTGCCCGCCGAAACGCCGTGCAGGGCCTCCTGCATATTCCCGTAGATGTCGTGGTAGCCGACGGTGAAGATCAGCACCAGACCGATCAGGGACACCGGGATGAAGGCAGACGCCGCCTGGGAGAGCCGAAGGATCACGCCCGACCACTTCGCGTTGGCGATCTTGTACACGGCCGTGATGGCGATGGAGCCGCCCGTGAGGCCCGTGAAGAAGATCCAGTTGACGTGGAACATCTGCCAGGCGCGGTGACTGGTGCCACCCATCAACGCCATCGCAAACAGCGCAAGCCCGATCAGCGCGAGCACACCTCCCACCATCAGGAACGACGTGTAATCGCTGGTCACGCTCTTTTCGGTCAGCCGCTCCCGCACGGCGGCAAAATCGGTGGCCATCAGTTTGCCCCTCCAGCCGCGGCCGGTAGCGGTGATTTGGCCTGCAGCGACCGGACATAGTCAACCACGGCCCAGCGTTCATCGGGTCGCACGATCTTGTCGCCGTACTGCGGCATGCCCGCCCGGCCGTAGCGCACGATGCTGTAGAGGTAGCCATCCGACCAGTGGCGCGCGCTCGGCGTGAGCAACGACGGCGCGCCATTGTAGGGCGTCACCGTTCCGTCGGCCGCACCCTGGAAGCCGTGGCACATCGCGCAGTAGGTGTTGAACACCTCTTCCCCACTGCGTGCGCCGACTCCAGCAGGCGTCGTGGGATGCTTGAGCGCATTGGCCACCACGGAATCGAAACCGTAGACCGGGAAGGCGGCCATCGGATCACCGACGCGCCAGTCCCGCTCGGCACCACCCATCGGCACCGTGCCGGCTGGCGTGTTCCGCGGGATGTCGAACCGCTCGTAAGGATGCACGGCCTTCGAGAGGATCATATGGTCGAACCAGGGCACCCGATGCATCAGGTCATCGGGTGACGGCACTTCGTTGTACCACCAGTTGCATCCGCCGAGGGCGAGGCCCACGAGGGCCAGGAGCAGCTTACGCGTCACGGAGCACCTCCACCGAACCAGCGTCGGTGAGCGTACGCTCCACCTCAGCGGCCTTGTCGGCGCTGCAGGGAACGAAGACCCCGATGCGATCATCACTGAAGCGTGGGTCGAAGGGTCGGCCCTTGAGCGAGCGCATCATCGACAGGATCACGATGCCGGCGACCGTGGCGAGCGCGCCCACGAGAATGGTCAGCTCGAACCCGAGCACCACGAAGGCGGGAATCGCGGCAATCGGCTTGCCGCCGACCAGGAGGGGCCATTCGCGCGCCATCCAGATGGTCATCGAGAAGCCGGCCGTGCAGCCGGTCAGGCCGCCGATCAGGGTCCACATCCGGACCGGCGAGATCTTGTCGCCGATGGCGGCTTCCAGTTCGTGGTTCGGTGCGGCCGAGTAGACCGTGAGGTCGGTGTGTCCCGAAGCCTTGAGGCCCCGTATGGCATCACAGGCGGCGTCGATGTGCTCAAATGAGCCGAGGACGCCGGGCACGTTGCGGGCCATCAGTGCGCCTCCCCGTGCGACTTCCGTCGCGGCATCGGGATCAGCTCCTTGAGCTCCTGAATCGCCACGATCGGGAAGTTCTTGTAGAACAGCGCGAACCAGAGGCCGAACCAGCCGAATGACCCGGCGAGCATGAACCAGTCGGCCCAGGTCGGGTTGATCTGGCCCCAGGCATATGGCACGTAGTCATTCGCGAGCGACGAAACCACGATCACGTAGCGCTCGAACCACATCCCGATATTGATGAAGATCGAGATGACGAAGAGCGACGCCATACTGGTCCGGATCTTCCGGAACCAGAGCAGCTGCGACACGAACGCGTTGCAGATGATCATCGACCAGCCGGCCCACCAGTTCGGGCCAAGCGCGCGCCGGAAGAAGGTGACCTGCTCGAAGGTGGACCCTGAATACCAGGCGACGAAGTACTCCATCGCGTAGGCATAGAACAGGATCGACCCCGTGAACAGCGTCAGCTTGCCGAGATTGTCGAAGTGGTAGTCGGTGATCATATGCTCGAACTTGAGCACTTTCCGGAGCGGAATCACCAGCGTGAAGACCATTCCGATGCCCGAGTAGATGGCACCCGCCACGAAGTACGGGGCGAAGATGGTTCCGTGCCAGCCCGGGACGATCGAGGATGCGAAGTCCCACGAAACGACGGAGTGCACCGAGAGCACCAGCGGCGTCGCGAGTGCCGCGAGGTACAGGTAGGCGCGGCTGTAGTGACGCCACTGCGAGTCAGCGCCTGTCCAGCCCAGCGAAAGGGCCCCGTAGACCTTCTTCTTCCAGCCGCTGACGTTGTCGCGCACCGCCGCGATGTCGGGCACCAGCCCGACCATCAGGAAGGTGCTCGACACCGTGAGGTAGGTCGAGATCGCGAAGACGTCCCACATCAGCGGTGACTTGAAGTTGGGCCACAGGTAGCGCTGGTTGGGATACGGGATCAGCCAGTAGAAGACCCATTCCCGCCCGATGTGGATGATCGGGAAGAGCGCGGCCGTCATCACGGCGAAGACGGTCATTGCCTCCGTGGCGCGATAGACCGCGGTCCGCCACGGCGACCGGAACAGGAACAGGATGGCGGAAATCAGCGTCCCGGCGTGGCCAATGCCGACCCAGAACACGAACGTGGTGATGTACACCGACCACATGATCGGTGGCGCATAGCCGGCGAGCCCGATCCCGTACTTGAGCTCGGCGGTGACCGTGCCGAAGAGCACCAGTGTGAGGAAGGCCATGACAGCGACCAGGATGTAGTAGCCCCTGGTCGGCTTGTCGGTGATCGACTTCAGGACGTCCCGGGTGACCTCGGCGTGCGTCTGCGTCGGGATGCTCGGGTCGCGCGCGATGACGGCCATTTTAGTGCTCCCCCGCCGGCGCGGCTGCTGGCTCGCGATGCAACACCTTCGCGAGGTAGGTCACGGCCGGGCGAACATTGGTCTCTTCGAGCATCGTGTAGCCGCGCGGATCGCGCTTCCATTTCACCACGGTCGACTCGGGGTCCATCACGTTTCCGAATGCCAGCGCCCCGGACGGGCAGGCCTGGGCACAGGCCGGCTGGATCTCGCCGTCGCGCAGGTTGCGATCCTCAAGCCTGGCAGTGTTCTGCGCACCGCGGATGCGCTGCACGCAGAACGTGCACTTCTCCATCACGCCCCGGGCGCGCACCGTCACCTCCGGATTCAGCTGGAGGTTGAGCGGTTCAGGCCAGGCCGCCTCGTTGTACTTGAGCCAGTTGAAATAGCGGACCTTGAACGGACAGTTGTTGCTGCAATAGCGTGTGCCCACGCAGCGGTTGTAGACCTGGCCGTTGAGACCATCGGGCGTGTGGTAGGACGCGTAGACCGGACAGACGGGCTCGCACGGTGCGTTGTCGCAGTGCTGGCACATCACGGGCGCAAATCGGGCCTCCAGTGGCTCGCCGTGCTCCCCGCCCTCCCAGTACCGTTCGATCCGCAGCCAGCTCATCTCGCGGCCCTTGAAGATCTGGTCTTCGCCCACGGTCGCGATGTTGTTCTCGGCATAGCAGGCGGTCACGCAGGCGGAACAGCCAGTGCAGCGCGAGAGGTCGACCGCCATCCCCCACTTGGGGTGCTCGCCGGCGTAGTTGCCCAGCTTCGTGCGCTCCGTCTGGCGCTCATACCAGCCTGCAATCGCCTCGGCTTCCTTCGGGGTGTTGACCTCGTGTGCCGGGTTCCCTTCCGACTTCATCG
Organism: Gemmatimonadota bacterium; assembly: GCA_040389605.1. Taxonomy (GTDB): domain Bacteria; phylum Gemmatimonadota; class Gemmatimonadetes; order Gemmatimonadales; family GWC2-71-9; genus Palsa-1233. The sequence continues at coordinate 20,048 of JAZJZU010000073.1, forward strand.
CCTCTTCGGGCGTCATCCCCTTGGCTGCAAACGCGAGCGGCATCGCCTCGATGATGCCGCGGCCGAGCTGGCGGGAGTTGCCCTCGGTCTTGGCGACCTTGCGGTAATCGCCGGTGCTCCGGACGCTCACGCGCGTGCTGACGTACGGGAGGAAGCCCTGTCCGTCGGTGGCACCGAGCAGGTCGAGCGCGTTCACCCCGCGACCCTTGGCAAAACGACCGTATTCACTGTGCCCGAGCCCGAGAGGCATCGCGAGGACATCTTCGCGAATACCGGGATAGACGTAGACCTGTGCGCGGATGCTGCCGTGCGGTGAGGTCAGCTCGACGATCTCACCTTCACGCACATCGATGCGCCGGGCCGTCTCCGGATTGACCTCGACCCACGACTGCCAGGTGATCTTGGTCACGGGATCGGGATTTTCGAGCAGCCACGGCTTGTTGCTGCCGCGACCATCGTGGTACATCGAGCTGGGGTATGGCAGGAAGACGAATTCGCCGTCGCCGTCGAAGGTGGGTGGCGTCACTGCGAGCTGCGACGCGCCACCAGAGAGTGCCATGGTGGTTGCCGTGGCGTCGGTGAAGTGTCCCCCGCGCCCGAGCGACTCCCGCCAGTAGTCGTCGAAATCGCCCGCCGGGGCGCCCTTCTTCCACTCGTCCTTCAGGTGGGCTTCAAACGATTCGGCCACCGGCACGCCCGCGAGACCCTTCGCGGCCCGCAACACGACGTCTCCGGTGTGCATCCCCTTGAAGATTGGCTCGACCACCGGTTGCAGCAGCCCGTTGACGCCGGCACGTGGGCGAAGATCGTCCCACCGCTCGAGCGCGTGGAGATTGGGCAGCAGCAGGTCGCACGCGGCGGCCGTCTCATCCAGGATCGCTGCCGTCGACACCTTGTACGAGACCTTGGCCAGCGCCTCGGCAAACTTGCCGCTCTTCGGCAACGCATAGAGCGGATTGGCCTCGTGCACCAGCACGACATCGACCCCGCCAGTACGCATCGCATCGAACAGCGACAGCATTTCGCCATATCCGTCGCCCGCCGCCGGGCCCGCGCCGAAGTGCACCGTCTTCCCGATGTTGCCAGCCGCCTCGTTGAGGAGGTTCACGGCGTGGCAGAGATCGATGGCGCCGCGATGCTGAGCCGCGATTCCGCCCGCGACGGCGAGCGAGGTGTCGGCTGCGAAGGCCTCGCCCATTGCGCTCAGCTGTGCGGCGGAGAGCCCGGTGGCCTTTGCGACCTGTTCTGGCGCATACGCCGAGAGGGCGCCGGCGAGTGCGCTGCCACGACTGGTGGCTACATAGTGAGCCATCGCGAGTGCGACCAGCGCCTCGCTGCCGGCGGGGACATTGACCCACTCATCGGCATTCGCGGCCGTGAGGGAGAGCCTTGGCCCGACGAAGACGTGGCGGGACATCGTGCCGTCGTGAAAACCGTGCGAGGCCGCAAAACCGCGCTGCTGCTCGACCACGGGACCCCAGGTCTCGAGGAAGTCGGCACCGAAGGAGACGATGTGCTGCGCGGCCGCGAAATCGTAGCTGGGCAGGTCGCTCCGGCCCCAGGTCTTCTCGTTGGCCTTGCGCTCTGCCTCACGAGCGAACGGTTCCCACTGGACCAGCTTGCCACCCGCAGCCGCGACCCACTGGGCCAGCAGACTCGAAAAGGTCGAGGGGCCGTATCCGTTGATGACCGCGAACTTTCCCTGGGCCGAGCCGACCTTGCTCGCGAGCCGGGCGATCGCGTCGTCCCACGAGATGGTATCGAACCCACCGGCGGCATTGCGCGCCATTGGGCCAGCGATCCGGTCGGGATTGTAGAGACCCTGCAGGCCAGCCTGACCCCGGCTGCAGAGCTTGCCTGCATTGATCGGATGCTCAGGATTTCCTTCGAGCTTGATCGGCCGGGCCTCCCGCGTCTTGACGGCGAGTCCGCAACCCGCGCTGCACTCGGTGCAGGTGCTGGCATACCAGGTCGGCACACCGGGCACCTGCTGCTCCGACTGCACCATATAGGGAACCAGCTTGGCGACCTTGTCCGTCGAGCAGCCAGAGAGGACTGCAGCGCCGGCACCGGTCACGCCGACGACCTTCAGGAACTGCCGTCGATCGACGCCGGAGGCTTCGCCATCGTCGGCCATCGGTGCTCCGTGGTCAGGATGTCGAGTAGTCATATCAGTAGTGACACACAGTGCAGTCGCGCGACACCTTGCGCTCGATGTGGCAACTGATGCAGAAGCCCATGTTGTTCACGTTGTTGACCTTGTAGACCTGGGACATTCGCGCGACGTTGCCGTGGCAGGTCGCGCAGGCGGCAGGACCGAGTGCCTTGATGTGGCGCTGATGGGGGAAATGGACGTGGCGCGCAAGGCTGTGCACGCGCACCCACTCGACCGGCTGCTTGGCCGACCAGGCATCCTTGAGCTTCTTGATCTCCGCCTTGTTGGCATCGGTTTTTCCGCCAACGGCGATGTGACAGCCCATACAGGTCTGCATACTCGGGATACCGGGCTCCGACGAGACCCCGACCGAGTAGTGGCAGTACTGACACTGCATCTTGAGCTGACCGGCGTGGATGTCGTGACGGAAGAAGATCGGCTGGCGTGGTCCCTTGAGCGCCGACGAGTCGGACGCGCTGAGTGGCGCGGGACCGGTGGCGGCTTTCTGGGCCGCTGCGGGATGGGCGACCACCACCATCAAGGTCGTGGCCAGCATCGCGAGGCCAATTCCGTGGACGAACCGCTTGCTCATATCTGAGGACCGCCGAAGAGGATCCGGGTCAGGCTGCAACTCCTTGCCGGGCGCAAAGCTAGCCAAACAGTGAGGTCCGTTCAACTACGGTGCGTCGGAATCCGCGCCACCGGTTCCCTCGTGGGCGATGATTTCGCCGTTCCGACGGCGGACCAGGGGCGGGAGGAGCCCCTTGCGACGCAGGAAGTGGCCGATCTCAAGGCCTATGGCCCGGAAGAGACCCGCCTCGCGCCGATCCAGGTCGGCCCGGAAGATCACCTCGCGAAAGCCCCGCATCACCAGATCGGCCTGCCGTTTCTTGAAGAACTCGATCGCGTGCATCGAGGCCTCCCAGTCGGCGAACAGGGCTTCCAGCTCCTGATGCCCCGCGGGCCCGGTCGCGTGACGAGGCGCCTTGAGCGGGATGGCATCCCCTCCCCGCGCGACCCAGGTCTCGTGCGCCATCACGGCCCACGCCTGGGCGAGGTTCAGGGAGCTGTACGCCGGGTTGGCACTGATGGTCACCAATTCGGCACAGCGATCGAGTTCCTCGTTCGAGAGGCCGTGATCTTCGCGACCAGCGAGAATCCCCACCTTCCCCGAGCGACTCCGCTCCGCGAGCGCCGCCGCGGCCTCCCGGGGCCGCAGGGTGGTGCGTTTCGCAGTGCGCTCCCGGCCGGTGAGTGCCTGGACGTAGTCGAGATCGGCGAAGGCCTCGTCGATGGTATCGTGGACAGTCATCCGGTCGAGCAGGTCGGCCGTATTGTGGGCCACCCCCTCGATCCGGTAGTGATCGACCGGGCACTCGGGCGCCACCAGCCGGATTTCCTCGATCCCGAAATTCTTCGCGATCCGGACGCAGGACGCGAGGTTCACGAGGTCCTGCACCGCGACAAGGATCAGGACTGGCGGCGGCGGCATCTCGTCCAGCGCACTCATCCGCGCAACAGGACGCCGGATGCCTGCTCGGCCGCTCGAAACGGGTCCATATAGTCTGCCGCCTCACCGAGTTCTGAGCGCAAGGCGCGGGCACGCTCGCGCGCCGCAGCAAGCACGGGATCGGGCACCCCGAGTTCCCGCGCGAGCTCGTCGGCAATCCCGATGTCCTTTTCGAGCAGGGCCATCCGGAAGAGGCGCGGGAAGGCGCCGGTGAGCACCCGCTCCGGAAACAGCACCTCGCTCACGAAGGAGCGACCACTGGAGGCGTTGATGACGTCCAGTGCCTCGCGCGGGGCGATGCCGGCCTTCGCGATCGTCACCATTCCTTCCGCCAGCGCCAGGATGTTGATCGCCAGGAGCGCGTTGTTCACGGCCTTCACCGCGTGACCCGCGCCAACCGGACCAAGGTGGATCACCTTGGCTGCGAACGGGGCGACCACTTCTCGCGCCCGTTCGACGTCGGCTGGCTTCCCCCCGCACATCACCGTCAATGCGCCTTTTTCGGCCATCGGCGGCCCGCCGCTGAGTGGCGCGTCGACAAAGGCCACACCGCGTTCGGCAAGCCGGGCCGCAGTGGTTCGCGACGTGGCGGGATCGCCCGACGTGCAATCGACCACGAGGGCGCCGCTCGCCAAGCCAGCGAGCAGGCCGTCCGCGCCGTCGAGGAGCGCCGCCACCTCCACTGAGGTTGGAAGGCAGGTCACCACAGCGTCGACCCCCTCCGCCAGCTCCCGGACGGAGCCGACCGCGCGGACATTGGGGTGATCGGCCACAAACTCCCTCGCCTTGCCCGGGGTGCGGTTCCAGACACGGAGGTCGTGTACTGCCGCCAGCCTGGCCGCCATCGGGACCCCGATCGCGCCGAGGCCTGCAAAGCCAATCCGCATTCCTGCTCCAGAAGTTCGAGACGCTAGAATGTACGACTATGGCGATCCGAATCCTTCACGTCGATCTCGATGCCTTCTTCGTCGAGGTGTGCCGCCAGCAGCAACCCGCGCTTCGGGATGTCGAGCTGCTGGTGGTGGGCGGGCGTCGGGAGTCGCGCGGCGTGGTGCAATCGGCGAGCTACGGGGCGCGAAAGTTCGGTGTCCGCTCTGGTATGCCGATCGGTCAGGCGGTCCGACTCTGCCCCGATGCAACCTTTGTCCGGGGTGAATTTGTGCACTATCGCCACGCCTCAAAGGCTGTGCGCTCCGTCCTCGAGGCCCACGCACCACTGGTCGTGATGGTGGGACTCGACGAAGGCTATCTCGACTTCAGCGGCACGGACCTCCTGCATCCGGTCTCGCTGCTCGGCGTGGCCACGACCATCCGCAATGCCGTGCATCACGCGACCGGACTCGATTGTTCGATCGGCATCGGCCCCAACCGGATGATCGCGAAGATCGCGAGCGACTTTGCCAAGCCGCGCGGCGTCTGCGAAGTGCGGGACGGATGGGAACGGGGGTTCGTGGCCGGGCTTCCCCTCGGCGCCCTCCCGGGAATCGGCCCCAAGACGGCGGTTCGATTGCAGCGACAGGGGCTCGAAAGCGTGGCGCAGGTCCAGGCAATGTCGACCGATGAACTGGCGCACCTGATCGGCCGCGACGAAGCGGTCGCGCTGGCACGACGTGCGGCCGGGCGCGGCGGCGCGCGGCTGCGCCCCCACGGGCCCGCGAAGTCCGTCAGTCGTGAGACCACATTCAGCCGCGACCTGGCCGACCCGGCCGAGCTGGATCGCGTGCTCCTGCAGCTCACGGCCCGGATGGCGGGACAGCTCCGGGACGAGGAGCTGGTGGCGGGTGCCCTCGTCCTGAAGCTGCGCCACGGCGATTTCCAGACCATCACGCGGCGCCGGGCCTTGCCCACGCCCAGTGCCTTCGACCAGGAGCTGCTGCCCATTGCGCGCGCCCTGCTCGCGCCAGCCCTGGCTGCCGCCAGAGCGCGGGGCCAGGGCGTCCGGCTGCTTGGCGTGGCCGCGACCAGCCTGCGGCCTGCGGAGGCGCCGGAACTGTTCGAATCGGCCGAGCGCGGACGGCAGCGCGAGGTCGTCCGCGCGATCGACACAGTGCGGGCGCGTTTTGGCTTCGAGGCCGTTCGCAGCGGCCGGTTGATCCGCCGGTCGCCACCGGAGGATTAGCTTTGATGTAAGACTTTTCGGGGAGCAGGCGATGGCTACAGCAGAGGGGCGCACCATCCCCTTCGTGGGACCTGAGGCAATCGATACATCGGTGCTGGAGACCTTTCCCTATGACGGCCCCGATCAGGAGATCGTGACCACCACGGGGGAATTCAGCGCCGTCTGTCCGTTCAGCGGACTGCCCGACATCGCGACGCTCACGCTCCGTTACGTGCCAGGCGACTGCTGCATCGAGCTGAAGAGCCTGAAATACTACGTGATGAGCTATCGCAACGTCGGCATTTTCCAGGAGCACGCCACCGCCCGGCTCGCGCAGGACCTGCAGAGTGTCCTGAGGGCCAAGCGGCTCACGATCACCACGCTGTACAACGTCCGCGGCGGTTTCGAAACCACGTGCAGCGTGACCTTGCCGACCGAGCTGCCCTGAGCATTCCGGAGGTCCCGCGATCTCGCTCTCCCACGAGTTCGTCACGCTGCAGGAACTGCTGCTCGGTCGCTATTCGCTTGAACGCGAGCTGGGCAGAGGCGGAATGGGGATCGTCTTCCTCGCCCGGGACGTGCGCCTCGATCGTCCCGTCGCGCTGAAGGTTCTCCACGGCGACCGCGCCACGGACCCCACGGCTCGCGAGCGATTCCTCCGAGAGGCTCGCACCGCCGCACGCCTCGCGCATCCGCACATCGTGCCGATCTATGCCGTCGAAGAACACCGCGACACCGTGGTGCTGGTGATGGCGTTTGTCGATGGAGAGACGCTTGCGAGTCGGCTCCGGCGGCGCGGGGCACTCGCCCCCGACGATGCCGAGCGGGTCCTCCGGGAAACGGGCTGGGCCCTGGCTTACGCCCACGCGCACGGGGTCGTGCACCGCGATCTCACGCCGGCCAATATCCTGCTGGAGCACCGAAGCGGGCGCACGCTCCTCGCAGACTTCGGGATCGCGCGGCTTCATACCGAGATCGAAACCACCCCGCTGTTCGGCACGCCGGGATACCTCGCCCCGGAAGTCATCCGCGGTGAACCGGCAGATGCCCGCAGCGACCTGTATGCACTGGGCGCGGTCGGCTATCTCGCGCTGTCCGGTCGCGCCCCGCTGACGGCCGAGTCACCGGCGCAATTGCTCGCGTGCCACCTCGTGCAGTCCCCACCGCAACTCGCCCCGATTGCGCGCGGCGCCTCGCGACGCCTGGTCGAGGCAGTCGAACGGTGCCTTGCAAAGGATCCCGACGCGCGCCCCGCCGATGTGGGTGCGCTGCTTGCCCTGCTCGAGCGTCCGCCGCAGGCCGTTGCCGTTGCCCCGGCCCTTCGCACCTGGTTCACGCGCTGGGAGAGAATCCGCTCCGCCTACGCACTGGCGACGCCGCTTCTCGCGATGCAGAGCTGGCTGCTGGTCCAGGGATACTTCGACTCAGGGCAGACCGCGCTCCTCACGGCGGCTCTCGTCACCACCCTGTTTTCGCTTACTGCACTTCCGGTCGGGGCGCACCTGCTGTTCGAGGCCGCCGAACAACGCCGGCTTCGCCGCGTCGGATTTGGCCTGGCCGACATCCGGGCGGCCTTGCCGCACTGGCGCGCCGAAATGGTGCGAGAGCGCAAGCGGGAAGGTCTCGCCCCACTCAGCGGACGCGTCATCTGGGACCTCACGATGCTCGGCGTCCTGACCATCTTCGTGTCGCTGGTGATCGTGTGGCCAAACCTGGAGCGCTGGAACGTTGCCGACGCCGTGATCGTGCGCAGTGCCATCGTCTGGATGCTCTCCGGCGTGTATTTCGCCACGCTCACCGGCATCGGCATCGGATTCCTCCTCCCGGGGCATCGCCCCCGGCCCGATGGCTGGATCAATGCACTCAAGGAGCGCTTCTGGCGCTCCCGCCTGGCCGGGTGGTTCGCGCGCGTGGCGATCACCGGTCAGCGAGAGATAGAGCGCGCGTCATCGACGCTGCACCGCAACACCGAGCTGGTCCTGGGTCTGGCACTGGACGACATCTGGAAGGTCCTTCCCGCCGCATTGCGCGAGGGGCTGGACGACGTGCCCACGCTGGCCCACGCCCTGCAGCAGAGTGCCGCGGAGCTGCGCGAGTTGGCCGACCGCCTGCGCGAGAGCGACCGGGCGCTCGCGGCCGGTTCGGCGGAGCAAGTGGAAACATCCCACGCACTCGAGGCTATCGAAACCCGGCATCGAGACGCCGTGACGGCACTGGAGCGGATTCGCCTCGAATTACTCCGACTCGTGGCCACCCGCGCGCGCACCGGTGAACTCGCCGACCAGCTCAGGGAAGCGCGCGCGCTCGAGACCGTGCTGAAGCGCGAATCCCACGCGCATCGTGATGTTCATCGCCTGCTGGGGCGCGCTCGGCGCACCGGCCAGCTCGCCGCCACACCGACGCCCGCGTGAGCAGCGACGTGGAACCCGTCGAGCTTGGCGCGGTACAGGCCGCGCTCGCTGGTCGCTGGTCCCTCGAGCGGGTCCTTGGCGCGGGCGGGATGGGCACGGTCTTCCTGGCCCGGGAGGTCGCACTCGATCGGCCCGTGGCCATCAAGGTGCTGCACCCGGCACTCGCCAGTCGCGCGGAATCCCGCGAGCGCTTCCTGCGCGAGGCGCGCACGGGAGCGCGCCTCACGCATCCGAACATCGTCCCGATCTATACCGTCGACGAGGCGGATGGCCTGGTGTTCTTCGTGATGGCACTCGTCGATGGCGAGTCGCTCGCGACCCGCGTGCAACGCGAGGGGCCGGTGCCGCCAGACGAGGTCGAGCGATTGCTCCGGGACGTCTGCTGGGGACTCGGGTACGCCCACGCGATGGGCGTCGTCCACCGCGATGTCACGCTCGACAATATGCTGATGGAGCGCACCACGGGCCGGGTGATGATCGCGGATTTCGGCATTGCCAGCGAGGTGAATGCTGCCGATGCCGAAATGCTGCTCGGTACGCCCGGTTACCTCGCACCCGAATTGATCCGGGGCGCTGGCGCCAGCGAGGCGAGTGACATTTTTGCGCTGGGCGTATCGGCGTGGACACTCCTGGCAGGGCGGCTGCCGTATGCAGCATCCGACATCGCCGCGACACTGTTGCAGGTGCTCACCGAACCGGTCCCTTCACTGGCCGCGGCCGCGCCGGCCACTCCGCAGCGGATGGTGAAGGGCATCGAGCGCTGCCTGACCGCGGAACCGGACGCCCGCCCGCCCTCGGTCGAAGCGTTCCTCGCCTCGCTCGAACGGCCCGGGACGACCACGACCCTTGCGGCACCGCTCCGTCGCTGGGTCACGCGAGATGCGCGCATTCGTCCGGCGTGGGCCTTTGCGCTGGCGTTGGTCGGAATGCTGAGCCTGCAGGGCTTTGCCGACGCGTTCACGGCCCTCTCGCTGCTCGACATCCTGCGAGTCGTCGCGCGCACGGGAATACTGGTGCTGCTTCCGACCGTTGCGCTCCAGGCAGTCTTTGAGTTCCGTGAACTGCGGCTGGCACAACGGGCCGGTTACGGAATTGAAGACCTGCGCCTGGCTTGGCAGCACCACCAGTCCGAGCGTACGTCGGCTCCCGCGCCGCTCCTCGGCCGCGTGATGCACGACCTCACGGTGCTCGCCCTCGGCGCGATCGTGGTCCTGGCCCAGGCACTTCGATACGGGCCGATTCTCGTGAGCGACTGGAGCGGCTACCTGCCATTCGTCTCGGCCCTCGCGGATGCCGCACGATGGTGCTGGATCTTCCTCTGGACCGGGATCGGTGCGGTGGTCGTCCTTCCCGTTCGCGCCGTCCGCCCCTCGCTGCGCCGGGGGCTCGCCGAGCGCTTCTGGAATTCCAGGGCCGGGGCACTGATGACGCGACTCGCGGGGGTCTGGCTCCCGCGGTCGCACATCCCCGAGACCACGCTGCATCGCCCCACGGAACTGGTCCTCGACCTGGCCATTGAGGAACTGTGGGTCGCCCTCCCCGCCGAAAGCCGGTCGACCCTCGACGACCTTCCGGCACTCGCCGGTGCACTGCGTCGGCGCATCGCGGAGTGCAAGGCGATCCGCAGCCGGCTTTCTGCGCCGGGAAGACCCGAGGACCCGGACACGCGTGCGCTCATCATCCGGTTTGCCGAACGCGAGACCGAGGCGATTACCGCACTTGAAGGGCTTCGGCTTCGGCTCGCGCGGCTGGCCCTCGACCTCGCCCCTGCCAGCGACTTCGTCCAGCAACTTGAAGCCGCGCGACAGCTCGAACTCGAACTGCTCGAGGAACTCGGCGGCCATCCCGCGCTGCGGCGCCGGCTGGCCGCCCGGCCGTCGCCGCAGGCCACGCCCTCCCCCACCCCGGCCTGAAGCGCTGGCGCTTGCCCCCTGGTCGCCGTCCGGCGTAACTTGCTGGCTGACAAGCAAGTGGAGAACGCCGATGGCCACGCTCCGTCCCGCACCCCGTCGAACCCGCGACGCCGAACGCACGCGCACCCAGGTGCTCGATGCGGCCGAGGCACTCTTCGCCGAGCGCGGCTTCGCGGCCAGCTCGATGGCCGAGATCGGCGCGCGGGCGGGCGTCTCGCGCGGGACCCCTGGCTACTTCTTCCGCACCAAGGAACTGCTTTATCGCGCCGTGATGGAACGGTCGTTTGCAGAAGCGCTGGAAACCGTTCGCGCCGGGAGAGTCCGCGCCTTGCGGAGCGGCCGGCCCCGGGCTGAAGTGCTCGAAGGGGCGGTCAGTGACTACGTCGACTTCGTGGCAGCTCACCCGTTGTTCATTCGCCTGATCCAGCGTGAGGCGCTCGGTGCCGACGATGCCTTCGGCGATCTCCCGCTCGGACGCGCGGTTGGCGACGAGGCGGTCGCGGCGCTCGCGCAGGAACTCGGATTTCCGACAGGGGCGAGGGCCGAGGCCCAGCACCTGCTCCTGTCGCTGGTCGCGCTGACCTGGTTCCCGCAACTGCACGCCGACACCCTCGTGCGCGCCATCGGGATCGACCCCTCGGCAAAGCGTTTCCTCGCCACGCGCAAGCGACACATCACCGCCCTGCTGCTCGGCGCCCTTCCGGCGCCGCACCGCTCCTCCTCCCGACGGAGTCGTCGATGAGTTCCACCCAGACACTCGCCCCCACTGCTGCCCCGCCGACGGCTCCGAGCGAGGCCGAGGCCCGGGCGGTCGCCGAAGCGGCACGCGAAACCGAATGGAGCGCACCGAGCTTTGTGCGCGAGCTCTTTGAAGGCCGGCTCCGGCTCGAGCTGATTCACCCGTTTCCGGCACCGTCGGCCGAAGACAGCGCCAAGGCAGCCCCGTTTCTCGCGGCACTCGAGACGTTCCTGCGCGACCACGTCGACAGCGACCGGATCGACCGCGAAGGCAAGGTGCCGGACGAGGTCATCGACGGATTGCGGAACCTCGGCGCCTTCGGCATCAAGATCTCCGAGCAGTACGGCGGGCTTGGGCTCTCACAGTACTCCTATACCCACGCCATCGCCCTGGTCACCTCACACGACGGCTCGCTCACGGCGTTGCTTTCGGCGTCGCAGTCCATCGGTGTCGCCGTCCCCCTCAAGCTGTTCGGCACGGATGCGCAGAAGGAGCGCTATCTGCCGCGCCTCGCGCGTGGGGCGATCTCGGCCTTCGCACTCACCGAGGCCCACGTGGGCTCCGATCCCGCCGGACTCACGACGCACGCCGAACCCACCGACGATGGCAGCGAGTGGATCCTCAACGGCGAAAAACTCTGGTGCACCAACGGTCCGATCGCCGAGGTGATGGTGGTGATGGCGCGAACGGGCAAGCGGATCACCGCGTTCATTGTCGAGGCCGACTGGCCTGGTGTGGAGGTCGTGCATCGACTGGAGTTCATGGGCCTGAAGGCAATCGAGAACGGCGTCCTCCGGTTCACGAACGTGCGTGTCCCGGCCGAGAACATCATCTGGGGCGAGGGCAAGGGGCTCAAGCTCGCGCTCACGACCCTGAATACGGGTCGACTGACACTGCCTGCGTCGTGCGCGGCCGGTGCGAAGCGGGCGGTCGAGATCACCCGGCGCTGGGCTGCCGAACGGGTGCAGTGGGGCAAGGCCATCGGCAAGCACGACGCGGTGGCGCAGATGCTCGGCCGGATGGCAGCGGACACCTTCGCGATGCAGGCGGTGAGCGACCTGGCCTCGCTGCTCGCCGATCGGGGAGATGCCGACATCCGCCTGGAGGCGGCGATCGCGAAGCTCTGGAACTCGGAGGTCGGCGACCGGATCATCGACGACTGTCTCCAGATCAAGGGAGGCCGGGGTTATGAGACCGCCGACTCGCTTCGGCTCCGGGGGGAACGCGCCGATCCCGTCGAGCGAATGTATCGCGACTTCCGGATCAACCGGATTTTCGAGGGGTCGAGCGAGATCATGCGACTCTTCATCGCCCGGGAGGCCGTTGATACGCACCTGAAGGTCGCGGGCGACCTGATCGATCCGAAGAGTTCCCCCGGAACCAGGATCCGCACGCTGCTCCGTGCCGCGCTCTTCTATGCCCGCTGGTATCCGCGGCACTGGTTCGGACTCGCCTTCCTCAAGCACGGTGAATTCGGAACGCTCGCCGGGCACTTGCGGTTCGTTGAGCGACGGTCACGCAAGCTGGCGCGCACCCTCTTTCACGCAATGGTTCGCTTCGGACCGAAACTCGAACAGCGCCAGTCCGTGCTCTTCCGCCTGGTGGATGTCGGTGCCGAACTCCTCGCGATGAGCGCGGCCATTGCGCGCGCCGAGGCAATGCGGAAAGGGGGGAACAGCGATGCCATCGAGCTGGCCGACATCTTCTGCCGGCACGCGCGGCAGCGAGTCGACACGCTGTTCCGGGAAACGTTCGGCCCTGATGACGTCGTGACGTATCGCACGGCGCAACGCGTCCTGAAGGGAGACTTCGCCTGGCTGGAGGAAGGGATGGTGCGCGACTCGGCCGGCTAGCGCCGCTCCGAGATCAGGGCGATAGGCAGGCCGACCAGCAGCATATGACCGGTGACCATCGCCACGAGCACACCGGAGAAGACCAGGGGGCCGCTCCGTGCGTGCGACAGCGGGACCACGAGAAATCGCATCGCGGCCCAGACCACGAACCCGAAGAGCAGGCCGCTGCGGGCCGGCCCGAGTCCGAGGCGAAGAGCGCGGATCGGAGCAATCCGCCTCGTGCTGACGGCATAGATGGCCGCCCAGATCAGCGCGATCGTGAAATGCAGCACCGCACCCGCGGCCCAGATGCGCCATCCTCCCTCGGCCGCAACGTCCGGCCCGATGGCCCCCGAGGCAATTCCCTGCAGCACCTTTGCCGGCGCGATGACGCCGCGCACTCCAAATCCGATCGCGCACGCGAGCGCAAAATCGAGGATGGCAGCGACCGCACCAGCCGCCAGCACCTGGCCGGGACGCACCGCCCAAAGATGGCCTTCTGTCATCGCGATCTCCCCCGTCGACGCGCGTGTGCGCAACGGGGTGAAGACTATGCCGGCGCTCTGCCTGAGGTTGTCAGCGCCCGGTCAGAAGCCGCGGATCCGCGCGTCCCGTGGCGTGCGATCAGCCACCGCCGATCCGTCGCGCGAGGCTCGCGCGCAGGGTGGCTTCCTCTCCGGCGGCTTCCAGCCAGGCCGCGGGCCAGTTCGTGAGTGCATCGCGTGCGCCGACCAGCGCACCGAGCGCGGCACCGGCAGTCGGGGGGATGTCACCCGCGAGCGCCATCGCGGCAAGCGCGTCGAGTCCACGAGGACGATGGTGGACCGTCCAGAGCAGCCAGGTGACGGTGGCGGTGGGAGTCGGCGTAGCGCCCTGCGGCCACGCCGCTGGAGTGCGGGGGTCACGCGGAATCGCGCGGACCGCCTCGAGCAGCCCCGACGGCGCGTCGTTGGCGCGGAGCACCGCAATGACATCGGGAAGGAAGTCCCGGCTCCCGTCCAGCAGCCGGGCAGCGGCCACCACAATCGAAACGGCGGCCAGCGCGGACTCCTCGCTCGGGTCAAGCAGTCGGGCAACGTGGAACGCCCCGGCGACCATTGCCTGCGGGGAGGCGCCCGCGAGCGCAGACGGCAGGGCAGCGGCGATCGGTGCAATCCCCTGCCCCGGCAGCACTTCGATTGGTGCGTCGAAATCGCGCAGGTGGTCAAGGGCGAGCGCCAGCAACGGGTCGGCATCGAGACCATCCTGTCGCCACCACTCGGTCCATCGGCCCGCGAGGCGGCGGAGATCGACCCCGCCGCCGACAAGCTCCTCGAGCAGGGCGTCGGACAGCGCCGTAGCGGCCCTCCTGCGTCCCGGGATCGGCCCCTGAGCCACGGGGAGACCATCGGCGCCCAGTTGAGCCCGGATGACGCCGGGATCGGTCAGGGCGGCCGTTCCGGCGGCGAGAGCGGCACCGATGGTGGCACCCACGAGGAACCCTTCCCGGCGGTCGGCGAGCGTGGGCCCGGTCGGACGAATTGGCGTGGTCATCCCGACAAGATATCGTGGCGGCGCACCACTTCCGCTCCCGTGTAGATTCCCTGTGCCAGCTGTTTCGGCATCACGCTCCACCCTCGACTGCAGAGGCCCGCCCGTGGCGAGCGACAGCCTGACCATCACCGACAACCGGACCGGAACGTCCTACGACCTTCCGATCACCGACGACACCATTCGCGCCATCGACCTTCGCCAGATCAAGGTGAAGCCCGATGACTTCGGAATGATGACCTACGACCCGGCTTTCATGAACACGGCCGCGTGCCGCAGTGCCATCACCTTCATCGACGGCGACAAGGGAATCCTGCGCTATCGCGGATTCCCGATCGAGCAGGTCGCCGAAAAGGCCAGCTTCCTCGAAGTGGCCTATCTGCTCAACGAAGGTGAACTGCCGACCCAGCCGCAGCTCGACAAGTGGACCAATGACATCCGCTACCACACCTACGTCCACACCAACATCATCAAGCTGCTGGAGGGGTTCCGCTACGACGCCCACCCGATGGGAATGCTGCTGGGTGTGGTCGGGGCGTTGTCGACGTTCTACCCCGACGCTAAGGACATCGACGATCCCGAGAACCGCTACATCCAGCGCGTCCGGCTGATGGCCAAGCTTCCGACCATTGCCGCGTTCTGCTTCCGGCATTCGCGTGGCCTGCCCTACGAGTTCCCGCGGAATGACCTGGACTATATCGCGAACTTCGTCAATATGACGTTCAGCATCGGCGGCCAGCACGAAGGCAATCCGGTGCTCCAGCGCGCACTGGAGATCCTGTTGATCCTCCACGCCGACCACGAGCAGAACTGCTCGACCAGCGCCGTGCGTGCGGTCGGGTCGTCCGGCGTCGATCCCTTCTCCGCGGTCTCCGCCGGCATCGCGGCACTCTACGGGCCGCTGCACGGCGGGGCCAATGAGGCCGTCCTGCGAATGCTCGACGAGATCGGAACCAAGGACCGGATCCCGAAGTTCATCGAGGAAGTGAAGAACGGAGGCGACCGCTTGATGGGCTTCGGTCACCGGGTCTACAAGTCCTACGATCCGCGCGCGAAGCTCATCAAGGGCGTGGCGAACGACGTCTTTGCGCAGACGGGCCTCAATCCGAAGCTCGAGATCGCACTCGAGCTCGAGCGGATTGCGCTGGAAGACGAATACTTCATCAAGCGCAAGCTCTACCCGAATGTCGATTTCTACTCCGGACTCATCTATCAGGCGATGGGCTACCCGACCGACTATTTCACGGTGCTCTTTGCGCTCGGGCGCCTGCCGGGATGGCTCGCGCAGTGGGAAGAGATGATCACCGACAAGGAGCAGAAGATCGCGCGCCCGCGCCAGATCTACACTGGCCCGGGCGAACGGGGATTCATCTCGATGGAAGGCCGCTAGCACACGCGCCGGGGGCTACTCCTCCAGGTAGGTGTAGCCCTCGAGCCCCGCCACATAGTCCGCGATGTAGGCATTGGCGTCCTGGCGCGAGAGCCCGGCTGCGCGGTTGATCTTGCGCCGGAACGTCGCCAGCAGGTCGGACGCGTGAAACTGCACATAGGTCAGCACTTCGGTCACGGTATCGCCGTGAACCAGGTCGGTCACCTCATAGCCGTCCGCGGTCTGGCGAATGTGCACGGCGTTGGTGTCGCCGAAGAGATTGTGCAGGTCGCCCAGGATCTCCTGATAGGCCCCCGCGAGGAAGATGCCGAGGATATACGGCTCCCCTTCCTTCCACGGGTGGAGTTCGAGCGACGGCTTTCCCTTTCGCCCCCCGGTGAATCGGTCGATCACCCCGTCCGAATCACAGGTCACGTCTTGAATCGTACCGCGCCGGGTGGGCATCTCCCCGAGCCGGTGAATCGGCATGATGGGGAAGAGCTGATCGATGGCCCAGTTGTCGGGCAGGGACTGGAAGACCGAGAAATTGCAGAAGTACCGATCCACCAGCTCGGACTCGAGGTGCGCCGTGACCTCCGGGAACGATGCCCGGTCGTCGCCGATGGCGTGGGCCAGGGCATTCAGGGTGGTGATGTACAGCTGCTCGGCGGCCGCACGATCGCGGAGGGAATAGACGCCGCTGGCGAAGAGCTCCTGCGAGCGTTCCTTCGCGAAGACGGCGTCGTGGAAGGTCTCGCCAATCCGGTCGTGGGTCAGGGTATCGAGATTCTCCTGGGCCTCGAGCAGCAACGGCTGATCGTCTGCCGCGAGCACCACGGGCGCCGACTGGTTCTGTGATTCGCAGTCGATGACCTTGATCAGCAGCAGCGAGTGGTGCGCCGTGATGGCGCGGCCCGACTCGGAGATCAGGTGCGGCATCGGCAGCCCTTCGTTCCGGCAGACGCCGCCGATGGTGTACACCACGTCGTTGGCGTACTCCCGCATTGTGTAGTTCACCGACGCCGGCCGCGTGCTCCGCGAGCCGTCGTAGTCCACCCCGAGGCCACCGCCGACGTCGACATAGTCGATCCCGAATCCCATCTTGCGCAGCTCGACATAGTAGCGGCCGACCTCTTCGAGCCCCGCCTTCACGAAGCGGATGTCGGTGATCTGCGAACCGAGATGGAAATGCACCAGCTTGAGGATATGCTGCTTGCCAACCTGCTCGAGACGGTCGAGCAGGCGGAGCAGCTCCACCGCAGAGAGGCCGAACTTGGACTTCTCCCCGCCGCTCTTGGCCCAGCGCCCCGACCCTTCCGTGACGAGCTTGATCCGCACGCCGACCGTCGGCTCGATTCCCATCTCACTGGCGACCTTGAGCAGGACATCGAGTTCGTTGAGCTGCTCGAGCACGATCACGACCTTGTGACCCAGCTGCTGTCCGATCAGTGCGAGGCGCATGAACTCCTCGTCCTTGTACCCGTTGCAGATGATCAGGTGCCGGTCGCTCTCGTTGAGGCCGAGCACCGCCATCAGCTCCGGCTTCGAGCCGCATTCGAGGCCCACCCCGTGCGGTGTCCCGAACTCGACGATTTCCTGCACGACGTGACGCTGCTGGTTGACCTTGATCGGGTAGACGGTGGTGTAGCTTCCCTCATAGCCGAATTCATCGATTGCCAGGCGGAACCGGTCGGCAAGCTCACCAATGCGGGAGCGCAGGATGTCGGAGAAGCGAAGCAGCAGGGGGAGTCCGACGCCCTGCGCGCTCAGGTCCATCGCCAGTTGATAGAGATCGATTCCGCCGCCCGGGGCGCCATCGGGGTGCACCGTCACGTGCCCGGCCTCGCTGGTCCGGAAGTACCCCAGCCCCCAGCCGGGCATGTTGTAGAGTTTTTCGGCGTCGCGGACGGTCCACTTCGCGGGATCGGCGGACGGGGTGAGGGCGGACGTGGCGGTCGACGATGCGGCCATCAAGCAACTCCTGCGGTAACCGGGCAATGGAGGCACAAGTCTAATGAACGCTTCAAGGCAGGGACAGCGGCCCCAGCGGCTTCGGGCAGAGTAGACGGCCGATGACCGCTGACCCACACGCATCGAGGCGCGCCGTCGATGTGCGCCGGAGCACGGCCATTGCGGCCTCGCGAGAAGCACTCTGGAGCTGGCACGCCGCACCGGGGGCGTTCGAGCGGCTCACACCCCCCTGGGAGCGTGTGGAGGTACTCGAGCGGAGCGGACCACTGGCAGCCGGAAGCACGGTGACGCTCCGGATCAGCCGCGGCCCGCTCAGACTGGTCTGGCGCCTCAAGCATCCGATGGTCGAGCCCGGGCGGGGGTTTCGCGACGTGCAGCTGGCGGGTCCGTTCACCTCCTGGCAGCACGATCACCGGTTCGATGACCACGAAGTCGGCAGTCTCCTGACCGATGCCATCGCGGCCGAACTCCCCGGCGGTGCGCTCGGCAAGGCCATCGCAGGGAAGTACCTCCGCAGGCAGCTGGATCAACTGCTCGCGTATCGACACGACATCACCCGGGGCGACCTGGAGCAGTTCCACGCGGAGCCAATGACCCCGATGCGAATTGCGATCACGGGCGCCACGGGGCTGATCGGCTCCGCCCTGACTCCCTACCTCACGGCGCAGGGCCACACCTTGATTCCGGTGTCCCGCCACCCGATCGCCGGCGGGATCCGCTGGGATCCCGCGCGAGGCGAACTCGACGCACCGGCCCTTGAAGGCCTCGATGCCGTGATCCATCTCGCGGGTGAGAACCTCGCCGGAGCGCGGTGGAGTCCTCATCGCAAGCGGGCGCTCCTCGACTCCCGCACCACCCCGACCTCCCTGCTCGCCACCCGGCTGGCTGCCCTCAGGCAGCCACCGCGCGTCCTGATCAGCGCTTCGGCCGTCGGATACTACGGAGATGCCGGTGACGCGCGACTCACCGAGGAGGCGCCTGCAGGAAGTGATTTTCTGGGCACGCTTGCCGCTGCGTGGGAGGATGCCGCGGCCCCGGCGCGAACCGCGGGGATCCGGGTCGTGCATCCGCGATTCGGTGTGGTTCTCTCGCCTCGCGGCGGTGCGCTGGCGAAGCTGTTGCTCCCCTTCCGCCTCGGCCTCGGCGGCCCACTGGGTTCCGGAAGTCAGTGGCTCTCGTGGATCGGCATCGATGACCTCCTCGGCGTACTGCATCACCTGCTTCATTCCGCTGCCATCGAGGGTCCCGTCAACACAGCGACGCCATTTCCGGTGACCAATGCCGATTTCACTCGCACTCTCGCCCGGGTCCTTCGCCGCCCGGCCATCCTCCCGGTGCCTGCACCCGCCCTGCGACTCGCGCTTGGCGAGATGGCAGACGCGACCCTGCTCGCGAGCCAGCGGGTTGTGCCTGGCGTCCTGACTGACTCGAGCTATCGCTGGCGTCACGGTGACCTTGAGGGGGCCCTGCGCCATCTCCTCGGGCGGCGAGCGCCGTGAGTAGCGGCAGTGCGAGTCTCGCGCGCGTGACCCGCGTCGTGCATCTTTCGGGCTGTCACGCGTCCTATTCATCGGACAGACCCCCGCTACGGCACATCACGCTCAGGAGGACTGGATGACGATCAAGAAGGCGGCGAAGAAGGCGGCCACGTCAGCGATGAAACAGGCGAAGACGAAGGCCGAGGAAGGTGGCGCCGCGGTCAAGTTGGCGGCCAAGTCGGCGGCACAGCGCCTGTCGGACAAGGTCACCGGAAAAGAGGCGAAGCGGAAGAAGAACAAGAAGATCGCCAAGGTCGTCATCGGCACCGCGGCAGCGGTTGCCGCAGGAGTCGCGGTCGTGAAGGCGCGTTCGATGAAGAAGCGCAGTCGCTGAGGACCTCGCTGCCGCAGCGGGCGCAACACGGGGCGAC